>NZ_JBEZEZ010000021.1:88238-158844 GCF_040649155.1 Streptosporangium sp. NPDC049046 | reverse complement strand
ACACCGCCTCGATGATCTCCGAACGGCCCGAGCCGACCAGACCGGCCAGCCCCACGATCTCCCCCGCCCGCACCGAGAACGACACATCGGAGACACGGCCGGGAATACTCAGCTCGCTGACCCGCAGCACCTCCGCCTTGCCGTCGTGGGCGCCGGACGCGGGACGCTCGGGGAAGACGTACTCGACGTTGCGGCCGGTCATCAGCGACACCACCTTCGAGGTCGGCGTCTCCTTGGCCGGCAGGCCCACCGCGACCGTGCGACCGTCCTTCAGCACCGTCACCCGATCCCCGATCTCGCGGATCTCCTCCAGCCGATGCGAGATGTAGACCACCGCCACCCCCTGCGAGGTCAGCTCCCGGATGATCCGGAACAGGTTGCCCACCTCGTCATGGGCGAGCGCCGCCGACGGCTCGTCCATGATGATCAACCGGGTGTCGTGCGACAACGCCCGCGCCATGCTCACCACCTGCTTGGCCGCCGGAGACAACCGCCCCACCTCCACCGACGGGCGGATCTCCCCGTGCCCCAGCCGCGCCAGCAACTCCCGCGTCGCCCGCGCCGACTCCCCGCGGCTCACGAACCCCAGCCGGGCCGGCTCATGCCCCAAGAACACGTTCTCGGCCACACTCAGCCCGTCCACCAGGTCGAGCTCCTGATAGATCGTGGTGATCCCGAGCCTGATCGCCGCGGTCGGGCTCGACAGCCGCACCTCCTCGCCGTTCAGCGTGATCGTCCCCTCGTCGGGCTGGTGGGCACCGGCCAGGGTCTTGATCAGAGTGGACTTCCCGGCACCGTTCTGGCCGAGCAGACAGTGCACCTCGCCGGCACGGACCTCCAGGTCGACGCCGTCCAGGGCGCGCACTCCGGGGAACTGCTTGACGATCCCTCGCATTACGAGAAGGGGTGCCGAGTCGGTTGACGGCTCGGGCATGGGGGGCCTCCGTGGATCTTTACGACTGAATCTCGATGGGGACTTCGCTGGGAACTCGATAGAAGGGGACGATTGGGATCCCGCCCGTCCGGCCGGGCCGGACAGCACCAGCGTGGCGCCGCCGAGGTCGGCGTGAACGACGGCGTCACGAATCCGGTTCTCCAACCGGACGGACGGGATGTTCGTGGGGGCGATACCGGGTCTCACGAGATATGGCGTCTCATTCGCGCTCCTTCTCGGGTGCCGGTGTCGCCAGGCGGACGTCGATGGCAGTGGGGTTGGAGAGCACCCTCTCCGTGACGATCCCGGCGGCGCCGCGCGAGGCGGCGCCGAAGCCGAGATCGGAGGCGACGAATTCGCAGCGGGCGGCGGATCCCTCCACGCCCAGCCGCTTCAACTCCGCCTGCGCCACGGGGATGACCCGGTCGGCGAGCTTGGCGAAGTAGCCGCCGATGACGATGACGCGCGGGTTGAAGAGGTTGACCAGGGTGGCCGAGCCTCGCCCGAGCCAGCGGCCCACCTCACCGATGGCCAGGTCGACCCGGGGATCACCCGCGGCCCACCGCAGCTCGATCTCGGCCAGCCGCTCCTCCGGGTCGCGCATCACCCCGTCGTGCATGCCGTAGGCGTGGTCGGGGGTGGCCATCCGGACCAGCGCGGCCAGGCCGACCTTCGTCTCCCAGCAGCCGATCCGGCCGCAGCCGCAGCGCTCGCCCGAGGGGTCGACCATGACGTGGCCCACCTCTCCCGCGAAGCCGTCGGCGCCGCTCAGCAGGCGTCCTCCGGAGATCACGCCGCCGCCGATGCCGACCTCGCCGGTGAGATAGACGAGATCGGACGTACCGGAGGCGACTCCGCCGGTGAACTCGGCGAGGGCCGCCAGGTTGGCGTCGTTGTCCACGCTGATCGGCACGTCCGGGGGAACTCCGGCGCGTACCAGCCAGTCCACCACGGGGACGTTGTACCAGCCCAGGTTGGGGGCGACGTCCACGGTGCCGGTGGCGGTGTCGACGAGACCGGGAACGGCCACGGTGATCCCGGCGACCTTGACCTCCAGGAGGTCGAGTTCGGCCATGGCCTCCCCGATCACCCGGGCCAGCTCCGTCAGGGAGCGCTCGGAGTCGCAGCCCATCGCGTCGAAGCCGACCCGCCGGTCGATCAGCACCCTGCCGCCCAGGTCGGTGGCGAAGGCGGCGATGTAGTCGACGTTCACCTCAAGGCCGAGGGCTCCGACCCCCGCCCCGTCCAGCGCGAGGGCGAGTCCGGGGCGGCCGACGGCACCCGCGTGCTGCGGCCCGATCTCCTTGAGGAGGCCTCGGGCCTGCAGCTCGCTGACGAGGCTGGTGACCGTGGTCTTGTTCAGACCGGTCTCCATGGCGACGACGGACCTGGACCGCGGGCCGTACTCGCTGACGTGACGCAGCACCAGGGACAGGTTGGACCGGCGCACGGTGGCCTGGTCGGCGGGTATACCGGCCGACCTGTTCGAGCTCGTCGAACCGCCGTTGCGACTGCCGGTCCAGCTACGGTGCACGTCACTCCCCTCAATTAATTTGCATGACTGGCCGAATTAAAGGCTCAGTCCAGGTTGGGGCGCAAGGTCCGAAACGTTTCGATCTGCGTAACGTTTTCGTAACACGGTCGCGCGTTTACGCGTGTACGTCACACGAACGACAGATACCGAGTCGTTACCGTCCTCCCCGGTGCGCGACAGGACACCTGTGTGTTACAAATCCAATTAATTTCTATCCGAGACAAATAAAAGCCAGGTGGCCGTGTGACCCAGGAGCAGCACCAGGCCCGCACGGTGGGCGGCACGCCTCAGGCCACGGGTCCCGCCCTGCTCCGCAGGACGAACCTCTCCCTGGTCCTGCGCCACCTGCGCGAGCACGGGTCCACCTCCCGGTCCGACATCGCGGAGGCCACGGGCCTGCACCGGGCCACCGTCTCCAACCTGATGGTCGAGCTCCTCGACCGGCGGCTCGTCCAGGAGGTGGGCGTCGACCACGCCGGCACGGTCGGCCGCCCCCGGCGGGCGGTGGCGCTGCACGGCGCGCACATCGGTGCCCTCGGCCTGGAGATCAACGTCGACTACGTCGCCGTCCACGGCGTCGACCTCGGCGGCAACGTCCTGGTCGACCGCCGCCTGGGCTTCGACGCGGCGGGCAGCGGCGCCAGCCGCTCGCTTCGCGAACTCGGCCTGACGGCCCGCGAGGCCATCGAGGAGATGGCGCGCGCCGGGGCCGCGCCGGCGGGCATCGGAGTGGCGGTCCCCGGCCTGGTCGACGTCGACCACGGGGTGGTCGCCTTCGCCCCCAACCTCGACTGGCACGACGTGCCGCTCGCCGCCCGGCTCTCCTCCGCCCTCGGCCCGCTGCGCGTGCCGATCACGGTCGACAACGACGCGAACCTCGCCGCTCTGGCCGAATACACCTCGGGAGTCGCCGCCGGTACGGCCGACATGGTCTACCTCACCGGCGAGGTAGGCGTGGGCGGCGGCATCATCGTGAACGGCAGGCTGCTGCGCGGAGCGGACGGCTTCTCCGGCGAGGTCGGGCACCTGCCGGTCGACCCGAGCGGCGGGCGCTGCGGCTGCGGGCGGTTCGGCTGCTGGGAGACGAAGGTGGGCCTGGCCGCGCTGGTGCGCATGGCGACCCCCGAGCGGGCGTACGGGCTGGAAACGGTCCCGGTGCCCGATCCCGAGGAGCGGGTGGCCGAGATCGCCCGCGACCTGGCCGCCGGCGACCAGCAGACGCTGGTCGCGGTCGCGGAGGTCGGCCGCTGGCTCGGGCTCGGGGGCTCGATCCTGGTCAACCTCTTCAACCCGCGCGTGATCGTCGTAGGCGGTTACTTCGCCACCCTGGCCGCATGGCTGCTCCCCTTCGCCCAGGCGGAGCTGGAGCGCCTGGTCGTCGCCGGCCCCGCGGCCCGCTGTCGTTTCATCGCCTCCGACCACGGCTTCGGCGCCGCCTCCCGGGGCGCCGCGAACGTGGTGATCAACCAGATCGTCAACGACCCGGCCGCGATCATGCCGCCCGCCGGAGCCTGACGGCTTCGGCGGGCGGGCGGTCTCTTCTAGGATCGGGGACGTGACCGCCCCGATCTCACGTCCCAGTGCCCGGATCCTGCTGGTCGACGCCGACGAGCGCCTCCTGCTGTTCCGCTGCCCGGCCCCCGCGCAGTGGCCCGCCGAGCACTGCTGGATCACCCCTGGCGGAGGGGTGCACGACGGCGAGACACTGACCGCCGCCGCGGTCCGCGAGATACGCGAGGAGACAGGGCTGGAGATCACGGAAGAACGCCTGGGGCCCGTCGTGGCCCGCTCCTCCGGCCTCACCTGGTTCGGAGACGTCCAGATCGCCGCGATCGACTCGTTCTTCTTCCTGCGGGTCGGCGAACACGCCGTCGACGTCTCGGGACAGGAGGAACTGGAGCGTTCGCTGATCTCGGCGCACCGCTGGTGGACCCGTCACGATCTCCTCACCACCGATGAGACGATCTTCCCCCTCAACCTTGGAGCCCTGTTGTCCGATCTCCTGGACGGAGACCTCCCCGCCGAACCCGTCCCGCTGCCCTGGCACCACGACGAGTAGTCCCCTGCCGACGGTGACGGGCGGGTGTGCCCGCCCGTCACCGTGTACGTGCCGCCCCGGGGATTCGAACCCCGAACCTCCGGTTCCTGAAACCGGCGCCTCTGCCGTTGGGCCAGAGCGGCCGGGCGGTGCCGTACGCACGCCGATGTCACCGATGTCACTGTGTCGCCTGGGTCGCCTGACCGTTCTCGCTCGACGTCCCGGAGCACTGCGCGTGGTGAGTGGTCGCGCCTCAGATCGTCGCGTCCAGGGTCGCCTTCGCTGGAAGTCACCGCGTCGTCGGAACGGCAGGGCTCGAACCTGCGGCCTTCCGGTCCCTGGCCGGATGCTCTTCCTGCTGAGCTACGCTCCGTCACGCGTCCGGTCCGGTTGGCGTGGGCCGTACCGGACGCGCCGCGGGCCTGCGAACCGGGCGGGGGTCGCCACTCCCGTCGCCGAGTCCCAGTCCCATGCCCTTCTCCTGCCAGGGCAGAGCCGCAGCGGGGGTTCGAACCCCGTCCTGCCGGGTGGAAACCGGCTGCCTTACCGATTCGGCCTCTGCGGCGTGTCTTCCGAGATGAATCCTTTCCCCTTCCCACGAGAAGGCGTGAAAGCGTTAAACGTGCTGCGCCGTGAATTTATGGAGAGCGGGGAAACCGGCTTCCGCGCACGCTGGTCGAAGCAGCCTCCCATGGTTCAGGAAATGAAGAAGCCGCCTGGACCGATGTCTTGGGCGGCTCGGCGGTTTCCCTCGCAAGGACTAGCCGCCTGCCCCCTCGGGAGCCGGAGCACCGTCATTGAGCAGCGAAAACATCTCAAGGCTTCCCTGCCGCACCGATGACGCGCCGTACTTCATCGTCGATCCTTTCCGAGGTGCGGAGCGGATGCCCCGGCCTTTTCTCCATTGAAGTACAAAGGCGGCCTTCGATGCCAGTGGTTTTATCCGCGCTTTCCTCCCCCGAGGTTTTCGACGGCCGTTTTCCGCGGCTCGCGGAGAATTCGTCGTTCGTCGCGCGCCGGGCTTGCCGGGCCCGTACTCGCGTTCTTTCCGCCGCGAATCCGGGTGGCCCGATCCGTCCCGCCGATGCCCGGCCGCCCGAACGTCACCTCCTCACCGGGCTCCCACCGCGTGGGTGGCAGGCCGCGGAGCCGGGTGACGGCCTCTCGTCGCGACCACCTCGCGGTTGTGCGGCTGCGCGGGCTCCCGTGTGATCGCTGAGAGAACCGATCGCGTGAACCGGCGTCCCTCGTCTTCTGGTTAGGTGAGCGGCATGGCACTTCACCCCAATATCGATCCCGGACTGGCCGCCGCCCTCGAGGCGAGTCCCCTGCCCGCCGCCGATTTCGGCGCCATGCGACTGGAGGACCTGCCCGACGTCCGTCTCCAGCTGGACGCGGCGCGTGCGGCGATGCCCCCGCTCGCTCCGGACGAGCGAGTCGTGATCGAGGACCGGACCGTACCCGGCCCCGAGGGCGATCCCGACATCCGGTTGCGGATCTACCGGCCCGCCGGGCAGGAGGGCGCCGTCCCCTGCCTGTACTGGATCCACGGCGGCGGGATGATCCTCGGCGACGTGGAGACGGAGGACGCGCGCCTCAATGAATACGTCGCGGCGCTGGGATGCGTGATCGTCTCGGTCGACTATCGACTCGCGCCGGAGAACCCGGACCCGGCTCCGGTCGAGGACTGCTACGCGGGTCTGCTGTGGACCGCCAAGAACTCCGCCGAGCTGGGCATCGACCCGGAGCGCCTCGCGGTGGGCGGGGTCAGCGCGGGAGGCGGGCTCGCCGCGGGCACCGTGCTGCTGGCACGCGACCGCGGCGGCCCGGCCCTCGCGTTCCAGCTCCTGATCTGCCCGATGCTGGACGACCGCAACACCACTCCTTCCAGCCACGAGTTCGTCGAGGCGGTCGTGTGGAACCGGTCGGCGAACATCTTCGGATGGAGGGCACTGCTCGGCGAGCGATCGGGCGGCGACGATGTCTCCCCGTACGCGGCCCCGGCGAGGGCGACCGACCTGTCGGGGCTGCCCCCCGCGTACATCGACGTCGGCGAGCTGGAGGTCTTCAGGGACGAGTGCTTCGACTACGCCCTGCGGCTGGTGCGGGCGGGTGTCTCCACCGAGTTCCACCTCTACCCGGGGGCCTTCCACGGCTTCGACGGGATAATCCCCGAGGCGGAGATCAGCCGCAGGGCCGCCGCCGAACGGGTGGTCGCGCTACGCCGGGCCCTGCTGCGCTGACCGGGCCGGGGATCGAACGTCCCGCTCAGCGCAGCACCGGGTAGTTGGCGCGGATGAGGCCGTGCGGGTCGCGGGAGCGCTTGAGGTCGCGCAGCCGGGCCAGCACGTCGACGGGGAACGCGGCCGCGGCCCGCTCACCGGGACTCAGCGAGGTGTAGGGCTTGCGTCCGCTGCTCCACGGGACCAGGTCCGCTGAGATCTCGCCCTGGCGGGCCCGTACGGCGGTGGCCGCCTCGGGTGAGGGGGCGAGGCCCAGCATGGCCAGCATGTAGGGCTCGGCCAGGTGGCCACAGGCGCCACCGTTCGCGGCCGGGCGGGACAGGGCGCCGCCGAGGTGGCGGATCTGCACGCTCAGCAGCGGAGCGATCGGCGCGGTGAGCAGCGTCGCCACGACCTCGTCGGCCAGGTCGGTCAGCAGCTCTCCCCGGTTCACCCCCGCTCCGGGAGCGGTGGGCTCGGCGCAGACGGAGTCCAGCTCGGCCACCCGCAGCGGGCCCCTGCTGTCCGAGATCACTCCGTCGATCTTGTCCAGGCGGCGCAGCAGGTCCTGGGCCTCCCCCGTCTCTCCCAGGAACGTCGCGTCCACGGCGACCATGGGCGCCGCTCCGGGAAAGTGCAGCAGATCGAACCAGACGCTCAGCTCGTCGGGGGCGTCGGCGGTGATCTCCCGGAACGCCTGGAGCACCAGCGGGGCGCTCTCACCGGGCCACATGACGCGTCCCCCGTACAGGTGCGGCGCCGGGTGCAGGTCGAACTCGACGGCGGTCACCACGGCGAAGTCGCCGCCACCTCCTCGCAGCGCCCAGAACAGCTCGGCGTCGGACTCGGCGCTGACCGTGGCCCGCACGCCGTCGGCGCCGACCACGTCGAAGGCTCGCACGCTGTCGGCGGCGAAGCCGTGGCGGCGGCCGAACCAGCTCAGGCCCCCACCCAGGGTGTAGCCCACCACGCTGGGGCCCGAGGAACTGCCTGCCAGCCCGGTCAGCCCGTGTGGTCCGGCGACGGCGAGCACCTCGCCCCACCTCACCCCCGCCCCGACCCGCGCGGTGCGCTGCCGCGGCCGTACGTCCACCCCGCCCAGCCGCCCGGTGCGCAGCAGGATCACTCCCTCCACGTCGCCGCTCGCGCCGTGCCCCAAGGGCTGGGCGGTCACGCACAGCCCGGCGAGGCGCGCCCAGGTGACCAGCGCGGCCACGTCGTCGGCGTCCTCCGCCTCGACCACCGCCGCCACCGGCTGGTCGACCGCGAGGTTCCACGCCCGCCTGGCCTGCTCGAACCCCTCGTCTCCCGCCGCCAGCACCGGCCCCCTGACCGCGCGCCGCAGATCGTCCCCGATCGTCATGATCGCCTCTCCCCTTTCACCGTTACCGATCCCCACTGTCGAACGAGTCGGCTGAGATCGAGCTGAGGTCGAGTTGAGATCCGGGATCTGCTCTAACCCGAGCGGATCCCGTGCAACCTTCCGTCTCGTCGCAGCGTCTATAGGGGTCAAAGCGGGGCATGCGCCACGGGGACAGACAGGCGTGTGAGCCCGGAAGCCTGCGAGAAGGGGACCCCCACAGGTGCGTGCACTGACGGGCAAGGCCAAGAAGGCGATCTACCTGCTGTTCGAGGCGAGGAACCGAAGGCGTGAACGGACCGCGCCACCCCCGTCCACACACCAGATCAAGATCCTGATCCTGCACGCGTACGGCATGGGCGGCACCATCAGAACGGTCTTCAACCTGGCCGGCTACCTGGCCTCGACCGGACACGACGTGGAGATCGTCTCCATCCTCAAGGAGGCGGAGGAACCGTTCTTCCCCATCGACCCGAGGGTGAGGTTCCGCTTCCTCGACGACAGGCTGGTCCCGCCGACCGGCCTGCGCGGCCGGCTGTCGAAGATGCCGAGCAGGCTCATCCCGCCGCAGGAGGCCGCCTACCACCGCTTCAACGTGTGGACCGACCTGCGACTGGCCCGCTGGATCCGCTCGGTCGACACCGGCATCATCATCGCCACCAGGCCCGGGCTCAACCTGGCCCTCGCCCAGCTGGCCCTGCCGAGCGTCATCACCATCGGCCAGGAGCACGTGGCCCTGCGGGGACAGTCGCAGGAGGTACAGAAAGTCATCAAACGGCGTTACCGCAGATTCGACGCCCTCGTCACCCTCACCAAGGCCGACATGCGCGACTACCGCGCGACGCTGCGGCGAAAGCCCCGGAAGCTGGCGAGGATTCCCAACGCCGTACCGCCCATGACCGGCGGGATCTCCAAGCTGGAGGACAAGGTCGTGGTCGCCGTCGGCCGCATGACCAAGCTCAAGGGGTTCCACCGCCTCATCGCCGCGTGGGAGACCGTGGCGGCCGCCCATCCCGACTGGACCCTGCGCATCTTCGGCGCGGGACCGCAGGAGGACAACCTGCGTGCCCAGATCGCCGAGGCGGGACTGCAGGAGAGGGTCGAGCTGCCCGGTCCCACCTCCGACATCGGCGCCGAGTTGGAGAAGGCTTCGATCTTCGTGCTCAGCTCCCGCCACGAGGGCTTCCCCATGACGATCCTCGAGGCGATGGCCAAAGGGCTGGCGATCGTGAGCTTCAACAGCCCGCACGGCCCCAAGGAGATGATCACTGACGAGGTCGACGGGCTGCTGGTCACGCCGCGCACCGAGGCCAACCTCGCCGCCGCCCTCAGCCGCGTCATCGAGGACGGGGAACTGCGTCGCCGGCTGGCCGAAGGCGCTCTGGCGACCGCCGTCACCTACGACGTGGAGTCGGTCGGCGCCAAGTGGGACGCCCTTTTAGAGGAGCTGCTGGCCCGCCGAGACGGCACCTACGAACGGCCCTCCTGAGTCTTCGACCGATACGGTGCGGCTCGGATGCTCCTGGACTCGGCACAGCGGACGGCCGCACCGTTCCCGGCCTCCTCGGCACCGGGTACCCCTAGACCTGGTCGACATCACGCTCGGAGCCTTCCCTCCCCGGCGGGCCTGGGGAAGAGCGGAACGGCTCACTGCCTCTCGGGCCCGCCGGTCACCGGATCCACCGGCCACGAAATTGACGGTGGGAGAACGTAGGCTTCCGGCTGCCATGGAGAAAGAGGACCCACCGACGCACCTGACCTTCCGGCTGCTGGGCCCGCTGGAGGTCACCGACGAGACCGGTCACCCGCTTGACCTCGGCACCAGGAAGCAGCGTGCCCTGGTGACGATGCTGGCGCTGGAGCCCGGCAGGGTGGTCTCGCTGGACGGCCTGATCGACAGGCTGTGGGCGGGCGAGCCGCCCTCCGCCGCGACGAGGACCCTGCAGTCCTACATCGCGCACCTGCGCAGGGTGCTGGAGCCCGGCCGCAGGCCGCGCACCCCGCCGAGGGTGCTGCTCACCCGCGAGCCGGGATACCTGCTGGCCGTCGCCCCCGGTCAGGTCGACCTGGCGCGCTTCGCCGCGGGCGCCGAGGAAGGCAGCAGGGCACTGGCGCGCGGCGACCACCGGGAGGCGCTCCGGGTGCTGGAGGAGACGCTGGCGCTGTGGCGGGGTGAGCCGCTGGGCGAGTTCGCCGATCAGGAGTTCGTCCGGCCCGTCGTCACGCGGCTACGCGAGCTGCGGGCCACCGCCGTGGAGGACGGATTCGAGGCACGGCTGGCGCTGGGCGAGAGCGGCGCGTGCGTGCCGGACCTGGAGGCCCTGGTCGAGGCCCACCCCTACCGCGAGCGACTCTGGGAGCTGCTGGTGCCGGCGCTGTATCGGACCGGCAGGCAGGCCGACGCGCTCGCCGCGCTGCGCCGGGTCCGCACCCTGCTCGCCGACGACCTCGGCATCCAGCCGGGGCCGCGGCTGCGGCGCCTGGAGCGGGCGGTGTTCGAGCAGGCCGTCGAGCTGGAGACCTCCGGCCTCGCTCCCGGCCCGTCTCCCGCTGCGGATCCGGTGCAGTCTCCCGCCGCGCTCGTCCCGCCCGCACCGGCCCGCGCCCCGACGGGAGACGGGACCGGTGACCTCGTGACCGCCGAGACCCTGGTCGCCAGGGAGACGCAACTGCGCCTGGTGGCCGAGCGGCTGGCCTTGGCGAGGCGCGGGGAGGGCGGGGTGGTGCTGGTGACCGGGGAGGCCGGGATCGGCAAGACCCGGCTCGCGCGGGCCGCGGCCGACGAAGCCGCCGGACGGGGTTTCCGGGTGGCCTGGGGGCGCTGCGTCGACGGCGCGGCCCCCGCGTTCCGGCCCTGGATCCAGGTGTTGCGCGAGTGCGGCGGGACGAACCCGTTCCACGGCGAGACGGTGTCGCCGGTCCGCGGCCCGAGCCCCGAACCCGGCCCGGACCGTCCGAGCCCTGAGCCTCGCCCGGCCCTTCCGAGTTCCGGCCCCGGTCCGGGCAGCGCGCCCTCCGCGGGCTCCGATGCTCCCCCCGGTCTCGATTCCGGACCCGGTCCCGACGGTGAAGTCTCCGCGGGCTCCGATGCTCCTCCCGGTCTCGATCCCGACGCCGCCCTGTTCGAGCTGTACGAGCGGGTGACGGCGACGCTGACCTCCACCGGCGGCCCGCTCCTGGTGGTGCTGGAGGACCTGCACTGGGCCGACGCCTCCTCGCTGCGGCTGCTCACCTTCGTCGCGGGCGAGCTGGCCCGCCACCCGGTGCTGGTGATGGCGACGCTGCGTCCCGAACCGGGCGACCACCCCGCGCAGCTGCGCGACACCCTCGGCGCGTTGTCCGGGGAGCCGGGGACCACGCACCTGGAGCCGTCCCCGTTTCGCGCGAAGGACGTGTCGTCCTATCTGCGTCTGCGACGGATCCCCGACGATCCCCTGCTGGTCGACGTGCTGCTGGAGCGGAGCGGCGGCAACCCCTTCTACCTGGGCGAGCTGCTGCGGCTGCGCGAGGGCGAAGGTGAGCACTGCCTGGTGGCGGGGCTGCCCGCCGGAGCACGTGACGTCATCGAGCGCCGGGCGGCGAGGCTTCCCGAGGAGACGCGGGAGCTGCTGCGGGCTGCGGCGGTCACCGGGCGCGAGGTGGACATCGACGTGCTCGAAGCCGTCACGGGCATCCCCGCCGAGCGGGTGATGGCCCTGCTGGAACCGGCGGTGGCGAGCGGGCTGCTGGCTGAGCCGCCCGGCGGCCCCGACTACCGTTTCTCCCACGCCCTGGTGCGCGACGCGCTGCTCGCCGGGCTCGGCCGCCTGGCGCGGGCCCGGCTGCACCTGCGTACGGGCGAGTGCCTGGAGGCCAGGCCGAGCGCCGAGCCCGCCACCCTGGCCCATCACTTCGCCTCGGCCGCCAGGGTCGGCGGCGCGTCCAAGGCGGTGGAGTACGCCTCCCGCGCGGCCCGGCGGGCCACGGCCCAGCTCGCGTACACCGAGGCCGTCGAGCTGTGGGAGCTGGCTTTGAACTCACTGCCCGCCGACGGCGGCCGTGGCGACGACGGCAGGTCCAGGTGCGCGTTGCTGACGGAGCTGGGACAGGCTCGCCGTACGGTCGGTGACGCCGTGGCGGCCCGCCGGGACCTGGAGGAGGCGATCGAGCTCGCCCTGCGGCTTGGTGACAGGGATGCCCTGATCTCCGCGATCACCGTCTCCGGCGGACTCGCCCTGTGGTTGTGGCGCCCCTACGGGGTGGTCGACACCGCGATGGTCGCCGTGCTCGAGGACCTGCTGGCCGGGCCGCTCGACGACCGCGACCGGGCCGCGCTGCTGGGCACCCTCGCCGTCGAGCTGCACTACGGCCCGCGTCGCGCCGAGAGCGAGCGGCACGCGGCGCGAGCCGTGGAGATCGCCCGCAGTCTGGACGACCCCGCGCTGCTGGCGCGGACCCTGAACAACTACCTGCTCGCCTGCTGGGTGCCGGGCCGCAACCCCGAACGGCTGCGGGCCGCGAAGGAGATGCTGTCCCTGCCGCACCTGCCGCGCGCCACCGAGTTGGTGGCCCGGGTCTTCCGGATGGCCTGCCTGATGCGCGCCGGCGACCTGACCGGCTGGGATCTCGATCTGGCCCGCTGCGAACGGCTGGTCGAGGAGGTACGCCGCCCCGAGCTGGAGGCCATGGTCCGCATCGCCCAGACCGCCAGGTGCACCCTCGAAGGCCGTTGGGCGGACGCGGAGTCGCTCGTCACCCGTTTCGGGAAGATGGGCTACGGCTCAAGCGTCTGGGGGCAGGAGTTCCGGCTGCTGCTCACGATGTTCACCTGCGACCGGGGGCGCGGCCGGGTCGCGGAGACCCTCGACGGGCTGCTCGCCTCGGCGGAGGACCCGTCGCTGGTGCCGCTGCGCCCGATCGCGGTGCTGGCCGCCCTCGACTCCGGCCGTCCGGATCTCGCCCGCGAGCTGGTCGCCCGCTGGGGCACCGAGGTCGCGGACGACTGGATCGCCGACTTCCTCATCCCCGTCTGGGGCCTGGTCGCCGCCGGGCTCGGCGTCCCCGACCCCGAGGAGCTGTACGACAGGCTCGCCCCGCACGGCGACCAGCTGATCGTCGCCGGGACGGGCAGCACGGCGTGGGGCTCCACCCATCTGGTCCTCGCCGAGCTGGCGGCGCGGCTGGGCCGCGCCGGCCGGGCTCGTGAGCACGCCCGCGAGGCGGTCGAGACGCACCGGCGGCTCGGCCTCTCCCACCTGGAGGAGCGGAGCCTGCGGTTGCTGGCCCGCCTGAGCTGATCCGGCCGGTCACGGTCAGGTCACCGGCCACCGGTTCACCAGCGCTGGTGGACCTGCGGGCGGATCAGCTCGTCGTAGATCTCCCGCACCCTCGCGAGGGTCGTCTCGGGCAGCGCGTCCACGGCGGCGGCGGCCGCGTTGGCGCGGGCCTGCTCGGGATTGCGGGCACCGGGGATGACCACGGAGACACCGGGCTGGTCGATGATCCAGCGCAGCGCGAACTGCGCCATGCCGGCCTGCGGCGGCACCAATGGTGCCAGGCGGCGGACCGCCTCCAGGCCGGTGGCGAAGTCGACCCCGGAGAAGGTCTCGCCGACGTCGAAGGACTCGCCGTGCCGGTTGAAGGTGCGGTGGTCGTCCGCGCCGAAGACGGTGGACTCGTCGTATTTGCCGGACAGCAGGCCGCTGGCCAGCGGGACCCGGGCGATGATGCCGACCCCGGCCTCGGCCGCCGCCGGGAGCACCTTCTCCAGCGGCTTGAGCCGGAAGGCGTTGAGGATGATCTGCACGGTGGCCACGCCCGGCCGGGCGATCGCGGTGAGCGCCTCGTCGCAGGTCTCCACGCTCACCCCGTAGGCGGCCACGCGGCCCTCCTCGACGAGCGTGTCGAGGTCGTCGAAGACCCGGTCCGTCGCGTAGACCGGGGTGGGCGGGCAGTGCAACTGCACCAGGTCGAGGGTGTCGACGCCGAGGTTGGCGCGGGAGCGGTCGGTCCACGCCCGGAAGTTGTCCAGGGTGTAGGCCGAGGGTTCCTGCGCGACACGGCGGCCCATCTTGGTGGCCACGGTCAGCCCGGGCCTGGCCTTGATCAGCCGCGAGACGATCCGCTCGCTGCGCCCGTCACCGTACACGTCGGCGGTGTCGACGAAGGTGACCCCCGCCTCCACCGCGGCGTCGAGGGTGGCCAGGGCCTCGTCCTCGCCGACCTCACCCCAGTCGGCCCCCAGTTGCCATGCGCCGAGCCCGACGACGCCGACCTGCCTGCCCGTTCTTCCCAATTCGCGCTGTTCCACATCAGTGATCGTAGCCCGCACGGCGGGAATCATCGGTACTCGGGCGGGACAGGCCGGCGGTGCGGTGTCCCCCTCTTACCGCGACACGCTCGGTATCACGTGGGCGTCGGGACCGGGGAAGACGAGGCTTTCGTGCTCGTCGCCCTCCCAGCGGACCATGTAGGGCGGGCTTCCGTCCTCGTTGCGCAGTTCGATGATCAAACCGACCTTACGAGGATCGCCGTTGCGGGTGCCCTCCACGATCAGTTTGTCGCCTATGGTGGCCTTCATAGTGTCCTCCGGATGGGAGGATGCTGCCCCCGTGGCCATCCTCCCTTTCCATGGGATCACTCTGCGGCGCATTCGTCCAGGTGGCAGGCACATTGAAGCCTGCCGGAGCATCCCGTCGGCGTCAGACTTTACTTATATAAGTCGATACTGAGACAGTGAGGCCATGCACGCGCTCGACGTTCTCGGCGACCCGGTCCGGCGCCGGATCCTGGAGTTGCTCGCCGACGGAGAGCGGGCGGCCGGTGAGATCAGCGCCGTGGTGCAGGAGGAGTTCGGGATCTCGCAGCCCGGCGTCTCGCAGCACCTGCGCGTGCTGCGGGACAACGGGTTCGCGACCGTACGCGCTCAGGGGACCCGAAGGCTGTACGCCGTCGACCCCGCCCCGCTGCGGGAGGTGGACAGGTGGCTCGACCGCTACCGGCACTTCTGGAACCAGCACCTCGACGCCCTGGGCACCGAGATCGCGCGGGGTAAGCGGGAGCGTCGTGTCAGGGAGGCAGAGTCCTCGCCGTCCTCGCCGTCCTCGCCGTCCTCGCCGTCCTCACCGTCCTCACTGACCTCGCCGCCTCCGGGCGCCGGCGCCGACACCGGCCCGTGAGACCGGCCGCGCCGCTCCCGCCGCCCCTGCCGCCCGGGGGCTCAGGGTGAGCCACGTTCGAAGGGTCGTCCCAGCGCCCCGGGTTCGCGGCTCCGGTTCGTGAGCAGCAGCATCGCGAGCAGGGCCAGCAGGTACGGCGCCGCGATGAGCAGTTGCGCGTTCAACTCCACCCCCAGCGCGGGCAGCGCCAGGCGCATGGCGTCGGCGAGGCCGAAGATCGCGCAGCCGAGCAGGGTGCGTCCCAGCCGCCAGCCTCCGAAGATCACCGCCGCGACGACGATGTACCCCCGTCCGGCCGTCATGTTCTGGTTGAACGAACCGACCTCGCCGACCGCGAGGTACGCGCCGCCCAGCCCGGCCAGCGCGCCGCACCACAGCAGTGCCTGACGGCGGCGCGCGTTGACCCGGATACCGGTGACGTCGGCGGCACGCGGCCGCTCGCCGACCGCCCGCAACTCCAGGCCCCACCTGCTGCGCTCGACCAGCCACCAGGTCAGCGGGACGACGACGACCAGCAGGTAGGCCGGCCAGCGCTCGACGAACAGCGGGGGGCCGATCAGCGGTATGTCGCGCAGCCAGGGGACGCTGACCTGTGACACCTGGTGGGAGTCGAAGTCGCTGACCGTGATCAGGTAGCCGGTCAGCCCGAGGACGAGGGCGTTGAGCACCAGACCGGCCACGAAGGTGTCGATCTCCAGCCGGTGGGAGAGGTTGCCGTGCACGAGGCCGATGAGGAGACCGACCAGCACACCCGCGACCAGCCCCGCGGTGGCGCTGCCGGTGGCACTGGCCGTGGCGATCGAGCCGAACGCGGCGCCCAGCATCATCGCCTCGACGGAGATGTTCATGGCACCGGCCCGCTCGGCGAGATACTCCCCGCACGCCGCGAAGGCGAGTGGCACCGTGAGCCGTACCCCGCTGGACAGGATGGTGGAGACGTCGTCCGTGCCGATCATGGGGCCGATCATGGGGCCGTCCTCTCCGCGACGGGCGCGGCCCCGTGCCCGTCGCGTGCGGCGCGCACGCCGGTCCCGCGGCGCCGGAGCGCGGCGATGACAACGGGCGGGGCGACGAAGGCCAGCACCAGCAGGGCCTTCACCACGTCCACGACGAACGAGGGCACGCCGGTCGCGGCGAGGAAGCCGCCGCCGGAGCGCAGCGCGCCGAACAGCAGGGCGACCGCCACGGCCGGCACCGGCCTGTTGCGGGCGACGAGGGCGACGAGCAGGCCGTCCCAGCCGATGTTCATCGCCATGCCCGGCTGCAGCCGGTGGACGCCCACCGGGCTGGTCAGCAGCACGGCCCCGGCCAGCCCGGCGAAGGCACCGGAGACGGCCAGCGCCGCGCCGCCCAGCGCGCCGGCGCGTACGCCCGCGTGCCTGGCGGCGAGCGGGTTGAGTCCGAGCATGGTGAGCCGGAACCCCCAGCGGGTGCGGGTGATCGCCGTCGCGATGATCGCGGCTCCGGTCACCGCGATCAGCAGGCCACCGTTGACCTGCAGGTCCGGGTATTCCCCGAACGAGCCGAGCAGCGCGCTCCGAGGCAGCGGGTTGGACTGCGGCGCGACGACGGCGTCACCGACCCGCGACTCCTGCAGCAGCCACGGCGTGTTCACCGCGAACGCGACGAGCTGCTGGGCGACGAAGGTCATCAGCAGCGTGCTGACCACGATGTTCACGCCCCGCAGCCGGTACATCAGCGCGCTGAGGCCGGCCCACGCGCCACCGGCCAGCGCGGCGACCGTGAGCACGACAACCAGCAGCGCCGGGCCGGTGACCGCGAGGCGCAGTCCCACCCAGGCGGCGAAGAGCGCCCCGACGAGCACCTGGCCCTCCTGCCCGATGTTGAACACGCCGGACCTGGCGCTGACGCACGCGCCCACGGCGACGAGCAGCAGCGGCGCCGTGTACAGCAGGGTGGAGGTCCAGGCCGTCGGGTCGGCCACACTGCCCTGGAAGAGTGCCCGCACCGAGGCGAGCGGGGAGCCACCGGTCACGGCGATCAGCAGCGACGACAGGGCGAGCGCCACGACCACGCCCGCGACGGTCGCCAGGCCGGTCCTCCAGCCGGACGCGCCGGGACCGAGGGTGAGGAGGGCGAGCAGGCGCCCGGACGGGTCCCGGCCGGCGTTCGGGGGGGTTTCTCTCACACGCTCGCCCCGCCCACCAGCATTCCGAGCCGCTCGGCCGTGGCCTCCCCGCCGGCGAGGACGCCGGTGATCCTTCCCGCGGAGATCACCGCGATCCTGGAGGCGAGGGTCATGACCTCCTCCAGTTCCGTGGAGATCAGCAGTACGGCCACCCCTTCGGACGCTGCGTCGCGTAGCCGCCGGTGCATGTCCTCGATGGCGCCCACGTCCAGCCCCCGCGAGGGCTGGGCCACGACCAGGACGGTCGGGCGGGCCGAGAGTTCGCGGGCGAGCACGACCCGCTGCCGGTTTCCTCCGGAGAGGTCGCGCACCGGGGTGTCCGTCGACGGGGTGACGATGCCGAACTCGGCCACCATGCGGCGGGCGACGGCGTGCATCCTCCTCCGGTCGAGGAACACCCGGCCGCTCACGGCGTCCAGCGACTTCATGACCAGGTTCGCCGCGACGCTCATGTCCAGCACCAGCCCGAAACCGTGCCGGTCCTCGGGCACGATGCCGAGCCCGGCGGCGTGCAGCGCACCCGGGCGGTTCGGATCGACCGGTCTGCCGGAGATCTCGACCGTCCCCGAGTCCGGTACGGCGAGCCCGGACAGCAGGTCGCCCAGGCTCGACTGGCCGCTGCCCTCGGCCCCGTACAGGCCGACGATCTCACCGGGGGCGACGTCCAGCCCGAGATCGGACAGGACGGGCACGCCGTCGACGGTGAGGGTGAGGCCGCGCAGCCGTAGCGCGGGCGCCGGGGGGTCCTGGACGCCCGTGCCCGCCTCGTCCGCCTTGATCTTTTCTGCCCTGAGCTCCTCGGGCCTGAGCTCGGTCATCGTGGCTTTTCCCGGCCCGGCCTCCCCCGTCGCGGCTTCTGTGGCTCCGGCCTCGGGACCGGTCTCGGTCATCGCGGCCTTCCCGGGTCCGTCACCCCTCGCGGACCCGTACGTTCCCGGCAGCACGCCGAGGGCGGCGGCCTCGGCGCCCAGGGAGACCTCCCTGCCGACCATCCACCTGGCCAGCTCCCGGGGACCCGTCCGCGCGGTCGCGCCACGGAAGACGACCTTTCCCCCGCGCAGCACGGTCACCCGGTCGGTGGCCGCGGTGATCTCGTCCAGCTTGTGGCTGATCAGGATGACCGCGCGGTTCTCCGAACGGACCGCGCGGCGCAGCACGCCGAACAGTTCGGCCGACTCCGCCCGGGTCAGCACGGACGTCGGCTCGTCGAGGATGAGCACCGACGGGTCCCCGCGCAGGCACTTGATCAGCTCGACCCGCTGCCGCTCGCCCGCGGAGAGCCCCGCGACCCTGGCCAGTGGGTCGACCGGCAGACCGTAGCGCTGGGAGATCTCCAGCACCTGGTCACGGGCGGCGGCCCTGTCGATCCTCCCGGTGTCGCCCAGGACGACGTTCTCCCAGACCGTGAGCGGTTCGATCAGGCTGAAGTGCTGGTGCACCATGCCGATGCCGAGCGCCGCGGCCTGTCTCGGGCTGCCGATGTCGACGGGCTCGTCATCGCGCAGGACGGTTCCGGCGTCCCGCCGGACGAGTCCCAGCAGGATCTTCATGAGTGTCGACTTGCCGGCCCCGTTCTCACCGAGCAGGCCGTGGATCTCTCCCCGGTACACGTCGAGATCCACGGTGTCGCAGGCCACCACCTGGCCGTAGCTCTTGCTCACTCCCCGCAGCCGCAGCGCGGGCACCGGCGGTGGGGAGAGCTCCCCGGCCTGTTCGTCTTCCCGCATCTCAGGAGCCGAGCCTCCGCACTTCCGCCTTGGGGTCGATCTTGCCGCTGCCGACGTCGGCGATGAACGTCTCCAGCCTCTCCCTCTGCTCGGGGGTGGGCTCGCAGATCCTCACGGTGGGGAACGGGTCGACGCCGAGCTTCCAGACCTTCTCCACGCCCATCCGCAGCTTCGCCGCGGCGAATTCCTCCAGCGCGGCCCTGAAGTAGTCTCCGGGACTGAAGAGCACCGAGATGTCGAAGGTGGGCGCGGTGGAGGCGCACCGGTCGGTGCCCGGGGTGAGGGTGAGCACGCCGTTGGCGTCGGCCAGCTCCGCCGACGCGTCGGTGGCGCCGCCCAGGTAGGGGTAGACGACCTTGACGCCCTGGCTGATCTGGGCCTGGGTGGCCTCCTTGGCCTTGGCCGAGTCGTTGAGGTCGCCGCTGTAGGTGACCGTCAGCGTGGCCTCGGGGACCACCAGTCGGATACCCGCCCTGAAGGCCCTCGCCGCCGCGGTGGTGAAGTCGACCTCCGGCCCGGTCACGAACCCGGCCTTGGTCTCGCCTTTCTCCTTCATCAGCAGGCCCGCCGCGTATCCGGCGGCGAGCAGGCTCTGGTCCGCCTCGTCGGTGGAAAGCATGATCCTCGGCGTCTGCGGGACGTTGTCCGAGGAGGGTACGTACCAGGCGGTGTTCGCGCACACCGGCTCCTCGGCGGCGGGGATCGCGTCCCTGAGGTCCGCGGCGCCCAGGGCCACCATGTCGACCTTCTGGCGGCACAGCGCTCGCGCGGCGTTGAGCGCCTCGCTGGTGTTGACGCCACCGCGTTTGATGATCGTCCAGCCCTTCGAGGTGGCGAACTCCTCCGCCGTGTCCACGAAGCTCTGGTAGTAGCCCTTGTCGTTGATGTCACCGGGGCTCAGCACCCCGATGACGACCCGGCCGTCGCCGTTGACGTCCGGCTGGCCCGGGAGCACGGTGCCGCCGTCCGTCTCGGCTCCCGTACCCGCCGGGACGGGGGTGGCCGCGCGGGGCGCCGTGGCGTCGCCGCTCGCGCATCCGGTGAGCGCCATCGCGGCGAGACAGGCGGTCAGCGTGGCCGTGACCCGGCCCGTTCGATGGTGTGCGGACATGACGATCCTCTCGATCCGATGCCCACGGGGCGCGGGTGGGGAACGAACCTTGGTCGCGGACAGGGGGTACGGGCTCGTTGGGGGCAGGTTGGGACGCTGCCATGTGGACGCTGCCATTTAACCGCCGTCGGCGTCCATCGTGTTCACCGCCTGCCCAAGACCGCCTGCCCGAGAAGGGAGAACTCCTCGGCAGAAAAACCTCCCGTTCCGTCCCACCCGGCCCGTGCGCATCCTCGGCAGGCGAGCCACGCGCTCGTCGACGCCCTCTTCGCCCGCCCCACCGCCGCCCCACG
Organism: Streptosporangium sp. NPDC049046; assembly: GCF_040649155.1. NCBI lineage: Bacteria > Bacillati > Actinomycetota > Actinomycetes > Streptosporangiales > Streptosporangiaceae > Streptosporangium > Streptosporangium sp. NPDC049046. The sequence continues at coordinate 138,319 of NZ_JBEZEZ010000021.1, read as the reverse complement.
CCGCCCGCGCGGATCCTCGGGCAGGTGGGCCCGACGCTCCTCGGCACCCTCTTCACCCGACCCGTCATCGCCTCGCACGACCCGCGCGGATCCGGCGTACGATGCGGGCATGCCGAACATCGGGCCCACTGAGCTGCTGATCGTCGCCGTCCTGCTCGTGGTGGTCCTGGCGATCGTCGTCGGTGCCGTCATGGCGGCCAGGAAGGGCGGTCGCGCGGTCTCCGGCGGGGTGCCCACCGCGCCGCTGACGCCCCAGGGGCTGCATGAGACCGTCACCGGGCTGACCCGCCAGGGGCAGAAGATCCAGGCGATCAAGGAGCTGCGCCGATACACCGGGCTCGGCCTGAAGGAGGCCAAGGATGTCGTCGACGCCGTGGCCATGGGGCGCGACCTGTGGAGCCATCCCCTCATGGCGCGCGTTCGCGCCGCCCATCCCGTGGAGTCCCCGAGCACCGTCGCGATCACCGGGCCCGACCTCGCCACTCGCGTGCGCGAACTCAAGGCCGCCGGCCGCGCGGAGCAGGCGATCCACCTGGTGCGCGGTGAGACGGGCATGGGCGAGCGCGAGGCCGAGCTCTTCGTCGAAGCGCTCTGACTCTTCCCGAGCCCTTCAAGCCTCCTTCCCCGAGTCCCTCCGGCCCTCTTTTTCCGGCCGCTGCGAACCGGGGCAGCCCGCGGTGAAGCCCTCGGCCCAGGCCGGCGAACAGGATTCGGGCGCTGTCACACCTCAGGGTGTGGTGCGGGCGGTCAGCCGGATGTTCCGAGCATGCCGTTCGGGTCGAGCACGAACTTGGACGCGGCGCCCTGGTCGAACTCCTCGTACCCCTGGGGAGCCCGCTCCAGCGGGATCGGCACGGCGTTGACCGCCTTGGCGATCTGCACCCTGTCGTGCAGGATCGCCTGCATCAGGTAGCGGTTGTAGCGCATGACGGGGCACTGGCCCGTGGTGAAGGCGAGCGACTTGGCCCAGCCGAGGCCGAGCCTGATGGACAGCGACCCCTGCTTGGCCGCCTCGTCCGGAGCCCCTGGGTCGCCGGTCACGTACAGGCCGGGGATGCCCAGCGCGCCGCCGGCGCGGGTGATGTCCATGAGCGAGTTGAGCACGGTGGCGGGCTGTTCCCTGTCGGAGTCGCCACCGTGGCCGCGCGCCTCGAAGCCGACGGCGTCGACGCCGCAGTCGACCTCGGGCTCGCCGAGGATCTGCTCGATCTGGTCCTTCGGGTCGCCCAGCGACACGTCGACGGTCTCGCAGCCGAAGCCGCGGGCCTTTTCCAGCCGTTCCTTGTTCAGGTCGCCGATGATGACCACGGCGGCCCCGAGGAGGAACGCCGAGACGCCCGCGGCGAGCCCGACCGGTCCCGCGCCCGCGATGTAGACGGTCGATCCCGGCTTCACCCCGGCGCTGACGCAGCCGTGGAACCCGGTCGGGAAGATGTCGGTGAGCATGGCGAGGTCGAGGATCTTCTCCATCGCCTGCTCTTTGTCGGGGAACGTGAGCAGGTTCCAGTCGGCGTAGGGCACCAGGACGTACTGCGCCTGCCCGCCGACCCAGCCGCCCATGTCGACGTAGCCGTACGCCGATCCTGGCCGGTCGGGGTTGACGTTCTCGCAGATCCCGGTCTTGCCCTCCTTGCAGTTGCGGCAGCGGCCACAGGCGATGTTGAAGGGGACGGAGACGAGGTCGCCCTTCCTGACGAACTCCACGTCCGGGCCGAGTTCGACGACCTCGCCGGTGATCTCGTGCCCGAGGACGAGGCCGACGGGCGCGGTGGTGCGGCCACGGACCATGTGCTGGTCGCTGCCGCAGATGTTCGTCGCGACGGTCTTGACGATCGCGCCGTGCGGCACCTTGCGGCCCACGTTCGCCGGGTTCACCCCGGGGCCGTCCTTGAGCTCGAACCCGGGATAGTCGATGTCCCGGACCTCCACCTTGCCTGTCCCCTGGTACGAGACGGCCCTGTTGCTCGGCATGACGTCCTCCCTGTTCGTTTCCTCGTGGTGTGCCCTTCCGCGTGACGCCGGCGGAGCGGCCCGCCACCGTCGGGGGGACGGTCGAGGGGACGTGAGGGGAACGGTGACCACCGCATCCGAACCAAAGATGATTTTTCGCCTTTTTTCACCATATACCTGCTGGTTGCGGCGATATCAGGAGCCATCCCCCTCCGGGATCCGCCTCCCGATTCCGCCGGATCCGGTGACCGGCGTGATACCGCGAGATCCCTGTCCCGCGTGGGGCCGGCAGCGGCGGTGGATCTCGTCGACCCGCTCGGTGAGCCCTCTTTCGTCGAGGTGTTCCAGGAGCGGCACCGCGACCCTGCGGCTGGTGCCGAGGGCCTGCCTGGCCTGACTGACCGTGAACGGCTGCGGCAGCCGGGCGAGCACCCGGCCCGCCAGGACGTCCGCGCCGGGCAGCAGCACGATCCCGTCCGCCACCCGGAGCAGCGCCCCCGCCCGTACGGCGGCCGCCAGCTCCCGGGGCCCCAGCCCCAGCTCGGCCAGCCTGCCCGCCTCAGGGGCCAGGAAGGGGCGCGCGGACAGCTCGGCGCCGAGCCGCTCGACGGCCCGGACGACCGGCACGGGCAGCACCGGGCGAGCAGAGGAGCCGCTCACGATCCGCCCGGCCTCCGGGGCGAGCGGCGGGCGCAGGAGCGCCGCGACCAGCCGACGGTCGGGCAGGGACAGCTCGTGGCGGGCCGCCTCAACCGGCATGCCCGGCTCCAGCGGATGCGCCGAGGCGTGGCGCCGCACCACCTCGGGGAGACGTTCCTCCAGCATCGACCAGTGCGCCGGATCGACGTGCCAGTCGCCGCACACCGGCCTGCCCGGAGCACACCCCATCGCCACCAGATCCCTCGTACGCAGCAGCAGGTGGGTCCGCAGCAGGGAGGCCGCGTCCGGCGGGGCCGCCGCCAACTCGGCCGCCCGCTCCCGCGCCGCGCCCCGGCGGCGCAGGTCGGGCGGGCGAGGATCGAGCACGTTCGCCCGCGCGAGGACCCGCACCTCGCCCCGGTCGCGTCCGGGATCGCGCAGCAGCAGCACGTCGCCCGCGTGCAGGGGGAGCCGTCCTGCCAGGCGCAGCCGGGCGATCCGCCCACCGAGCGGCCGCACGTCGCACACCACCGCCGCGGAGCCGATGTGCGCGGTCAGCCGCCCCGGAAGATCACCGGCGTCCCAGCCCTCGGGACGCCCCTCGCCTCCGAACGCCTCGGGGATGTGTTCCCAGGAGCCCTCCGGTCCGGTGTCCCCGCCGGGCACGCGCGAGCCACCGCCTCCGAGGCCGTCCACCTCGGGCTCACCAGACCACCGCGGGCCGTCGTCCTCGGGTCCCGACGGGCTGAGGCGCACGTCGACCAGGTCGGTGTACGTCCACGCGTCCGGGGTGACCAGGGCGAGGCCACGGCAGGGGTCGCCCCGGCCGCGCATGCCTCGCAGGTTGAGCGCCACCCTGGCCACGCCGGTCACCGAGGCCACCGGCTCCTTCAGGCACTCCAGCGCCCGCACCCGCGCGGGCACGCCGTCGAGATCCAGCTCGTCCCCCGCGGTGATCGTGCCCGCGGGCAAAGTCCCGGTCACGACCGTGCCACTGCCGCGTACGGTGAACGCCCGGTCGATCCACAGCCGAACCGGCGCCCGGTGATCGGGGGCGGGCAGTCCGGCCACCAGCCGGTCCAGTGCCCGGCGCAGTTCGTCGAGGCCTTGCCCGGTGCGCCCGCTCACGGCCAGCGCCTCGGCACCGCCCAGGCCACCCGCCGCCAGACGGGCCCGCGCCCGCTCCATGGCCGCAGCCGGCTCCGCGAGATCGGCGCGGGTCACCACGAGCAGGCCGTGCCGCACTCCCAGGGTCTCCAGCGCCACCAGGTGCTCCTCGGACTGCGGCATCCAGCCCTCGTCGGCCGCCACCACGAACATGACGGCGGGCGCCGGACCGGCCCCGGCCAGCATGGTGGCGAGAAAGCGCTCGTGGCCGGGGACGTCGACGAAGGCGAGCCGCTCCCCCGAGGGCAGCTCCGTCCAGGCGTAACCGAGCTCGATCGTGAGCCCTCGCCGCCGCTCCTCGGCCAGCCGGTCGGGTTCCATCCCGGTGAGCGCCCGCACCAGGGTGGACTTACCGTGATCGACGTGACCCGCCGTGGCGACGACGTGCATCAGCCGCCCGCCCACGCCCCGCGTGCCGAGCAACCGCCCCGACGGTCACCCACGGCGGTGCTCCGCCCCGAGAACGGCGCTCAGCACATCACCGTCCCGGTCCGCGGGCACGGCACGCAGGTCGAGCAGGAGACGGCGACCCTCCACCCGGCCGACGACCGGGACCCGCCCGGCCCGCAGCGGCACCGCGAACCGCTCGGGCAGACTGATCGCGGCGCTCGGCAGCCTCACGCCCGGTGCCCCGCCGCCGCCCACCGCCGCCTCGCTCGGCACGGCCCTCGCGTCGATCCCCGCCTCGGCCAGCCGGCCCGCGAGCGCGGCGGCACGCTCGCCGAGCAGCGCGGCATCGGCGTACAGGGCCTGGTGGACGGGGGTGGCGGGGCCTCGCAGGGTGGCCTCCAGCGCGGCCAGTGTCAGCTTGTCCACCCGGAGCGCACGGGCCAGCGGGTGTCTCGCGCACCGCTCGACCAGGTCGCGCCGGCCCAGCAGCAGCCCGGCCTGCGGGCCGCCGAGCAGTTTGTCGCCACTCGCGGTGACGAGTTCGGCTCCGGCCTCCAGGGCGCTCGCCGCGTCGGGCTCGCCCGGCAGCAGCGGCTCCCGCGCGAGCAGGCCCGAACCGATGTCGGCCACCACGGGTACACCGAGCGCGGACAGCTCGGCGACCTCGACCGAGCCGGTGAAACCCTCGACCAGGAAGTTCGACGGGTGCACCTTGAGGACGAAGCCCGTCTCCGGTCCCACCGCCGCCCGGTAGTCGGCGTAGGAGGTGCGGTTGGTGGTGCCCACCTCGCGCAGCCTGGCGCCGGTGGAGACGAGCAGGTCGGGGATGCGGAACCCGTCGCCGATCTCCACCAGCTCGCCGCGGCTGATCACGATCTCCCGCCCGGCGGCGAGCGCGGTGGCGACGAGCACGAGCGCGGCGGCGTTGTTGTTGACCACGTGCACGCCCTCCGCGGCGGGAACGGCCCGCGCGAGCGCGTCCATCGCGCCCCGTCCCCGGCGGGCGCGGGCTCCGGTGGCGAGGTCGAACTCCACGTCCGTGCAACCCGCCGCGGCGGCCGTGGCCTCCACCGCCGCGGCCGAGAGCGGCGCGCGGCCCAGGTTGGTGTGGACCAGCACCCCGGTCATGTTGATCACCTGCCGCGGGCTCGCCGGATACGGCGGGAGCGCCGCCACGGCCGCGTCCGCGACCTCTCCCGGATCGAGCACGCCCTGCCGTACGCGCCGCTGTGCCCGCGCCACGGCGTCCTTGACGACCGTCCGCCCGAGCCGCCCCGCCGCCGCGACCAGCCGGGGATCGGCGAGGACGGCGTCGGTACGCGGCACGAGCCTGCGTGGGTCCACTCTCCGAACATAGGCGAAGGCGGGAGGAAATCGAATCCGCCAGGCCGAGGACCTGGGCCTTTGAAGCCCGGCCTCCCATTCCTGCCGCCGGGCGTTCCGGCGAGCGCGTCTCCTCTGGGCGTCGTCGGTCAGGACTTCCCGTCTCCGGTCTCGATGATGTGAAGCGCGCCTCACATGGCCGAATGTTGCCGCCAGCGATCTCCGCACACCCTCGGTCCTCATTCTGAAACCTTGATAGGTCGGATGTCTAGGGGCGACGAACGACGCATGGGCGGATTTTCGTTGGCTTTTGTTACGGCTATTGACGCGATACATCAAATCTTTTAACTTGACCGAAACCCCCCCAGTCCCAAACCTCACCACGCTGCCGATCCGACCGGACTCCCGAGTTGACTTGTCGTCGAGTTCGTCGTCGCATGCGCGATTTCGGTTGCCGGCGAGGCTGCACCACGCTTGGAGATGCACCATGCCAGACCTGTCCCGCAGGCAGTTGATGTCGATCAGCGCAGCCGGAGCCGGAGCTCTGCTGCTCCCCATGCAATGGACGGCGGTGGCCCGAGCCGCTTCGGTGGCGCCTCCGGAAGTGCTCGCCGCCAACGACCTGGCCCTCTGGTACGACCGGTCCGCCGGCACCGACTGGCTGCGCGCGCTGCCCATCGGCAACGGACGCCTCGGCGCCATGGTCTTCGGCAACGTCGACCAGGAGCGGCTGCAGCTCAACGAGGACACCGTGTGGGCCGGCGGCCCGTACGACCAGAGCAACCCGAGGGGCGCCGCGGCGCTGGCGGAGATCCGGCGGCTGGTCTTCGAGGACCAGTGGGCTCAGGCCCAGAACCTCATCGACCAGGCGATGCTCGGGAACCCCGTGGGCCAGCTGGCCTACCAGCCCGTCGGCAACCTCAGGCTGAGCTTCCCCGGCGGCACCGGCTCGACGGAGTACAACCGCCAGCTGGACCTCACCACCGCCACCACGTCCACCACGTACCTCAAGAACGGGGTGCGCTTCCGGCGCGAGGTGTTCGCGAGCGCCCCGGACCAGGTCATCGCGATCCGCCTGACCGCCGACCAGCCCGGCTCGATCACGTTCTCCGCGACCTTCGACAGCCCTCAGCAGAACACGCGCTCCAGCCCGGACGGCGCGACGGTCGCGCTCGACGGCCGGTCCGGCAACCACCGGGGCATCACCGGCTCGGTCCGGTTCCAGGCACTGGCCCGGGCCTTCGCCGAAGGCGGCACCGTCTCCAGCTCCGGCGGCACGCTTCAGGTCTCCGCCGCCGACAGCGTGACGGTGCTGGTCTCCATGGGCTCAAGCTACGTGAACTACCAGGACGTGAGCGGCGACTACCAGGGCATCGCGCTCGGGCACCTCAACGCCGCCCAGGACAAGACCTTCGCCGAGTTGCGCAGCCGGCACGTCGCCGACTACCAGAAGCTGTTCGGGCGTACGAATCTCGAACTCCCACGCACCTCGGCGGCCGACCAGCCGACCGACGTCCGGATCGCGCAGCACAACGCCGTCAACGACCCGCAGTTCTCCGCGCTGCTGTTCCAGTTCGGCCGGTACCTACTGATCTCCTCTTCGCGTCCCGGCACGCAACCGGCCAACCTGCAGGGCATCTGGAACGAATCGATGTCCCCGTCGTGGGACTCGAAGTACACCATCAACGCCAACCTGCCGATGAACTACTGGCCCGCCGACACGACGAACCTGTCGGAGTGCTACGAACCGGTGTTCAGCATGATCAACGACCTCACGGTCACCGGCGCCCGCACGGCGCAGGCGCAGTACGGCGCCGGCGGCTGGGTCACCCACCACAACACCGACGGCTGGCGGGCCACCTCGGTCGTGGACGGCGCGTTCTGGGGCATGTGGCAGACCGGCGGCGCATGGCTGGCCACCATGATCTGGGACCACTACAACTTCACCGGCGACGTCGACTTCCTGCGGAAGAACTACCCGGCCATGAAGGGCGCCGCCCAGTTCTTCCTCGACACCCTCGTGGAGGAGCCGAGGCTCGGATATCTGGTCACGAACCCCTCCAACTCTCCTGAACTGGCCCACCACGCGAACGCCAGCGTCGCCGCCGGTCCCACCATGGACAACCAGATCCTGCGCGACCTCTTCCACGGGTGCGCCGAGGCGAGCCAGGTCCTCAGCGTGGACGCGAGTTTCCGCGCGCAGGTCCTGGCCGCCGCGGACCGGCTGCCGCCGATGAAGGTCGGCTCGCGCGGCAACATCATGGAATGGCTGTACGACTGGGTGGAGACCGAGCGGAACCACCGGCACGTCTCCCACCTCTACGGCCTGCACCCCAGCAACCAGATCACCAAGCGCGGCACCCCGGAACTGTTCCAGGCCGCCCGGCGGACGCTGGAGTTGCGCGGCGACGACGGAACGGGCTGGTCGCTCGCCTGGAAGATCAACTACTGGGCGCGGATGGAGGAGGGCAAGCGCGCGCACGACCTCATCCGCTTCCTCGTGACGCCGGCCAGGCTCGCCCCCAACATGTTCGACCTGCACCCGCCCTTCCAGATCGACGGCAACTTCGGCGCCACCTCCGGCATCGCCGAGATGCTGCTGCAGAGCCATGCCGGTGAACTGCACCTGCTGCCCGCGCTGCCGGAGGCGTGGCCGACCGGGCGGATCGAAGGCCTGCGGGGCCGCGGGGGTTACACCGTCGGCGCGGCGTGGAGCGATTCCCAGGCCGACGAATTCCTGATCACGCCCGATCGCGACGGCACGATCAAGGTGCGCGGCCAGATGTTCGCCGGACGCTACCGGGTGCTCGACGCCACCCGCGGCGGCACCGCTCGCACCAAGCAGACCGACGAGCCCGACCTGCTCGAAATCACCGGACAGGCCGGTCACACCTACCGCGCGTACGCCTTGCAGAAGGTCAAGCTCGACGCGCCCGCCGAGGTCGCGCTGGGCCAGGAGGCGACGGTCACCTTCACGCTCCGTGCGATCGACATGCCGATCGCGCCCAGGACGAGCGTGTCCCTCGAAGTTCCGGACGGGTGGACCGTCACTCCGGCGCAGGTCGTGTTGAAGCCCTTGCGGCCTGACTCCGAGGCCACCGCCGAGTTCAAGGTCACCCCCGCCGCGACCGGCTCGGCGACCACCGTGGTCCTGACCGCCAAGGCGACCGGCCGTGACTGGACCGCCTCCGCCAAGACCTCGGTCCGGCTGTGGGACGGCCGGGAGACGCCGCTGGAGCAGAACTTCACCAACATCGCCGTGACCGACAACGGCAACACCGCCGTCGGCACCTTCGACGGCAACGGCGGCAGCATCTCCGCCCAGGCACTGGCCCAGGTCGGCGTCACCCCCGGCAGCACGGTCAACAAGGGCGGGATCGACTTCAAGTGGCCGGATGTCCCGGTGGGCACCGCCGACAACGCCATCGCCTCCGGCCAGTCCATCAAGCTGAGCGGCTCGGGCGCGAAACTCGGCTTCCTGCTGACCGGAACGTACGGCGCGGTGTCCGGGCCGGCCACCGTCGTCTACAAGGACGGCACGAGGCAGACCTTCACCCTCAGCTCCCCCGACTGGTACGGCGCCCCCAGGCCGGAAGGCGACGCCGCCATCGTGGCCCCCTACCAGAACCGGCCGGGAAACCAGCAGTTCAACACCCCCGCGACCATCTACTACGTCGGCGTGGCGCTGCAGGACAAGGAGGTCTCCCGCCTCGACCTGCCGAACATCAGCGCGAGAGCGCAGTCGGGCGTCGCGACCATGCACATCTTCGCCATCGCGATAGGCGGATAGCACCCCCGGACAACCGCCGAGCCTGACCGAAGGGCCGCGGCGTGGCCACACCCGGCCACCCCGCGGCCCTTCCTGACATGCCGGAAACGTCAGGCCCGCACGCTGAACGGCGGAGGCGGACGGGAATCGAACCCGCCAGGCCGAGAACCTCGGCCTCGACGATTTTGAAGACCGCGGGGGCCACCAGGCGCCCATACGCCTCCGGGGGAGAACATACCCCCGAGCGGGTATGTGCATCGGGGCGGCGTGCCGGACGGCGGCGTGCCGATCTACCAGGGGAGACGCGGCATGGCGGAGAGCACTGTGGAGCGAGGCGCCTCTCCTCCCCGGCAGGACGCGGTGCGGCTCACCCAGTACGCGCACGGGGGCGGCTGCGCCTGCAAGATCCCTCCCGGTGAGCTGGAGTCCGTCGTCGCCGGACTGCTCCGGGAGGCGAACGGGCCACGCCAGGACCTCCACGGTGAGCTGGTCATCGGGTTGGACGACGGCGACGACGCCGCCGTGGTCCGCGTCGAGGGCGGCCGGGCGATCGTGGCCACCGCGGACTTCTTCACCCCCGTGGTGGACGACCCCTGCGACTGGGGGCGGATCGCGGCGGCCAACGCCCTGTCGGACGTGTACGCGGTGGGCGGGGAGCCGCTGGTGGCGGTGAACCTGCTCGGCTGGCCCCGGGACGTGCTGCCGATGGAGCTCGCCGGGGAGGTGCTGCGTGGCGGCCTGGAGGTGGCGCGGGCGGCGGGCTGCCACGTGGCGGGCGGCCACAGCGTCGACGATCCCGAGCCGAAATACGGGATGGCCGTCACCGGGCTCGCCGATCCTGAGCGGCTGCTGCGCATCGACGGCGGCCGGGCGGGCCTGCCGATCTCCCTGACCAAGCCGCTCGGCGTCGGCGTGCTCAACACCCGGCACAAGGCGACCGGCGAGGTCTTCCCGCAGGCGGTGGCCACGATGACCACGCTGAACCGGGACGCCTCCCGGGCGGCGCTCGCCGCGGGCGCCGGGTGCGCCACGGACGTGACCGGGTTCGGCCTGCTCGGCCACCTCTACAAGCTGGCCAGGGCGAGCGGCGTCACGGCGGTGCTCGACGTGGCGGCCGTGCCGTACCTGAGCGGGGCTCGCGAAGCCGTACGGGACGGCTACGTCAGCGGCGGCACCCGGCGCAACCTGGCGTGGGTGGTACCGCACCTGGATCCGGGCCGCTTCGGCGAGGAAGACCTGCTGCTGCTCGCCGACGCCCAGACCTCAGGCGGCCTGCTCGTGGCGGGTGAGATCCCCGGCGCGCCGGTCGTCGGCGAGCTCGTCCCCCGCGAAGGTCCGGCCCTGCGACTGCGCTGACCTGCCCGGACACGGCCCGGATAAGACCGGCCAGGGCCAGACGAGCCTAAACCAGGCAGGGGCGGACCGGACCGGAGCGGACGACGGGGGCCTCTCCATGCGACCGGGAGCCCCGGTAAAAGACGTCATCGGTCAGGAGTTCTCGTCCGCCCGTCTCCTCAGGCGCTCCCGTTGGGGCACCACCGTGTACTTCGGGTCGGCGGCCGAGGCCTTGCCCACGGCCAGGACGCCGAAGCGGGTGCAGAGGGCGCCCGCGGTGAGGGCGAGACCGGACAGCGCGCCGAGGGCACGGCCGCGCCCGGCGACCGTGGCGAGCAGGGCGCCGCCCACCGTGAGGGCTCGGGCCGTCCGCATCAGGCGGCCCGGCCTGCCCAGCCGGTAGGGTTCGCCGACCAGGCCGAGCCGGTGCTCCATCACCGCGCCCGCGACCGTCTCGACGGCGGCGCCCAGCATCGCGGTGACGCGGGCCGGGCCCGCCTCACGGCGCGAGGTGGCCAGCATGCCCACGGCGCCCGCACCGGCCAGCGCGCTCCCCGCGAACAGGAACGGCAGCTCGCGGTGGGCCTCGTGCCAGGCGGGCACGGCGGTGTCGGCGACGAGCACGGCGGTGTACGTCGCCATCAGCGGCCCGGTCACCACGGCCGCCCAGGCGGCCGCGTCGCCGACCGCGGGCAGGGCACGGGTGACCTTCACCGGGAGCACCGGGATGCGCAGGACGAACCGGGCGGGGAACCGCGTGGCGAGCCCAAGGGTGCCCCCCGGGACAGGCCGGGCCGGAACCCGCAGGGCCGGCCAGGCGGGGAACCACGGGATGGACCGGGCGGGGATCTCCCTGACGGAGCCGGCGGTGACGAGCGCGGAGGCGGCCGAGACGGCCGTCAGGGCGCTGTGGGCGGCCAGGAGCCAGGAGCCGACGCTCATCGGCGAGGTGGGCTTGAACACGCGCAGCATGTTGAGGAACCGTTCCGGCCTGCCGAGTTCGGCGACGAGGAAACCGGCGCCGGCCACGGCACCGGCGGCCGCGGTGACCCTGGCGGTGAGCGCGAGCCGGTCACGCCCGGTGAGCGTCGCCACGGCGGAGATCACCGACGCGGCACCGGAGGTTCCGCCCAGATAGAGGTAGAGCGGCATGTGAGGCTCGTGCCAGATCGGGGCCTTGATGATCGGCTGCCCGTAGTAGGAGCGGAACTCGGCCCCGGGCACCATCGTCTTCTCACCGCGCCTCACCGCGACCACCTCCGCCCGGAAAAGGACCCGGAAAAGGACACCGCCACCACTGCGACCATGGAGAGCGCCGCCCCGGCCGCCCAGCGCCACATGGCGGGCAGATCCCTGGTCGTGACCACCGGGTCGGGAGGCAGGCCGTACACCTCGGGCTCGTCGAGCAGCAGGAAGAAGGCCCCGTCCCCGCCCACGCCGTCGCCGGGGTCCGCCCCGTACAGGCGCGCCCGCGGCCTGCCCTCGCCGCGCAGCAGCTCCACCCGTTCCTCGGCGCGGGCCCGCAGCTCCTCCAGCGGCCCGAACTGGATGGAGTCGGTGGGGCACGCCTTGGCACAGGCCGGTTCCAGCCCGCCGAGCTGGCGGTCGTGGCACATGGTGCACTTGAACGCCCGGCCGTCGCGCTCCCTGCGGTCGATCACGCCGTACGGGCAGGCGGGCACGCAGTAGCCGCAGCCGTTGCAGACGTCGGCCTGTACCACCACCGTGCCGAACTCGGTGCGGAACAGCGCCCCGGTCGGGCAGACGTCCAGACAGGCGGCGCGCGTGCAGTGCTTGCACACGTCCGACGACATCAGCCATCCCTCGATGCCCTGCCCGCCGTTCCCGCCCGGCTGCTCGATGAAGGCCACGTGGCGCCAGGTGTCGGCACCGAGGCCGCCCGTGTTGTCGTACGAGGTGGCGCGGAAGACGAACCCGTCGTCGGGCACGTCGTTCCACTCCTTGCAGGCGACCTCGCAGGCCTTGCACCCGATGCAGATGCTCGTGTCGGTGAAGAAGCCCATCCGCTCAGCCATCGCGGTACTCCTCGATCAGGCCGAGCAGCGCCCTGCCCGTGGGGCGCCTGCCCGGCCGCAGGTCGCAGGTCATGGCCTTGCCCTCCTGGATGTAGACGTTCGGGTCGAGCACGAGCGGCATCAGGTCGTTCACGACGTCGCCGGTGACCAGGCCGCCGCTGCCCCAGCCCCAGTGGTAGGGCAGGCCGATCTGGTGGATCGTCGCGTCCCGCAGGCGCAGCGGGCGCACGCGCGAGGTCACCAGCACACGGGCCTCGATCGCGGTGCGGGACGTCACGATCGTCGCCCACCCGCCGTTGACGAGCCCCAGCTCCGCGGCGAGTTCCGTCGACACCTCGCAGAACAGTTCCGGCTGCAGCTCGGCGAGATAGGCCAGCGGCCTGCTCATCCCCCCGGCGGTGTGGTGCTCGGTGAGCCGGTAGGTCGTGAGCACGTACGGGAAGCGCGGTGAGCCCGGCGGGTTGTAGGGGCTCTCCGGGCGCGGGTAGGTCTGGCGCGCCGGGTTCGCCCGCTGCCCGTACAGCGTGTTGCGCACCGGCGACTCGTGCGGCTCGTAGTGGGTCGGCAGCGGCCCGTCCGCCAGTCCCGCAGGGGCGAACAGCCAGCCCTTGCCGTCGGGCTGCATGATGAACGGGTCGGTCCCGGCCAGCGCGTCCTCGGCCAGGGCTCCCTCGGGCGGCACGTATCCGGGCGGCTTGTGCCGCTCGAAGTCCGGCACGTCGAGCCCGGTCCACTCCCCCTTCTCCTCGTCCCACCACAGGTAGGCCTTGCGCTCGCTCCACGGGCGGCCCTCGGGGTCGGCGGAGGCCCGGTTGTAGAGGATGCGCCGGTTGGCGGGCCAGGCCCAGCCCCATTCCGGCGCGACCCTGTTCTGCTCGTTCCCCGGCCTGCGACGGGCCGCCTGGTTCACCTCGTCGGCGTACACCCCGCAGTAGATCCAGCACCCGCACCGGGTGGAACCGTCGGACTTGAGCTCGGTGTAGGCCGACAGGGTCCGCCCGTCGGGGCCGGTGCCGTTGATCTCACGCAGCACCGCCCGCGCCGACGGCTCGGCGTGTTCGCCCTCCTCCGGGTAGTCCCAGGTGAGCTCGCGTACCGGCCGGTCGATCTCGTCGTCGGTCATCCGCCGCCTGATCCGCTTGCCGAGGTGGTAGTAGAACGACAGGTCGCTGCGGCAGTCGCCCGGCGGTTCGACCGCCTTCTCCCGCCACTGCAGCAGCCGCTGGGTGTTGGTGAAGGTGCCGTCCTTCTCCACGTGGCTCGCGGCGGGCAGGAAGAACACCTCGGTGGCGATGTCCTCGGTGCGCGTCTCCCCGGTCTCCAGCTCGGGGCCGTCCTTCCAGAAGGTGGCCGTCTCCACCAGCGTCAGGTCGCGCACCACCAGCCAGTCGAGGTTGGCCAGGCCCAGACGCTGTGCCCGGCCGCCCGAGGAGCCGACCGCCGGGTTCTCCCCCACCACGAAGTAGCCCTTGACGGTGCCGTCGATCTGTCCCATCACGGTGGTGAAATGGCCGTGGTCGCCGGTGACGCGGGGCAGGTTGTCGAAGCGGAAGTCGTTCTCCTCGGTTGCGGCGTCGCCCCACCACGCCTTGAGCAGGCTCACCAGGTAGCAGCGTTTCCTGCCCCAGAAGCCGGTCTCGGCCCCGGCCTTGGCGAGGTAGTCGTCGAGCCCCTCGTGCCGGTGGGCGTGGGGCATCGGCAGGTAGCCCGGCAACAGGTTGAACAGGGTGGGGATGTCGGTGGAGCCCTGGATGCTCGCGTGGCCGCGCAGCGCCAGGATCCCGCCGCCGGGGCGGCCGATGTTGCCCAGCAGCAGCTGCAGGATCGAGGCCGTGCGGATGTACTGCGCGCCCACGGTGTGCTGGGTCCAGCCGACCGCGTACGCCCAGGCGGTGGTGCGTTCCCTGCCCGAGTTCGCGGTGATCGCCTCGGCCAGCTCCGCGAAGTCCTCCGGGGAGATGCCGCACAGTTCCGACACCGTCTGCGGGGTGTAGCGGGCGAAGTGCCGCCGCAGGATCTGGTAGACGCAGCGGGGGTGGCGCAGCGTCGGATCCGTGAGCGGCCTCGACGGCGCGGCGGCGCCACCGGAGCCGTACTGCTCGGGGCCCGCCGCCTCGGCGTGCCGGGGACCGCCCTCCATCCGCTCGCCGCCGACGTCGGACGCCTCATCCTCCTCACCGCGCTCGTAGGCCCAGCTCGACGGGTCGTACGCGCGTCTTTCCCGGTCGAATCCGGAGAACAGCCCGTCCAGGTCCTCGGTGTCCTCGAAGTCCTCGGAGATGATCGCCGAGGCGTTGGTGTAGGCCACCACGTATTCGCGGAAGTCCAGCTCGTTGGAGAGCACATGGTTGATCAGCGCGCCGAGCAGCACGATGTCGCTGCCCGCGCGGATCGGCAGGTGGCGGTCGGCGATCGCGCTGGTGCGGGTGAAGCGCGGGTCGATGTGGAACACCTTCGCCCCGCGCGCCTTCGCCTCCACCACCCACTGGAATCCCACCGGATGGCATTCGGCCATGTTGGAGCCCTGGATGACGATGCAGTCGGACTCGGCCAGATCCTGCTGGAAGTCCGTGGCACCGCCACGCCCGAAGCTGGCCCCCAGACCGGGGACGGTGGAGGAGTGTCAAATACGGGCCTGGTTCTCCACCTGGATCGCGCCGAGGGCGGTGTAGAGCTTCTTCATCAGGTAGTTCTCTTCGTTGTCCAGCGTCGCCCCGCCCAGGCTCGCGATGCCCATGGTGCGCCGGACCGTCCTGCCCTCGTACTCCTGCTGCCAGGTCTCCCTGCGGGTCCGCACCACCCGGTCGGCGATCATGTCCATCGCCGTCTCCAGGTCGAGCGGCTCCCAGTCCGTGCCGTGCGGCCGCCGGTAGAGGACTCGGGTCTGCCGGCCGGGGTGGGTGACGAGCTGCTTGCTCGCCGCTCCCTTGGGGCAGAGGCGCCCGCGTGAGATGGGCGAGTCGGGGTCACCCTCGATCTGGGTGACCCGGCCGTCCTTGACGTAGACCAGCTGGCCGCAGCCGACCGCGCAGAACGGGCAGACCGAACGCGCGACGCCGTCGGCCTCCTCGGTGCGGGGCCGCAGGACGTCGGTGCGCGCCGAACGCGCGGCGTCGCCCCTGCCGTCCTCTCCCATCAGCTGCCGGATCACCGGCCAGCGGGAGAGGCCCCTCCCCCGTGTCATCCTCGGGGCTTACCCCGGCTGACCTGCCCTAATCACCGTCAGGGTTCGCAGAGCGCCATCTCGCGGTCCGGCGCGGACAGCGCCCGGTAGCTCCCCGAGTGGAAGACCAGCGGCTCGCCCTCCTGTCTCCGGAAGTGCTCGACCTCCCCGACGAAGATCAGATGGTCCCCTCCGTCGTACGTGGTCACCGCGCGGCAGGCGAAGTGGGCGACGGTCCCGGCGAGGACCGGCACCCCGCCCGGCGCGAGACGGGTCTCCACCCCGGCGAACTTGTCGGGCAGCGGCGTGGCGAACCGCCGTGACAGGTGCTCCTGGCCGGCTGCCAGGACGTTGACCGCGAACCGCTCCGCCTCGGCGAAGGCCGGCGCACTGGGGGCCCGCCGGGACAGGCACCACAGGACGAGCGGCGGGTCGAGCGAGACCGAGGTGAAGGAGTTGACGGTCACGCCCAGCCGGTCACCCCGTGGGGTGGCGGCGGTGACCACCGCCACCCCGGTGGCGAACTGCCCGAGGGCGTCGCGCAGGGATCTCATGGCGCCGCCTCACTTCCCGGCCCGCGCCAGGTACTCGGCCGCGCCGGCCGGGTCCAGGAACCAGTCCGCGTAGTCGGAGGGGTCGTCGAAGCCGTTGACGAAACGGGAGGCCACCTCGGGCAGCTCGCCGGCGGCTCCCAGGAGCTCCAGCACGTGCGGCGGCGGGGGCGCGAGCAGCGCGTTCGTCCAGGTGGTGGCGTGCCGGGCGTCTCGCCAGTAGCGCTCGAAGACCCGCTCCATCCAGGCCCCGTCGTACGGCAGCTCGCCGCGCTCCAGGATGTCGGACAGGTAGGAGGCCGCGCACTTGGCGGCGTTGTTGGACCCCTGCCCGGTGATCGGGTCGTTGAGCACGACCACGTCCGCCACGCCCAGGACCGGGGCACCCGACGGGAGCGTCGCCACCGGCCTGCGCACGACCGGCGTGAAGCGGCCGGACAGGACACCGCCGGCGTCGGTGAGTTCGACGTCCGCGGCGCGCTCGGCCTCCCACGGCAGGAAGGTCTCCAGGATCCGCCTGCTCATGGCCAGATGCTCGGCCGGGGTGGCGACCTCCGCCCAGCGGTCCATAGGCCCGCCGGGAACGCCCTCGAACACCATGATCTCGCAGGGGCCGGTGACGGTGAGGGCGGGGAACACGAAGTACTCGCCGACCCCGGGGATCATGTTGAAGCACACCGCGGAGTGGTCGGGCCGCGGTGTGAGGCCGTTGACGTAGGTGAGGGCGAGGGCCCGCTGCGGGGCGTGGTACGGCGAGCGCGACGCGTCCCGCTCGAAGAGCGAGGCGATCGATCCCTTGCCCGCGGCGACCATGACCAGGTCGTACTGGGCGGCGTAGCCCTCCAGGTCCTCCACGGTGGCGTCATGGATGACGATCTTCCCGCCGAGCCGCTCCACCTCGGCCATCCAGGCGGGCATCTTCAGCCGCTGGTCGACCGAGCGGGCGGGGGCGTCGAGCCGGGCGGCCCAGCGGATCGCCGGGTCCCCGTCGGGGCCGGCCACCGCGAACTGGATCCCGTCGATCGACGGGCAGCCGTCCGCCCACAGGTCCAGGCCGAGGTCACGCTCATGGCCGAGGGCGGTGCCGAACATGGCCTGGCTGGACATGACCCGGCCGTCGCGGATGTCCTCGGGGGTCCGGTTGGAGACGACGGTGACGTCGTAGCCGTTCCGCAGCAGGCCGAGGGCGAGGTGGAGGCCCGCCTGACCGGCGCCGACGACAAGGATTCTGCGCATGGTGAGATGTCCTTTCGAGGAGGTTTCGAGAGCTTCGAGGAAGCCTTGAGAGGGCTTCCCCGAAGCGGGGAACGATCGAGCGGCGCCTGGTGAAAAGGTACGACGGCCGCCGCCGCCCATGCCATCCGCTCAGCGCGGGTTCCATCCGTCTGGCGCGGGATCCTCCCCCGCCCCTCCCCGATTCGTCCTCACCTCGACGTCTTGGCCGTCCGACTGCCGGGCCGAGTGCCGTCAGTTACCGCGTAGCGTCTGGGACGGCGTCCGGCCGTAGCGCGCGCGGTAGAGGGCGGCGAAGCGCCCCTGGTGCGGGAAGCCCCAGTGGGCCGCCACCTTCGTCACGGTGCACCTGGCCGGATCGCCGGCCGCCAGTTCGTCGTGCACCCTGCCCAGGCGCACATCCCTGAGGTAGGTCATCGGGGTCAGGCCGAGATGGCGGCGGAAGCCCTCCTGGAGCGAGCGTCCGCTGACCGCCACGGCGCTCGCGACCTCGTCCGTCGTGAGCGGCAGGTGGGCGTGGTCGTCGATGTACCGCATCGCCCGGCGCACCACCTTGGGCAGGGCGGGGGGCCGAGGGGCGTTCAGCCGCTCCAGGTAGTTGGACGGTTGCCCGGTGAGCAGGGAGGAGAGCATGGCGTTCTCCAGGTGGGCGATCGCGAGCGGCTGCGCGGCGAGCCCGTCGCCGTACTCGGCCTCCCTGACGATCAGGTCGGCCATCGCCTTCCAGGCTCTCGCCCAGCCGGCGGTCATGTCCATGCCCAGGTCGAAGACGATCGGCCGGTCGAGCCGCTCCCCGAGCATCCGCTCCATGGCGTCCTCGACGACCGGCCGGTCGAATTTGACGATCAGCTGGGGGCAGCCGGCCGCCCAGCGCATGTCGAGGTGTTCCGACGGCGACGGCAGGGAGGCCAGACCCGGCGTCGACACGATCTCCTGGCCGCCGCACCGGATCAGGCTGTGCCCGGCCAGCGGGATCTGCACCAGGAAGAAGGATTCGAGCTCCCCGGGCTCGATGCGGACGTCCGCCCCGTAGTCCAGGTAGTTCACCCGCACGGTGCCCAGCTGGACCGAGTTGAGCCGCGCGGCCAGCCGGGAGGTGCCACCGGTGAGCTCCAGCCGGTGGGGGCAGAACACTCCGGCCACCAGTTCGCGGGCCTCGTCGAGGTCCGCGGTGTCGAAGACCGGCCGGTTACCGAGCGGGACCGGCGCTCCACCCTCGCCCATCGACCCTCCAACCCTCCGCAACCCTCTATAACCGTCTGTAACCATCCGTGCTCGTGCATCTCCGCACGTGCCGCCGCGTGCGTACGACGACGCGAGGTCGCGCACGGCCGGTCCTCACATGATCTACGGATCGGAACCGGCCGACCATGGAGAAATACGCAAAAGCCCGAGGGAGCGTGTCCAATAGTGGACAGGTCTCGCGGGCGAGGCCGGCGGCGTCCTCACGGGCACGTGGAATCCGCGTGGGTCACCGCGGAGGAGGCCTTCGGGAGACCCTCGTCGGAGGCCGCGCGCTCCCCGGTTTTCGGGTGGCGGCACGTGGTCCGGCTTTGCCGTGGCTTTCATTCGCCGGTCCTACCGTGTGCTGGTGACGTCTTTTCACCGGTACCTCGCGGAGGAGGTCGCGGTCGACCACGCGGCGGGGCTCGTCCCCCGGCACGAGGCGCTGCACCGCCTCACCCTCCTCGGGCTGGAGGCACCCGCCGCCGTCGCCCTGCTCGCGACCTGGGAAAGCGGCGGAGGGAACGCGACCGCGCCGTCCGCCACGGGATCCGACACGGCGACGGCGTCCACCGTGCCACCGGGCGGCGAACCGCCCCCGATCTCCTCGCCCCTGCCGACCGAGGAGATCATCTTCCCCGGCACCGAGAGCGGCGTCACCCTCAGGGGCGCCTGGGCGGCGCCCGCGGACCCGCGAGGCGCGGTGCTGGTGATCCACGAGAACCGCGGGCTCACCGACCACATCCGGTCGGTCGCCGGGCACCTGGCGGCCGACGGCTACTGTGCGCTCGCCATCGACCTGCTCTCCCGCGAGGGCGGGACCGCCTCCTTCGAGGACCCGGCTCAGGCCACCGCGGCGCTGGGCGCCCTCTCCCCCGAGCGCCTCGCCGCGGACATGAAGGCCGCCCTGGGCGAGCTGGAGCGGGGCGCCCCCGGCAAGAGGCTCGGCGTCATCGGCTTCTGCTTCGGCGGCGCCATGACCTGGCTGCTGCTCTCCTCGGACGAGCCGCGCCTGTCGGCGGCCGTCCCGTTCTACGGCCCGTTTCCCGGCGACGCCGACCTCTCAGGGGCGAGGGCCGCCGTCCTCGCGATCTACGCCGAGCGGGACGACCGGGTCAACGCCACCCGCGAGGAGGCCGGAACCGCCCTGGAAAGGGCGTGCCTGGAACACGAGATCGTCACGTTTCCCGGCGTCGGCCACGCCTTCTTCAACGACACCGGCCCGCGCTACGACGCCGGCGCCGCCGCCGAGGCCTATCGGCGTGTCCTGGACTGGTTCGGCCGCCACCTGGGCTGAGCGTCCCCGTCCGGCGGCCGACGGGCCCGCGCCGCGGCGGTCGGCGAACGCCCTCTCCGGGAAGCCTCCCGCCGCACGTCCCGCCCATCCGCGCGTCCCCACCCGCCTGCGCGGTACGGTGACGCGCCCGGCTCAGGTCCAGGCACGCTCGGCTCAGGTCGAGGCGCGCTCGGCTCAGGTCGAGGCGCGCTCGGCTCAGGTCGAGGCGCGCTCGGTGAGGATCCCCTCGGGCAGACCCGTCACGACGACCTCGCCCTCCCGGTCGACGGCCGCGCTCACCTCCGCTCCGGCGACCCGCAGACCTCCCGCGAAGACCGCGCCCAGGGGGGCACCGGCGAGCGGGCGCAGCAGCATCCGCCCCTCGGGCACGTCGGGATAGAGGCCGAGTGCCGCGTGCACGACGGTCACCGCGGCGGCGGCGGACCACGCCTGCGGGCGGCAGGCCGCCGGGTAGGGAACCGGACGCCCCAATGCCGACCGGTCGTCGCCGCCGAACAGCTCGGGCAGCCGGTAGCCGAACGTCTCGCCCGCGGTGAGCAGCCCCTCGGCGAGGGTCGCCGCGTGCGTGGCGAACCCGGCGCGGGCCAGTCCGGCGACCACGATCGCCGTGTCGTGCGCCCAGATCGACCCGCAGTGGTAGGACAGCGGGCTGAAGCCGCCCGCGTCCGCCGACATCGTCCTCAGGCCGAAGCCACCGGCCATCTGCGGGGAGACGAGGAGGTCGGCGATCTCCGCCTCCTCCGCCCCGGTGAGCAGGCCGGTGCCGAGCAGGTGCCCGATGTTGCTGGTGAGCGCGTCGACGGGGCGCTTGTCCCGGTCCAGGGCGAGGGCGGGGAACCTGCCCTGTGGCCCCTCCACCCAGAACCTGGCTCGAAAGCGCTCGGCCAGCGCCGCGGCGTGCTCGCGCCAGCGGGCCGCGCCGGGGCGGCCGAACGCCTCCAGCAGGTCGGCTCCCTGCCTGGCCGCCTGGTGGGCGTAGCCCTGCACCTCGACCAGGGCGATCGGCGGCTGGGCCTGGCGGCCGTCGTGGAAGCGCAGCGCGTCGCCGGAGTCCTTCCAGCCCTGATTCGCCAGGCCCCGGCCGCTGGTGTCGATGTACTCGATGAAACCGTCCCCGTCGGGGTCGGCGTGGTGGCCGAGCCAGCCGAGGGCGGCCTCCAGGTGGGGCAGCAGCGCGGCGACCTCCGTGGCGGGGGCGCCCCAGCGCCAGGCGTCGTGCAGCAGGGCGATCCACAGCGGGGTGGCGTCGATCGTGCCGTAGTAGGCGGCGGGCAGGTGCAGGTCGTTGCCCTCGACCGTGAAGTCGTGCCGGCGCAGCTCGTGCATGATCTTCCCGGGGGCCTCGCCGGAGCCCGGATCCACCCTGGTTCCCTGCCTGCGGGCCAGCACCCGCAGGGTGCCCATCGCCAGTTCCGTGCCGAGCGGCAGCAGCATGCGGGCGGCCCAGATGCTGTCGCGGCCGAAGAGGGTGAGGAACCAGGGCACTCCGGCGCCGAGGAAGACGTCACCGGGGGCCGCGGTCTCGGCCAGTCGCAGCGAGCGCAGGTCGTCCATGGACTGCTCGAAGAGCCTGCTCAGCCGGTGATCGGCGGCGACGACGCGGGGAGTTCCCTCGCCCGCCCACTCGGCGGGGCGATCGGGCGCGGTCACCACGGCCTGGGGGTCGCGCACCTCGACCCGCCACGACAAGGTGACCCTGGCGCGGGGCGCCAGCTCGACCGGCCAGCGCAGGAAAGCCGTGCGCGCGGACCCGGTGGACCCGGCGGACTCGGCCCGCGCGCCCGTACCGGTCGCCACGACGTGGACGCCGCCGGAGTTCCAGGAGATCTGATCGGGCGCGGTGCGCTCGGCCGCCGCCTCCGCGGTGTCGCCGCCGGACTTGACCACCTCGATGGGGGCGAAGTCGCAGCCCAGCTCCAGGCTCACGACGGCGGCGACGGGAACGGTCGCGCTGGAGACTATCTCGACGCGTTCTTCCATGCCACCCGGTGTGACCTGCCGGAACCGCTCGATCCGTACAGTGGGATCGGGGACGGGGTCGCCCAGCCATCGGGCCAGCGTGACGAACCCGGTGGCGCCAGGCCCTCTCTGGGCGTGGCCCACGGCCTCGGGCTCTCGGCCGTCGATCGTCAGGACGGCCCGCGACAGGGCGCGGGAGTCCGCGTGGAACACGCCCTGGACACCGGCCGGGCGGATCTGCCCGTCGCCGCCGCTCAGCGCGACGGTCGGCGCCAGCACGGTGCTGACGAGATCGTGCAGCAGGGGCTGGAGGCGGTAGGCGTCGGCGGAGCCGCCCACCGCGACCGCCTGTGGGCTGGGGGATGAGGCGTCGTCGAGCACGACTGACTCCCTGAGATCGTGTCGAGCCGGTGACGTCTTGACAGAAGACGGCCGGGGGGTGCACATTGCGAAACACTCTCTTTACTTGAACGATCCAACCATTACGCTCCGTTTACTTGAACGATCCAATCATGCCTCATACCCCTTTGAACGTTCAAACCCCTAGAAGGGTGCAAATGGCTGCAAAAGTGACGATCACCGACGTCGCGCGCCGTGCAGGGGTGTCGCGCCAGACGGTGTCGAACGTGCTCAACAGCCCCGAACTCGTCCGCGAGGAGACCCGCGACCGGGTGCGGGAGGCGATCGAGACGCTCGGCTACCGGGCCAGCCAGGCCGCCCGGCAGATGCGAACCGGCCGATCACGGCTGATCGCGACGCGTATCGAACCCGACCGGGACGGGATCAACGGCTCGGTCCTGGACCGCTTTCTGCACGGGCTGACCGCCTCGGCGGCCCGTGCCGGATACCGGATCCTGCTGTACGCGGCGGGCGACGAGCGTGCGGAGATCGACACCTTCGACGAGCTGGTCGGAAGCCACGAGCCGGACGCCTTCGTGCTCACCAGCACCTACCACGGCGACGGCCGCCCCGCGTGGCTGCGCGAGCGGCGGCTGCCGTTCGTCACGTTCGGACGGCCCTGGGGAGACGCGGGAGACGCGGGAGACGCGGCGGACGGCGACGCCGCTTCCGGCGGGACGACCGCGGATCCGGGGTACCCCTGGGTGGACGTGGACGGCGCGGCCGGCACCGCGGCGGCCACCCGCCACCTGCTCGACGCCGGTCACCGGCGGATCGGCTTCCTCGGCTGGCCGCGAGGCTCCGGTGTGGGCGACGACCGCAGGTCCGGCTGGGCGAGGACCCTCGCCGCCGCCGGGATCGACCCTGCCGGCCTGGACCAGGCCACGGACGACGGGGTGGCCGACGGCGAGAAGGCGGCCCGTGAACTGCTGCGTGCCGAGCGGCCGATCACCGCGCTGGTCTGCGCCAGCGACTCGCTCGCCCTGGGCGCGCTGCACGCCGTCCGCTCCCTGACCGCCTCGGGACAGCTGATCGCCTCGGGACGCCTGACGGCCGAGGGGCGTCTCACGGTCGCGGGACGGGCCGGCGACGAGGAGGGCCTCCCGGTCAGCGTGATCGGTTTCGACGACACGCCGGTGGCGAGGGCGGTGGGGCTGAGCAGCGTGAGCCAG
The DNA here is from genome assembly GCF_040649155.1 of Streptosporangium sp. NPDC049046. Lineage (NCBI taxonomy): Bacteria > Bacillati > Actinomycetota > Actinomycetes > Streptosporangiales > Streptosporangiaceae > Streptosporangium > Streptosporangium sp. NPDC049046. Next base: position 114,712 of record NZ_JBEZEZ010000021.1, on the reverse strand, counting down.
CCGCTCGCCGAGGCCGCGGCCGGCTGCGTGGGCCTGCTCACCCGGCTGTTCGACCCGCCCTCCCCCGGCGACCCCGGCACCTCTGCGGCCTCCGTGATCTCCGCGGCCTCCCACACCCCCGAGGCCGGCGCGCACCTCCTGCTCCAGCCGTCCCTCGTCCTGCGGCAGTCCTCGTGGCCGCATGACCACCCGGCCGGATGAACACCTGACTCCTTTCCGGATCCCCCCCCCCAGAAAGATTGGAAAAGCACGATGAAACAGCCGACCAAGCGACACGGCCTCCGGAGCGCGGCGCTCGCCGCGCTCGCCGCGGGCGCCCTCGCCACCACGGCCGCCTGCGGCAGTGGTTTCGACGACTCCGCCGGGCAGAGCAGCGCCCCGCAGAGCAGCGGGCCCGCCAACCTGCAGGTGCTCTTCGGCTCCTCCGGCGACGCGGAGACGAACGCGTTGCGCGAGGCCGCCCAGGCGTGGTCGGCCTCCTCGGGCAACACCGCGACGATCACCCCCGCCCAGGACCTGACCCAGCAGCTCGGTCAGGCCTTCGCCGGGAGCAACCCGCCGGACGTGTTCTACGTCGACGCCGCGCGCTTCGCCGACTACGCGAGCGTCGGAGCCCTGGAGCCGTACGCGGACAAGATCTCCGAGGCGGCCGACTTCTACCCGAGCCTGCGCGAGACGTTCACCTACGACGGCACCTTCTACTGCGTGCCCAAGGACTTCTCCACGCTGGCGCTGATCGTCAACGACGACCTGTGGAAGAAGGCCGGGCTCACCGACGCCGACGTGCCGACCACCTGGGAGCAGCTCACCTCGGTCTCCAGGAAGCTCAAGGAGAAGGTTCCGGACGTCACACCGCTCGTCATCGGCGACACCCGCGACCGGCTCGGCGCGTTCATGGTGGAGGCCGGCGGCTGGATCGTGAGCCCCGACGGCAAGAAGGCGACCGCCGACACCCCCGAGAACGTCGAGGCCCTGAACTACGTACGGGGTCTGCTGAAGGACAAGCTCGCCCAGTTCCCCAAGCAGGTTGACGCCGGCTGGGGCGGCGAGGCCTTCGGCAAGGCCAAGGCCGTGATGACCATCGAGGGCAACTGGATCAAGGGCGCGATGAAGGCCGACTACCCGGACGTCAAGTACAGCGCCCACGAGTTGCCGGCCGGCCCCAAGGGCAAGGGCACCCTGTCCTTCACCACCTGCTGGGGCATCGCCGCCAAGAGCAGATACAAGGAGCAGGCGATCGCCTTCGTCGAGGCGATGACCAAGGCCGACCAGCAGATGACCTTCGCCAAGGCATTCGGCGTGATGCCCTCGCGCCAGTCGGCCAAGGACGCCTTCACCCAGGCCTTCCCCGACGACGCGCCGTTCGTTGACGGCGCCGAGTACGCCCAGGGTCCGGTCAACGCCCCCAAGATGGACAGCGTGCTCGCCGACTTCGACACCGCGATCCAGCAGCTGCCCGCGGGTGACCCCAAGAAGATCCTGGCGAACCTGCAGAAGAACACCCAGGCCGCGCTCGGCGACTGAGTCAGATCGGTGCGCGGCCCCGGCCCGGGACAGGGCCGGGGCCGCGCACCGGGCATGAGGGAGACTTACGTGGCCGAGACAACGACCGCATCACGGCGACCCGCGCGCCGCCTTGGTGACAGGACCAGGGAGAACATCGCGGGCTGGCTCTTCGTGGCGCCGGTGGTAGTGATCCTCACCCTTTTCATGCTGCTGCCGATCCTGATGGCACTGTGGGTGAGCCTCACCGACTGGAACGGGCAGGGCAGCCCGTTCCGGGCGCAGGTGCCGTTCGTCGGCGTGGACAACTACACCGAGCTGTTCGCGCGGGACAACCTGACCCGCCTGAACTTCATGACGAGCCTTCGCAACAACTTCTACTACGTGCTGATCGTGGTGCCCGCCCAGACGATCCTCGCACTCGGCCTGGCGTTGATCGTCAACCGCCGGATGCTGAGGGGAAAGACCTTCTTCCGCACCGCCTTCTTCTTTCCCTCGGTGACCAGCTCGGTGGCGATCAGCGTCCTGTTCCTGTTCATCTTCAGCAACTCCGGAGCGGTCAACAGGCTGCTCGCGTTCGCCGGCGTGAACGGGCCCCCGTGGTTCTCCGACGCGCGAGGCGTACTGCACCTGCTGCTGGGCTCCGTCGGCCTCGTCGACCCGGAGGCACCTCCCGAGGCGCTCACCGGCGGCGGCCCGTTCGGGCTCTCGTGGTGGGACTGGCTGTCCGGTCCCAGCGTGGCCATGTGCACGATCATCATCCTGGTCGTCTGGACCACCTCGGGCACGTTCATGCTGATGTTCCTCGCCGCGCTCCAGGACATCCCGGTGACCCTGGAGGAGGCGAGCAAGCTGGACGGCGCCACCTCCCGTCAGCGCCTGCGCTACGTGACGCTGCCGATGCTCAAGCCGACCCTGTTCCTCGTCCTCACCCTCGGCCTGATCGCCACCTGGCAGGTCTTCGACCAGGTGTACGTGATGAGCCAGGGCAAACCCGCGAAGACCACCCTGACCCCGGCCTTCCTGTCGTACCAGACGGCTTTCAAGGAGCTCGACTACGGCTCCGGCGCCGCCATCTCGTTCGTTCTCTTCGTGCTCATCGTGGTGCTGGCGGCGTTCCAGCGGTGGGTCATGCGCGACAGGGACGCCGGGAGCGGCGGGGTCGCGAAACGCCGCGCGCCGCACCGAAGGAGGGCATGATGTCCGCGGCCAGAACCCCTCCCGCCCGCGCCGAGGATCCGGGGAGGACGGGTGTGCTCCGCTCGCTGTTCTCCACCTTCAGCGGGTACGCCGTCCTGGTCTTCTTCTCGCTGGTCTTCCTCTACCCGTTCGTCATCCAGGTCGCCAACTCGTTCAAGACCGAGCCCGACGCCGCGGCGAACCCGCTCTCGCCGATCCCCGACCCGGCGACGCTGGCAGGCTTCGAGCGGGTGTTCGTCGACACCGGCATGCCGCTGTGGCTGGGCAACTCGCTGCTGGTGACCGTCGTCATCACCGTCGGCCGGGTGTTCTTCGACTCCCTCGCCGGATACGCGCTCGCCCGGCTGCGCTTCCGGGGACGCAAGGCGCTCTTCACCTCCATCGTCGCGATCATGGCGGTCCCCGGGGTGGTGCTGTTCATCCCGAAGTTCCTGGTGCTGAACCAGCTCGGCATCTACGACAGCTACACCGCGCTGATCCTGCCGATCATCGCGGACGCGGCCGGGGTCTTCATCATGAAGCAGTTCTTCGAGTCGATACCGGTGAGCGTGGAGGAGGCGGCGCGGATCGACGGCGCGGGCCGTTTCCGCACCTTCTGGTCGGTGGTGCTGCCGATGGGGCGGCCCGCCGTGATCACCCTGACGATAATCTCCTTCCAGAGCAGCTGGAACGAGTTCCCGCACACCCTGGTGGCCGTCCAGGATCCCAGCCTGTTCACCCTGCCGCGGGGCCTCGCCGACCTGGTCAGCGGCTCCCTCGGAAAAGGCAGCCAGTATCCGCTCAAACTCGGCGCGGCGGTGCTCGCCACCATCCCGGTCGCGATCATCTTCGTGATCTTCCAGCGTTACTTCATCCGGGGCGCCAACGAGGGCGCGGACAAGGGGTGAGGAGGCGGGACAGGGAGTCTGCCGGGCCTGAGCGCCCGGCAGACTCCGTCGGGTGACACGGGGAGGCATAGCGCGCTCGTACCGGGTATGTCTGGATGATGCTCATCTTCGGTCTGCGTACGGTGGCCCATCGGCTCGGGGTGGTAACCCTGACCTGTCGCAACTGCGGCAACACGGCGGCGCAGGTGCTGTCGCGTCGGGTCACCAAGTTCAGCCTGTTCTTCGTCCCGCTGTTTCCGGTACGGACGAGATACGGGATGCAGTGCACCTTCTGCGCGGCCTCGTACGCCATCACCAAGGACGAGGCGAACCGGCTGGCGGCCCACTGACCCCCTTCTTCACCTGCACATATATCGACCTATCAGATAAAAGAAGGGATTTGTCTGAAACAAACAAAGAAGTGTTAATTATTTACACTTGTCGCGTTTCTGCTTTACGGTGCCGAATCAGCCGGTGTCCGAAGGGGACCCGGACCCCCGATTCCTGAGGAGACTCCGTGCAGAACGCCCGGCCGCGCCCGCACCGCCGGTCAGCCGCGATCCTGTCCGCCGTTCTCGCCTTCCTGCTCCTCGCGCCCGCCCAGGCGGCGAGCGCCCGGTCCGCGGGCCCCCTGGCGGACGCCTTCGCCCGAGCCTCCGCCGGCTACGACGTGCCACGCGACCTGCTCGTCGCCCTCGCGTACGCGGAGACGCACCTCGACGGGCACGGCGGCGAGCCGAGCGCGAGCGGCGGGTACGGGGTGATGCACCTTCTCAGCACCCCCGCCGTACGCGTCCTGGAACGCGCGGCCGAGCTGACCGGCACACCGGCGGCGACCCTGAAGAGGGACGACGCGGCCAACATCCTCGGCGGCGCCGCGGTGCTGCGCTCCTACGCCGACGCGCTCGGCCTCGACGCAGGCGCCAGGAAGGACGCCGGACTGTGGTACCCGGCCGTGGCCAGGTACGGCAACGCCTCCGGTTCGGAGACGGCCAGGCTGTACGCCGACACCGTCTACGACCTCCTCGGCAAGGGCCTTGTGGCCACCGTCGCGGGCGGCGAGGTCGTCACGGTCGCGGCCGTGGAACTGCAGGTGGATCGCGGCGCCTACGAGGGCGTGCGGGAACTCGCCGCCAAGGCCCCGAGCCCCGACTACCCCGCCGCGAGCTGGGTGGCCGCCCACGCCGGCAACCGGGCCGTCGCGAACAGGCCGAAAAGCTCAAAGATCGATCGAGTCGTCATCCACGTCACCCAGGGGGCGTACGCGGGCACGATCTCCTGGTTCCAGAACCCCGCCGCGAAGGTCTCCGCGCACTACGTCGTCCGTTCCTCCGACGGTGACGTCACCCAGATGGTCCGCGACAAGGACGTCGCCTGGCACGCGGGGAACAGCTCGTACAACGCCAGGTCGATCGGGATCGAGCACGAGGGGTTCGTCAACAACGCCTCCTGGTTCACCGACGCGATGTACCGCGCCTCGGCGGCCCTGACCCGCGCCCTCTGCGACAAGTACGGCATTCCCAAGGACCGCTCGCACATCATCGGGCACAAGCAGGTTCCCGGCGCCACGCACACCGACCCCGGCTCCCACTGGGACTGGGCCAAGTACATGCGCTACGTCACCGGGGACACCGCGCCCTGGTCGGCGACCGTCGACAACTCCACCGCCGGCGCGTTCACCGCGAGCGCGAACTGGACCACCTCCACCCAGGCGGCCGGGCGCCACGGCCCCGACCACCGCCAGACCACGCCGGTGACCTCCAGTGACGTCGCCTGGTACCGGTTCACCGTCCCCGCCGCGGCCACCTACCAGGTCGAGGTCTGGTATCCGGCCGCCCCCGGCCACAACGTATCCGCCCCGTACATCGTCGCCACCTCCTCCGGCAGCAAGACGGTCTACGTGGACCAGCGCGCCGGGGGCGGCGCCTGGCGGAGCATCGGGACGTTCGCCCTGAAGGCCGGGACGTACAACGCCGTCGGGGTGAGCCGCTGGACCTCCGGCACGGGACTGATCGTCGCCGACGCCGTACGCCTCACCCGGCTCTGAACTCCCCGGGGCTCCCCCGGGCAGGACGGCCCACTCCGGTGCGGTGGGCCGCCCTGCCCGGGAGGGATCACCCCTTGACGGTTCCCACGAGGCCGTTGGTGAGGGGCGTCAGCAGCGGCCAGACGATCCGGCGCAGCAATGGTGACGGCGATGCCCGTCTCGGTCTTGAACTGCTCGGCGGCCTTGCCGTGTCAATAGCGGTGCGCCCCGGGCGCGTCCGGGGCTAACCCGCCGCGCGTTCCGTGAGCGGGCGCCGCCGCCGCGCGGTGTCGGTCAGCGAGGGCGGGCGCCAGGCTCCGTCGGGCTGGTACAGGTTCGTCCCCGGCGGCACGATCTCGTCGATCCGGTCGAGGGTCGCGTCGTCGAGGGTGAGCGAGGCGCCCTTCAGCAGCCCCTCCAGCTGGTCCATGGTCCGCGGCCCGGTGATCACCGAGGTGACGGCGGGATGCGCCGCGGCGAAGGCCACGGCGAGCTCGGGGAGCGAGCAGCCGATGTCCGTCGCGAGCTCGACGAGCTTCTCGACGACGTCGAGCTTGGCGGCGTTCTCGGGGATCGAGGGGTCGAAACGGGCGGGCGTGAGCGAGGCGCGGCCGGTGGAGAGGTCGACGGGCTGCCCCTTCCGGTACTTGCCGGTGAGGAACCCCGAGGCGAGCGGGCTCCAGGTCAGCACCCCCATCCCGTAACGCAGGCAGACCGGCAGGACGGCGGCCTCGACTCCCCGGGCGATCAGCGAGTAGGGCGGCTGCTCGGTCCTGAAGCGCTGCAGCCCGCGGCGCTCGGCGACGTTGTGCGCCTCGACGATCTCCTCGGCCGGGAAGGTCGAGCAGCCGAAGGCGCGGATCTTCCCCTGGTGCACGAGGTCGCTCAGCGCGGAGAGCGTCTCCTCGATGTCGGTCGAGTGGTCGGGGCGGTGGACCTGGTAGAGGTCGATCCAGTCGGTTCCCAGCCGCCGGAGGCTCTCCTCGACCTCCTTGATGATCCAGCGCCGCGAGTTGCCGCTCCGGTTGGGGCCCTTCCCCATCCGGAAGTGCACCTTGGTGGCGAGCACGACGTCGTCACGGCGCCCCTTGAGCGCCTTTCCCACGATCTCCTCGGACTCTCCGGCGGAGTACATGTCCGCGGTGTCGACGAAGTTGACGCCCTGCTCGAGGGCGGCGTGGATGATGCGGACACAGTCGTCGTGGTCGGGGTTGCCGACGGCGCCGAACATCATGGCTCCGAGGCAGTGGACGCTCACCTCGATACCGGTGCCGCCGAGGACGCGATAACGCATGGGTCGTGCTCCCTTGATGGTCGTTCCGGACGTGGTGTCGCGACGCCCCGCATCGTAGGATCTAGAGTCGACTCTAGGTCAAGTCCGTATTCTGGTCGGCATGGGCACAACGGGTCTGAGCATCGGGCAGGTCGCCGAGCGCACGGGGTTGAGCGTTCACGCGCTGCGTTTCTACGAGCGCGAGGGCATCCTGGCCAATCCCGTCCGGCGTGACCCCGGCGGGCGCCGCGTCTACGGCGAGGACGACGTGGAGTGGCTCACCCTCTGCGTCATTCTCCGCGCCTCCGGCATGCCCCTGCCCGCGATCCGCCAGTACACGGAGATGGTGAGGCGGGGAGACGGAAACGAGGAGGAGCGGCTCGCCCTCCTGTGCCTGCACCGGGAGCGGGTGGCCGCCCAGATCGACCAGCTCTCCCGCTGCCTGGACCTGATCAACCACAAGGTCGGGGTGTACGAGGACATCGTCGACCGGGGAGGCGCCGGCCACGAGTGCGTCGCGCCGCCGTCATCGGAGAACAAGCCGGAGAGCAAGCCGGGGCGCGCGGAACGGTCCTGAGGGAGAGCGGTTCCGAGGGAGAGCGGTTCCGAGGAAATTCCGGGGAAAGGGAAAACAGGGCGAGGAACAGCTCCCGCGCGTGAGAGTTCGCGCGCATGATGGCGTACGTCCACCCCCCGGCTCGGCCCCTCCCGCGCGTGACAGCTCGCGAGCACGATGGCGTACGCCCCCCCGGGAGCGTCCTCCCGGACCGTCCGGCGACACCGCGCCGAGGAGCCGCTCGGGTCCGGTCAGTCCGTACGCCGCACGCGGATGCCGTGGGCGTCGGCCCGCTGGACACCGCCCGCGTCCACGTTGGAGATCCGGATCAGGCCCTCGACCGTGCCCTTCTTACCGTTGCCGGTCAGTTTGAGGATGAGCATCCCCGGGTCGCTCCCGTGGGAGGAGTGCGGGTCCCCGGAGAGCGGGTTCGGCCCCCGCGTTGAGGCGAAGGCCCACTTGTGGTCCGGGGAGACGGCGAAGAGGTCGACCGTCGGATCCGCGCTGAACGGCGAGACGAGGTCGACGGTGCCGACGTGGGCGCCGCTCGCCCCGTCGAAGACCTCCGCGACGTTGGCGTCACGGTCACCGGCCCACACGTGACGCTCCCCGGCGGAGGCGAGGACGCCGTGGGCGTCGCGCTCGGGCGAGTCGTCGTCGAAGAGCGCCTGGACCGCCGGGGTGTTGGGCGGGTTGGCGGGCGAGTAGCCGCCCATCGGCAACCTGAAGACGCTGAACTGGTCGAGGTTGGCGGGCGTGCCCCCGCCCCCGTTGCCGAAGACGGTGCCCTTCGCCTCGATGAACCCGCATCCGTTCGCCGGGATCCTGGTCGCGTCGTACTCCCCCACGATCGACATCGGCGTCGTGTGCCAGTCGACCACGAGCATCCCGCCGCCCCGCAGGCTGACGAAGACCGGGCCGTTGTCCGAGGCGATGAACGGGCAGATCGGCGCGTTGTCCGGCCGGAGCACGGGCGACTGGCACGGCACGCCGTTCGGGGTGGTGCAACCGGCCAGGTCGATCGTCGCGGCAGGTTGCTGAACGAAGGTGTTCGAGGCGTAGTCGGTGCTGACGCGCTCCAGCTTCTTGCCGTTCTGGTTGGAGACGATCAGGTATCTGTCGTCCTCGGTGGGCCAGAGGGCGTGAGCCTGTCGTGCCCCTCCCGCTCCGACCTCGGTGAGCAGGCAGGTGAGCGGCTGCCGGGTGCGGGCGTCGAAGACGACCACGTGGCCGCTGGCGACGAAGGCGAGCGCGGCGTGGGTGTCGGCCTTGTTGAAAACGATCATGTGCGGGCGTACGGGCACGCTGCCGGTCCTCGCCAGGCAGAGGGACGAGGTCGCGCCGCCCAGGTCTATGACGTGGACGGGCCGCGCCGACGACAACTGCTTGGTGACGTCACGCCCGGAGTACACGCTGACGGTGCCACCGTGGACGAGCCCGTTGGTATTGGACTGGTCGACGAGCCACACCTCGTACGACTTCTCGGCCGCCTCCTGGAACGGCGCTCCCGCGCCCAGGACCAACAGCGCCAGCACCGCGACGATCGCGGCCCGCCACTTCCCCATACGCCCTCCAGAACCACTCCGGCCGGAGCATTTCCCCGTATCCCTGTGGAGCCGACTGTTTTCCGCCTTTGGCCCCACATCCTTATAAGTCTAGAAATCGTATGATTTTCAAAGAAAGCAGGTCAAGACTCCCCCACTCCACGGGATGACAGACTTTCAATAAGCAACTAAACCTCCACAAGGGAAAAAAGAAGATATAACACCATTTCGATATATAAAGCCGTGGGCGGCCTCGGCGATGACAACCGCCGCCGGTGCGACACGGTGCGATGGAGACGGCGGCCGATGACCCGGTGCGCCGCGGTTCGGGGCGGCGTGCCGGAGATCGTGGACTCCCCGTGCCCGAACGCTCCGAAAGCCCCCGAGCGCCGTGGTCGCTATATTGGGTGCAATGAACGCGCTGGTCCGACGCCCTCTGGGCCAGACCTCCCTGTCCGTGACGCCGCTCGGCCTGGGCCTGGCGGCCCTCGGCCGTCCCGCCTACATCACGCTCGGCCGCGCCGAGGACCTCGGCGAAGGACGGGACGTCACCACGATGCGGTCACGCACCTGGGCCGTGCTCGACGCCGCGTGGGCGGCGGGCGTGCGCTATCTCGACACGGCGCGCTCGTACGGGCGGGCCGAGGAGTTCCTCGCCGGGTGGCTGCGCGAGCGCGGGATCGCCCCGGGAGGCGTCGTGGTCGGCTCGAAGTGGGGATACGCCTACGTCGGCGACTGGCGGCTGGACGCCGAGCGGCACGAGGTGAAGGAACTCACCGCCGACCGGCTCCGCGCCCAGCTGGAACAGACGCGCGCGCTGCTCGGTGAGCACCTGTCGCTCTACCAGATCCACTCGGCCACGATCGAGAGCGGGGTGCTCGACGACGAGGGCGTGCTCGACGGTTTGCGCGCGCTGCGGGCGGAAGGGGTCGCGGTCGGGCTGTCGACGAGCGGGCCGCGCCAGGCGGACACGATCGAGCGGGCGATCGGGGCCGGGCTTTTCGACACGGTGCAGTCGACGTGGAACCTGCTGGAACGCTCGGCCGGCGAGGCGCTCGGGCGGGCGCACGAGGCGGGAATGGGGGTGATCGTCAAGGAGGGCGTGGCGAACGGCCGGCTGACCGCTCGCGCGGCACCCGCCGCGCTCGCGGCCGTCGCGCGTGAGCGGGACACCACGCCGGACGCGCTCGCGCTGGCGGCCGTACTCGCCAGGCCGTGGGCGGGCGTGGTGCTGAGCGGCGCGGTCTCGGCCGGGCAGCTGCGCGACAACCTCGGCGCGGCCGAGATCGAGTGGGACGCGGAGCTGGACGAGCGGCTCGCCGGCCTGGAGGAGGACCCCGAAGGCTACTGGGCGCGGCGCGGCGCACTGCCCTGGAGCTGACGGCGACGGAGCGCGGATGGGGCCCTATCGGGTCCTGAGCTGGTTGAGGGTGTAGCCGGTGGCCCGCTTGAACAGGTATTCGGCCCGTTCGTAGGAGAGCCTGCGGCGACCGGTCTCCGGGCACAGGTCGGCGGGTGCGGGAGGTCGGCCGGGGCCGGGTCTGCGGTCGGACAGGAACAGCGGGCCCCGGCGCCGGCCCGCGACGAGGGCGGGGATGAGTTCGGCGGTGCCGGAACGCCAGTGGATCCAGCCGGACCCGGTGGTCACCTTGCCGCGCATCCCCGCCAGGTCGAGGTCCTCGACGTTGAGTGAGAGCGCCGGGCCCGCCCCGGCCCCGCTCTCGTACAGCAGTGACCACAGGGCGCGTTCGCGCGGGGCGATGTCCGGGCGCTCCCAGAGCGCCTCGATGTGCGGCCTGTCGATGGGACGGGTGCGTCCCCTGGGCTCGGGCCTGCGCCCGAGCGCGGCGGCCAGGTCGCGGGGCACACCGCCGGTCAGGTCGCCGGACTGCCCGCTGCCCGCCTGACCGGCCGGCCTGCGATCCGGCCCGTCGAGCGGGCCCCACTCCGGGCCGTCCCCCGGCCCACCGACCGGTGTGCCCCGGGCGGCGATCCAGGTGCCGAAGGAGCGGACGGCCCCGCGGTGGCGGTTCCATGTGGCGGGGGCCGCGTTGCCCCATGCGTCGGTGAAGACCTCCGCGACCCGCGCGGAGCTCACGTCCGACAGCGGGATGTCGTCTCCGAGATCTCGGCGCAGCCGGTTCATGGTCTGACGGTAGGAGCGGACGGTCGCGGCGTCCAGGTCGCCACGGGCGAGGAAGGCGATGGCGGCCTCGGCCAGGGTGAGGCCCGCTTTCTGCCCGGCTCCTCCCGATGTGCCGGCCGGGGTGCCGGCCGCCCCCTGCGAGCCCGCCGTTCCGGGTGTTCTCCGTGCGGCGATGTCGGCGCAGGCCGCGGCGCGTCGCGTGAGGATCGTGCGTTCCGGCACGTTGAGGGTGAGGGCCGCGGCGCGTTCGAACTCCCGCCGCGCCTCCTCGTGGCGGCCGAGCCTGGCCAGCAGGTCGCCGCGCACGCTGGGCAGGCGGTGGTAGCCCTTGAGCGCGGGTGCTCCGACGAGCGTGTCGGCGAGCGCCAGACCCGCTTCGGGACCGTGGGCCATCGCCAGCGCGACCGCGCGGTTGAGCTGCACGACCGGAGTGGGCAGCACCCGGACGAGCGCCGCGTACAGGGCGGCGATCTGCCGCCAGTCGGTCTCCTCGGCCGTACGGGCCTGCGCGTGACATACGGCGATGGCGGCCTGCAGCACGTACGGGCCGAGAGGCGCCTCACACCGCCTGGCGCGCAGCAGGGCCGCGATCCCCCGGTCGATGAGGAGACGGTCCCAGCGTCCGCGATTCTGCTCGTGCAGCGCGACGGGCTCTCCCGACGGCCCCGTCCTGGCCGCCGACCGCGATGCCTGGAGCTCCATCAGCGCGACCAGGCCGTGCGCCTCCGCCTCGCCCGGCGCGAGTGCGGCCAGCAGGCGGCCGAGGCGCAGCGCCTCCTGGCAGAGGTCCTGGCGCATCCAGTCGTCACCGGCGCTCGCCGCGTACCCCTCGTTGAACACCAGGTAGACGACCTCGAGGACCGACGACAGGCGCGCCGCCCGGTCCGGACCCTCCGGGACCTCGAACGGGATCCGGAGGGCGGCGAGGGTGCGCTTGGCCCGGACGACGCGCTGCGCGACGGTCGATTCCGAGACGAGGAAGGCACGCGCGATCTCGTCGGTGCGCAGGCCCCCGAGCAGTCGCAACGTCAGAGCCACCCGGGACTCGGCGGGCAGTACCGGGTGGCAGGAGACGAACATCAGGCGCAGGACGTCGTCACGCACCTCGTCGTCGAGGGCCGCGTCGACGTCGGCCCCGGCGGTGTCCTGCCGGGTGGCGAGGTCGTGGGCGAGCTCCTCGTGCCTGAGGTCGAGCCGCTTCTCCCGGCGCAGGTGGTCGACGGCGCGGCGCTTGGCGACGGCCATGAGCCAGGCGCCCGGATTGTCCGGGACGCCGGCCCCCGGCCACTGTTCGAGGGCGGCCAGGAGCGCGTCCTGCGCGAGCTCCTCGGCCATCCCCACGTCGCCCACCATCCGGACGAGCCCGGCGACGATCCTCGCCGACTCCATTTTCCAGACCGCGTCGACCGCGCGGTGGGCGTCCCCGGACATCACGCGCTCGATCAGAGCATTCGCCCGGCCGGGTACGCAAGCATCCGATCAGTCCTCCGGGCCGAAGACCTGCTGGATGTCTCCCTCGCCGTCGCCGACGATCTTCCAGAAGCGCCGGGACAACTCGATCGCCTCCTCCTTGGAGCGCACCTCGACGAGCGCGAAGCTGACGATCGCCTCCTTCGCCTCGGTGAACGGCCCGTCGGTGACGGTGATCTCCCCGGCGGAGGAGGAGATGTGGGTGCCGGCCGGGTCCAGGCCACCGGTCGCGAGCACCACTCCCGCCTGGATCATCTCCTGGACGAAGGCGGCCATCTCGGCGTGCATCGCCTCGGTCGGGGGTGCCATGTCGTCGCTGCCCCTGGTCGTCATCAGAAATCGCATCGTCATATCTCCTTCGGGTGGTCAGGTGACCGATCCTCGCCGGTCCTCGGCTACGCGTCGAACGGATCGGCGGGAAATCGACACGCACCCTCTGACCAGGACAGTAGCCCGGATGTGACAGGGAATGCGATGCGGCGGTACGGGGAGGCGCGGGCCGATTCCGTGTTCGCGGCGTGTTCGCGACTCGGGCGGCGGCGCGCTCACCGGTCGGCTGCCGGCGAATCAACGCCTCCCCCCTTGGTCCGCCTGGCCCACGCATTCGTCCTAGGGAAACCTCAATAAAGTCATAAGCTTTTTAACGATCGCGACATCGGCGTATTCTCCCCGGATATCCTGCACCTCCGCGGTGAGAGAACGGGACCTCGCGACGAGGCCCGGCAGAAACGGGCACACGTTCCGCGACGAGCGAATTCCCGCCCACGATCGTCGCGTTTCCGTCTCAGCGAGGACGCCGCGAGGGTGCCGTCCACCTTCCGGTCACCCGCGTTCCGGAATCGTGTGGATCACCTCGGTGACCGCTATGATCCCTGGGAGATTTGCCGTGAACATCACCATTGTGATCAACTACCTCCTGTCTCATTCGATGCGAATTCCTCATGAACGGACCTGACCCCCATGAGCACCTCTCGCGAATCCGGCTGGCAGCCCGTGGAGCTCGATGCCGGTCGGCCACATTCGGCCCGTATCTGGAATTACTGGCTGGGCGGAAAGGACAACTATCCCGCCGACCGCGAGGCCGGGGACATGGTCGAGCAACTCATCCCCGGCATCGTCGACTCGGCGCGGGCCGACCGGGCGTTCCTCGGCCGCTGCGTGCAATATCTCGTCGCCGAGGCCGGGATTCGCCAGTTCCTCGACATCGGCACGGGCCTTCCCACCGCCGACAACACGCACGAGGTGGCTCAGCGGATCGCCCCGGAGTCCAGGGTCGTCTACGTCGACAACGATCCGCTGGTCCTGGTTCACGCCCGCGCACTGCTCGTCGGCAACTCAGAGGGTGCCACCGACTACATCGACGCCGACCTGCGCGACCCCCAGCACATCCTGCGGGCGGCGGCGGAGACCCTCGACCTCACCAGGCCCGTCGCGCTGATGCTGCTGGGAATCCTGCACCACCTCACCGATGACGAGGAGGCGGGAAAGGTCGTGAGGGAACTGGTCGACGCCGTCCCCTCGGGCAGCCACCTGGTGATCGCGCACGCCACCGCCGAGGTTCACGGCGAGGCGATGCACGAGGCGATGCGACAGTTCATGGAGCGGGGCGGCACCCCGATCGTGGCCCGCGACCGCCACCATGTCGCCTCGTTCTTCGACGGCCTGGAACTCCTGGAGCCCGGCGTGGTCTCCTGTTCACGCTGGCGTTCGGAACGCACCCCGTGGGGCGATTCTCCTGAGGTGTCCCAGTTCTGCGGTGTCGCCCGTAAGCCCTGACAAGTCCTTCTCCGGCTTTTTGTCGTTTGCGTCCTTCCGGCCTCTCGGTGCGCACCGGCTTCGGTGCTCCGATTGCCGGTACGTCGCCCCGTACGTCCCCTGTGGGGGCCGGATCGCGCCCCCTCGATGGCGCGGCGCGTCACGGAGAGCCCTCCCGCGCCCCCGCCAGGGGGCGGAGTGCCCAAGCCTGGGCGCCCGACCGGCGAGAAGATTCAGCGGAGATCGTCAGACACGGCCCCCGAACCGGGTTTATTCAGGACGCTCCGGTGCAGTCCCATAGTCGTCCGCTCGTTGCCTCCCGCAGCAACCAACTGCGATAAACAGTGACATATCTCCACAAAAGGATGTTTTTGTAACGCCGACCCCGGATCGCGCACCACTCATCCGGCCAGGCCGTCGCGAAGATCAACGAAGATCGACATGGGAGGTCGTCTCCATGAACCCCGCTCACGACCCCGCCTCACCGCCCCCCGGCGCCGCACTGATCGTCGTCATGGGGGTGACCGGTTCCGGCAAGACCACCGTGGGCGCCGCCCTCGGCCAGCGGCTACGGGTGCCGTTCGCCGACGCCGACGACTTCCACAGCGAGGCCAACATCGCCAAGATGTCGGACGGGATCCCCCTCGACGACGAGGACCGGCTGCCCTGGCTGCGCGCGATCGGCACCTGGCTCAGCGAGCACGCCGCCACCGGCGGTGTGGCGAGCTGCTCAGCGCTCAAACGGAGCTACCGCGACATCCTGCGCGAGGCCGCGCCGACGGTGAGCTTCGTCCACCTCCACGGCGAGGTGGACGCCGTACGCCGCAGAGTGGCCGGCCGCCCGGGGCACTTCATGCCCACCTCGCTGGTCGAGTCGCAGTTCAAGACGCTGGAGCCCCTGGAGCCCGACGAGCAGGGGATCGTCCTCGACTTCTCCGCCTCCGTGGACGAACTCGTGGACGCCTACCTCGCCGCGACCGCCCAGACGACGTCCGCCCCCGGAACGGAAACGAACCCGCCCCCCGCCGACTCCACCGCCCCGGCCGCGTCCCGGACCTCAGACCCGGACGACGAGGCCGGGAGCCCGAGGTGAGCCCCCTCCTCACCACCCTCGCCGCGCCCGCCGACACCTCCCCCGGAAGACTCATCCCGGCGGCGCTCGTCGGCATCGCGCTGATCGTCGTACTGATCACGTACTTCAAGCTCCACCCCTTCCTGAGCCTCACCCTCGGCTCGCTCGCGGTCGGAGCCGTCGCGGGCCTCGCGATGACCGACACCATCGCCGCCTTCAGCGACGGGTTCGGCAGCACCGCGGCCGGTGTTGGCACGCTCATCGCGCTCGGCGCGATGTTCGGCAAGCTGCTCGCCGACTCCGGCGGGGCCGACGAGATCGTGGACACGATCGTCGGCCGGTCCAACCCCCGATCCCTGCCCTGGGCGATGGCCGCGGTGGGCGCGCTGATCGGCCTGCCGATGTTCTTCGAGATCGGCCTCGTCCTGCTGATGCCGGTCATCTTCCTGGTCTCGCGCCGCTCCGGCCTCTCCCTGATCCGGGTCGGCATACCCGCGCTCGCGGGCCTTTCCGTGATGCACGGGCTCGTTCCCCCGCACCCTGGCCCGCTGGTCGCCATCGACGCGCTCAACGCCGACCTCGGCATCACGCTGGGCCTGGGCGTGCTCGTCGCCATTCCGACGGTCGCCATCGCGGGGCCGCTGTTCGCCAAGTACGCGGCCCGCTGGGTGGACGTACCGGCGCCGGAGCTCTACGAGGCCCGGCCCTCGGCGGAGGACACCCGGCGCCCGTCGTTCGGCGTCACGCTCGCCACCGTGCTGCTGCCGGTCGTGCTGATGATGGGCAAGGCCCTCGCCGACATCCTCCTCGCCGAGCGCAACGTCCTGCGCACCGTGCTCGACTTCCTCGGTACGCCGCTGGTGGCGCTGCTCATCGCCGTCCTCGTCGCGATGTTCACCCTGGGCCTCGGCGCCGGAATGGACAGGAAGGCGGTCGCGAAGTCCCTGGAGCAGTCGCTGCCGCCGATCGCGGGCATCCTGCTGATCGTCGCCGCGGGCGGTGGTTTCAAGCAGACGCTGATCGACACCGGGATCGGCGACCTCATCGCCACGTGGGTGGAGAACAGCGGCCTGTCGGTGCTGCTGCTCGCCTGGCTGGTCGCCGTGCTCATCCGGCTGGCCACGGGCTCGGCGACCGTCGCGACCGTCACGGCCTCGGGGATCCTCGCCCCGCTGGTCGCCAACCTCAGCGTCGGGGAGACCTCGCTGCTCGTGCTCGCCATCGGCGCGGGTTCGCTGTTCTTCTCCCACGTCAACGACGCGGGCTTCTGGCTGGTCAAGGAGTACTTCGGGCTCACCGTGGGCCAGAACATCAAGACCTGGTCGGTGATGGAGACGGTCATCTCGGTGGCCGGCCTGGTCTTCGTCCTGATCCTGAGCCTCTTCCTGTAGTCCCGCGAGACCCGCGGTCTTCGCGCGGCCCGGGACCGGTCAGTGGTGTCCGGAGACCGTGTCGCGCAGGCAGCGGACGGCGGAGGCGACCCGCTCCAGGCTCTCCTCGTCATCGGGCCCGGGACCGGCCGGTTCGCGCCCCTCGCGGACATCCTGGGCGATCTTCTCCAGGGAGTCCGCGAGGGCGCGGACGGCCTCCTTCGGAGGTGGCGGCGCGCCGCGCCCGGTGCGCGCGACGGTGGTGGCGGTCGCGTCGGCCACCTGTTCCAGCGCGGCCATCGCGGGCATCCAGGTGGTGACACGCCTGCTGATCACCGGCGGTTCGGACAGCGCCCGCTGGAAGACCGTCCGCAGGTCGGCCAGGGCGTCGTACGCCCCGCGGTGCAGTCGCGTCCCGCCTGCGTGCCCGCCGTCGAACGCGTGCCGCAGGTAGTTCGCGGTGGCCGTCACCGCGTCGGCGAACCTCGGCCCGACCGGCGCCTCCCAGCTCGACGACCACGGCAGGTAGCCCAATACCAGGACGATCACGCACCCGACCAGCGTGTCCACCAGCCGGATCCTCCCCAGCTCGGGTCCCCCGCGGGTGAGCAGGTCCACCAGGAGCAGCACCAGCGGCGCCTGGAAGGCCGACATCAGGCCCCAGTTGCGTTGCAGACCGTAGGGCAGGAGCGCCGCGCACACCGCGATGGGAGCCAGGAGCAGCGGGCCGTACGGCACCAGGACGAGTACGAGGGTGCCGATCAGCGTCCCCACGAGGGTGCCGAGCACGCGCTGCACGGCGCGGGCGAACACCGACCCGAAGTCGGGCTTGAGCACCAACGCGACGGTGAGCATCATCCAGTAGGACCGCTCGAACCAGCCGAACTCGCTGAGCGTGGTGGCCACACCCATGCACAGCGCGAGCCTGACCGTGTAGACGCGGGCGAGGTGGCCCCGCCACATCTGCTCCAGCACGTCACGGAGCCGGGAACGGTAGCCGACCCGTTCGTACGGCAGCTGGTCCTTCGCGACCTCACCGCCGGACACCAGCTCGACGGCCCCCCGCACCGCGAGACACAGGGCGCGCGTGACGGGCGGGTCGCCTCGTTCGCAGGAACACGACGGCACCCGGGGCGCGGGTCCACCGGCGAGCGATGCGGCGACGGCCCCCGGGGCGGAGGCGGGCCGCACGAGCGGCTCGGGCAGCCCGCGTTCCTCGTAGCGCAGCGAGAGCAGGGCGTTGCGGATCAGCGAGGCCTGGTTCAGCAGGGCGACCAGGCGGGTGCGCTCCGGGTCCAGCCCTCCGGCCAGGGAGCGGGCGCCGAGCACGACGTCGTAGCCGTTCTTGAGAGTGGTGTCGAACGTCCTCAGCGCGAGAGTGTCGTGATCGGTGAACAGCCTGTCGAGAGCCTCGTAGACCGCGATCACGGCGGCCCTCTCCGGCGCCCGGGGGTGGAACGGCCAGTCGGCGACCCCCAGCACGATCACCCAGAGCGCGCCCAGCAGGAACGCCAGCGCGTTCGCGCCCGGCGCCCCCGGCAGCTTCACCCCGGTGGCGATCACGGTCATCACCAGCAGCTGCAGCCCGGCCGCCGAGCCCGTCGCCCCGCTCGTGCTGACGAGCGCGGACAGCACGGCGACCGCCACCACGACCGGCACCGTCCACCAGCCGTGGCCGTGGGCCGCGGCCCCGATGAGATATCCCAGCGCCCCCGCGACACCGGCCGCGCCCATTCTGGCGATCCTGACCAGGTAGGGGCCACCCCGGTCGGCCAGACCGGCGTTCGTCGCGCCCATCGCGGGCAGCAGACCGGCCACGACGTTCCCGGAGACGAGTGCCACGAGAAGCGGGCCGGTCACCGCCACGGCCATGCGTAGCATCGGCCACCACCGCAGCGGCGCGGGTGCGGGCCTGACCGTCTCGACCAGCCAGCCGGGAGCGGCGTCGGCCAGCCGGTCGGCGGTCCGCCGGAAGAGCGAGGGCATCGCTCGCCGTCGCTCAGGGGATGATGGCGTCGACGTATCCACCGTCGACGCGCAGGGCACCACCCGTGGTGGCGGAGGCCTGTGGTGAGCTGAGGTAGACGACCATGTTGGCGATCTCCTCCGGCTCGATCAGCCGTTGCAGGAGCGACTGCGGGCGGTGCTCTCGCATGAAGGCACGCTGGGCCTCCTCCCAGGGCAGGTCACGGTCGACGAGCTCGTAGACGAACTCCTCCACGCCACCGGTGTGGGTGGGGCCGGCGATGACGGAGTTCACGGTGACGCCACTGCCCGCGGCCTTCTTCGCGAAGCCGCGTGAGACGGCCAGGAGCGCGGTCTTGGACATGCCGTACTGGATCATCTCGATGGGGGTGACGATCGCGGAGTCGCTGGCGATGTACTGGACGCGGCCCCAGGAGCGTGCCACCATCCCCGGCAGGTAGGCGCGGGTGAGGCGAACCGCCGCCAGGACGTTCACCTCGAAGTAGCGGCGCCACTCGTCGTCGGTGATCTCCAGGGCGTCCTTCGCTCCGAAGATCCCGAGGTTGTTGACCAGGATGTCGACCTCCGGCAGGAGGTCCACCGCGTGCTCCGCGCCCTCCTCGCTGGCGAGGTCCGCCGCGAGCGGGACGATCTCCGCACCGGGGACCTGCGCGCGCAGCGCCTCGCCGGCGGCCTGGACCTTGTCGGGTGTGCGGCCGTTGACGGCCACCGTCGCGCCCGCCCGCGCGAGACCGACGGCGATGGCGGCCCCGATGCCCTGGGTGGACCCGGTGACCAGCGCCGTCTTGCCGGTGAGATCGATATGCATGCGTCACGTCCTTGGAACCCGGTGCGGAGCCGCCCATCGGCGCGGGCGAGACCATCACGACCTGGTGATACGTCGTCCAGCTGATCCGGTGTTCGTTCCCGCGCCCATCGAGGTGGAACGCGCGGGCAGCGATCATTTGCAGAGAACCGGTCCGCATGACGACGCTTTTCCCGATAATGCGCTCATGTCCCTGTTCGGCACCGACGCGTACCGGAGCGAGACCGGTCTTCCACCGCTGGTGGCCCACGCGGTCGCGGTGGCCGAGCGGCACGGATTCGCGTTCTCCTGCCTCCCGGAGCAGGGCCGCCTGCTGCGCGCCCTCGCGGGCGGCGCCACCCGCCGGATCGCCGAGACGGGCACGGGGTACGGGGTGGGTCTGGCGTGGCTCGCCACCGGTGCGCGACCCGGGGTCGAGATGATCGGTGTCGAACGGGACGAGCACAGGGCGAGAAGCGCCGCCGAGATCTTCGTCGGCATCCCGGGGGTTCGCGTCCTGCACGCCGACTGGACCGAGGTGTACGCGTACGGGCCCTATGACCTCCTGGTGCTGGACGGGGGCGGCCAGGGTAAGAACGGCGAGGCCGCCGCCGACCCCGAACGGCTGCTCACCCCCGGCGGCGTGCTGGTCGTCGACGACTTCACACCGTCGGCCACCTGGCCGCCGGAGCATCTCGGACGACCCGACTCCGCCCGTGTCCACTGGCTGGACCATCCGGCGCTTCGCGCCGTCGACATCCCCCTGTCAGGTGATCTCAGCACCGTCATCGGAGTTCGCCGCCCCCTTTAGCCCGTTGCTCGGCATACGGCGCGGTCGCGTCGGTTCCGAGTGGCGCCGGAGTCGAAGACGGTCCCTCAGTGGTGGTAGGAGTGGACGACGGCGTGTCCCCTGCCTCGGCCGATGATCCACTTGTTGATGGGCGTGGTGACCAGGAAGGCCACCAGGAGGGCGAAGGCGAGGGCGCCCCAGAAGAGGCCGGAGGTGAGTTCCGCGTCCATCGCGCCGGGAACCGCGATCATGACGGTGTTGTCGACGATCTCCATGACGAGGATGGACAGGGTGTCGGCCGCCAGCGCCAGCCGTACGGCCTTGCGCCAGTCGACGCCGGCCCTGCGCAACCCGAGCAGGGTGAGGGCGTAGCCGAAGAAGAAGGCCAGCACGATGGAGAGGACGACGGTGGACACGTTCGGCCATCCCAGAGCCGTGCCGATCACCATGCCGAGCACCTCGCCGATGGCGCATCCGGTGAGGCAGTGCAGGGTCGCCGACGCGGCGACCCGCCAGGTGGCCTTCGGCGGATGGTGGCCGGCCCCGTGATCGGACCCGTGGCCGGATCCATGGTCGGCCCCGTCGTCGGCGTGACTCGCGTGCCGTGCCGGTTCGGACATCACGACCTCCTCGTAGCTCTCTGGCAAGAGCCTCAATTTATACCCATAGGGGGTATATGACAACGGCCAGAGAGCCCGGAGGGCGAACCGGTCGCCCCTATCTGTCGTCGCCGTCCCAGGCGAAGGCGTGGAACGGCGGGTCGAGGGGCGCGTCGATCAGACGGTTGGCGAAGGTCGAGATCGTGTACGCGCCGACGCCGAGGACGACCTCAAGGGCGTTTTGCGCACTGTAGCCCGCGTCGAGGAACGCCCGCGTCTCCTCGTCGCCGACCGCGCCGTGATGGTCCATGACGGCGAGGGTGAACGACCGGAGCGCCTCGGCGCGCCCGTCCGGGAGCGGCTTCCCGGCACGGAGCGCCTCGACGACCTCGGACGGGGCCTCCAACCTGACCAGTGTGGCGGTGTGCATCGCCACGCAGACGTGGCAGCCGTTGCGGGTGGCGACCGTCATGACGACGATCTCGCGGTCGATCGGATCGAGGGTGGTCTGCTCGAAGGTGGCGCTCGCCGCCAGGAATCCCTTGAGCAACTGCGGGGAGGTGGCCATCCGGCCGACCGGCGCGGGGACGTAGCCGAATTTCCGCTTCACGTTCTCGACGGTGGAGCGGGCGTCGGCCGGAGCGCTCTCGGCGGTGTGGGTGGGGAAGAGGGGGTGGACGTCAGTGGTCACGGGAGCCTTCTCTCTGGGTGTTCCGAGCCCTCGGAACACGGGTTCGGCGATCGCACGTCACGGCGGCATCGTCAACGTGGTTGTCTATATAGTAAACGAGGTTGACGACTTTGGCAACGACCGCCCCCGGACGCGGGCCCGCGAGGCTCAGCCGCCGCGGGCGGCGGTGATGAAGTCCCTGATGAGGCCGGGGTCCTTCACCCCTGGCGCGACCTCCACACCGCTCGACACGTCGACTCCCCAGGGCCGGGCGGCGACGATCGCCTCGGCCACGTTCGACGGGGCCAGTCCCCCGGCCAGCATCCAGCGGCCCGCCGGGCGCCCGCGCACGGCCGCCCAGTCCCACGGCTCCCCCGAACCGGGCCTGGGCGCGTCGACGATGAGCAGGTCCTCGTCGAGGGCGCCGCAGCGCAGGTCGGTGCTCGCGGCCCCGGCGCGGACCAGCGTGACGCCGAGGTCCTTCAACGCGGTGAAGTCCTCGTGCGGGTGGTCACCGTGCAACTGGACGGCGCGCAGTCCCGCCTCCAGGGTGGCCGCCCTCACCTCCTCGGAGGGCTCTCCGGCGAAGACCCCGACGGTCAGCACGTGCGGGGGCACCGCCGAGGCCAGCTCCCTCGCCCGCGCGGGGGTGACCCGCCGCGAGCTCCTGGTGAGGACGAACCCGATGGCGTCGGCCCCCGCCTCGACGGCGGCCGTCACATGTCCGGGCTCGCGCAGCCCGCAGATCTTCACGTACACCCTGTGTACGGTAGCCCGTCTCCCCCACCCGGAACGCCTCAGAGGGCGTTCAGGAACCTCGCGGCGATCGGCGCCGCGACCTTGCCTCCCGCACCGCCGTGCCGGATGAAGACCGCGAAGGCGAGGGAACCCCGGTAGCCGATGAACCAGGCGTGGTCCCCGCCGCCGGCGACTTCGGCGGTGCCGGTCTTGCCCGCGGTGTCCGGCGGGAGCCCGGCCTGGGCGGCCGTTCCCCGGGCGACCACGGCGCTCATCATCGTCCGCAGCCCCGCGGCCACCCCCTCGTCCAGCGGCACCGGGGCGGGCGAGTCCGCGGGAGGCTCGTCGGTCGTGATCGCGGGCTTCCAGACACCGCTCGCCACCGCGGCGGCGACCTCGGCCATGCAGAGCGGGCTCGCCTGCACCGAGTTCTGGCCGATGGCGTCGGAGCCCAGCTCGTCCGGGTTTCCGGGCGGCTGGATCCGGCAGGAGCTCAGCCCTGGCTTCTCCCGGAAACCGAACCGGTCGGCCGCCTCGGCGCGCAGCTGGCCGTCGCGCAGCCGCTCGTACGCCTGCTGGGCGAAGGTGGTGTTGCACGAGAGCGCGAAGGCCGTGGTGAAGGCCACGCCGCCGTGGTCGACGCCGTCGGAGTCGCTGAAGCTCCTGCCGTTGGGGATCGTGTAGCCGGCGGGGCAGGCGACCTGGGAGTCGGGGGTGAGGCCACCGCGAAGCAGCGCGGCGGCGGTCACGACCTTGAACGTCGAGCCTGGCGGGTAGAGCCCGTTGAACGCCTCCCGCCCGTCCAGCGTGTCCGCCACCGCTCGCACCTGGCCCGTCCCGACGTCCACGGCCACGATCGCGGCGGGCTGGGGGACACCGTCCAGGGCACGGGCCGCGGCCGCCTGCACGGGCTGGGAGATCGTGGTCTTCTTCCCCGAGGTCGGCGGGAGCGGTGACTCCCGCAGCACCTGGCCGGAAGGCTCCTCCCGGACTTTCAGGATGACCGCCGTGTCGCCCAGCCCGGTGAAGTAGTCCTCCGCCCTGCTGTCCTGGGGGAACGGCACTCCCTCACGGGTCACCGTGGCCGGCCGCCGGACCTCGGTCTCCTCCAACCGCACGCTCCCGCCGTTCTTGAGCGAGGGGTGCATCGTCTCGGGGGTCCAGCGCACCTTCCACACCCCGAACCGCGACTCCAAATGCAGGACGGAGGCGAACGGCCACTCGCCCAGCCCCGTGACCTGCCGTACCCCGTTGAAGGACATCTCGGCCGCGTCCTCACCTCGGTGACGCAGGTCGCCGGGGGTGAGGGAGAGCGAGGAGATCCGCAGGTCGCCGTCGAAGCCGCGGTGCCGCGGGCCGAAGTCGGCCGGGGGGTCGACGACCATGCCCTCCATCGCGGCGAGGTCACCCCCCTGCCAGGCGGTGAGATAGTTCGTCGCGGTCGTCTCGGGACCGCTGTTCGGGTTCGGTGTGGCCGGGGTCAGCGTGACCAGGTTCGCCGGCGGTGAGGCGGGCACCGGGTTGGGCGACTCCCCCGCCCGTACCGCGTTCGTCCTGACGTCGGGGTCACCGGCCGGCGAGGGCGGTGAGGCAACGACGGCACCCGGCGCGGCCACCACCGCGTACACGCCGAAGAGGAGGATCGTGGCCGCCGAGATGACCAGTGCGAGGAGCCGTCGATCACGCATACCGTCTACTCCCCCGGGTGTGCAGAGTTGCATACCAGAGAAAAGATCGTAAAGGCGACAAGAAGCGGCGAACCAGATTTTTCCCGACTTCGGTATGACACCGTATCCCACGGCGCAATCGGGGGAGCTCCACGACAGGTCACCTCTCCCCTGCCGGGGCCCTCTCCCTAACGGAGACCGTCGAAAAGGTCGTCCTCTCGATCGCCCGCGGCGGGAACGTGGTTGATGTGACGGATGAAGGCCTCCTGCGCGAACACCTGGTGCTGCGCCTCCGCGGGCATGCGCAGCAGGAAGATGCTGTCGCCCTGGCTCGCGTGCGCCTCCAGCGCCTTGCGCTTGCGCTCCACCTGGGAGGACACGTCGACCACGGCGGTGATCTGCTCCTCGGGAACGCCGAAGTCGTCGGGAAGCTCGACGTCCTCGGGACCGGCGCCGATCGAGCGGAGATACGCGAACAGTTCGGCCGTCCGCTCCCGGGGCACGGCGGTGTAGTAGAGCTTGCGGGGAATGCCGCTCGCCTCGGTGGCGGCCACCGCGATCCGGTGGGCCTGGATGTGGTCGGGGTGGCCGTAACCGCCGTTCTCGTCGTAGGTGACGACGACCTGCGGGCGATAGCGCTCCATCAGCTCGACGAGCCTGCCGACGGCCTGCTCGAAAGGCACGTTGGCAAAGGAGTCCGGCGCCTCGTTGGCCGCCCAGCCGACCATGCCCGAGTCCTGGTAGCCGAGCAGCTCGACGTGGGAGATCCCCAGATGGGTCGCCGACTCGCGGAGCTCCTCCAGCCGCAACGCTCTCACCGCCTCCGCGTCGTGGCCGGCCTCCCCCGGCTTCACCCCGCCGGGACCGTCGCCCTGCTCGCCGTTCGTGCAGGTCACCAATACGGTACGGACACCCTCGTCCGCGTATCTGGCGAGGATCCCGCCGGTGCTGATCACCTCGTCGTCGGGATGGGCGTGCACGGCCATCAGCGTCAACTTCTCATCCATGATTTTCCACCTATTCGCAAAAAGCCATGCGGACCGGCCCACTCTACGACCGCCGCCGAGAGGCCGAGCACGACAGGCGGATCACCTGGAACGACGTCTCCGGGCGGGAGGCGTCCAGACCCTGAACACTCCTGGGCGAGCGGCCCACCCCGCGTCCCGCGTCGCGGGTCCACCCTCGTCGGGTACGCCGCGCCGGCCGCTATCCGGGCGGGGGGTAGAGGTCGAACCCGTACAGGCCCTGATCGCCGCCGGCGGCTATGGCGAACCCGGTGGGAAACCAGGCGAGGCAGTTGAGGCCCGCCTCGACCCGTGCCCCGGCGGCGAACGAGTCGCCGTACCTGTCCCACACCCGGATGGTGCCGTCGTCGGAGCAGGTGGCGAGCAGGTTGCTGTCGGGCGAGATGGCCACCGCGCGGATCCTTCCCTCGCCGCCGGACAGCCTCGCCCGCTCCGTGCCACCCGCCGACCAGACGCGGGCGCCGCCGTCGTCGAAGCAGGCGGCGAGCCAGGTGCCGTCGGGGGCGATCGTCACCCCCCGGGCGGGGCCGGGGCATCCCTTGAGCGAGGCCCGCGACTTGCCGTCGGCTCCCCACAGGCCGGCCGTGCCGTTGGCGGAGAAGATGGCGAACCACCTGCCGTTCGGCGCCACGGTGATCTCCTCGATCGCCTCCACCCTGCTTCTCAGCGTGGCGTACCTGGCACCGTCCGGCTTCCAGAGCTGGATCTTCCCGTAGATGGACAGCGTGGCGAGCCAGCCGCCGTCCGGGGAGACGAGGAGGTGTGCCGTCGCCCTGATGTTCGCGACCAGGACGGCGCGCTCGGTGCCGTCGGCCCACCACACGCGGGCGGTGCCGTCTTCGGAGCAGGTGGCGAGCCAGGTGCTGTCGGGAGCGATCACCACCTCGCGCACCGGCCCGGTGTGACCGTTCAGCACCGCCCTCCTGCTGCCGCCCGCACCCCACAGTCGTACGGCCCGATCGGCCGACCAGGTCGCGAGCCAGGTGCTGTCGGGGGCGATCGCCACCCCCCGCAGGCGTCCGGCGTGCCCCGTCGGGATGGCTCGCCTGCGGCCACCGGCCCCGCGTATCCGCACGACGTGATCGGTGGACCAGACGGCGAGCCACGTCTTGTCCGGTGAGACCACGCCGTGGTGGCCGTCTTCCAAGGGAACGGCGAGGGTCGCCTCCTCTATCCTGTCCTCGTTCCAGAGTTTCACCGATCCGTCACCGGAGTGGGTGGCGACCCAGCTCCCCTCGGGAGAGATCGTCACCTGGCGGACCGTCCCGGTCCTCCCCCTGCGGCTCTGCCTCGGGGCGCGCTCCGACTGCCAGATCCGGATCGTCCCCTCGTCAGAGCAGGCGGCGAGCCAGGTGCTGTCGGGAGAGATCACCACCTGACGAACCACCCCCGCATGCCCCGTCAGAGCGGCCCGCTCACCACCGTCGGCCTCCC
>NZ_JBEZEZ010000021.1:0-88139 GCF_040649155.1 Streptosporangium sp. NPDC049046 | reverse complement strand
CACAACCGCACACTCCGATCACCGGAAAGCGTCGCCAGCCAACCCCCGTCCGGAGAGATCACCACCTGACGAACCACCCCCGCATGCCCCGTCAGAGCGGCCCGCTCACCACCGTCGGCCTCCCACAACCGCACACTCCGATCACCGGAAAGCGTCGCCAGCCAACCCCCGTCCGGAGAGATCACCACCTGACGAACCACCCCCGCATGCCCCGTCAGGACGGCCCGCTGCCTGCCGTCGGCCTCCCACAGCCGTACGGGACCGGTGGACGACCAGGTCACGAGCCACGAACCGTCGGGAGAGATCCGCACCCCCGCCCCCGCCCCGGTGTGCCCCGTCAGGACGGCCCGCTCGACGCCGTCGACCCCCCACAGGCGCACGCTCCCGTCTCCGGAGAGGGTCGCCAGCCACGAACCGTCAGGGGAGACGGCCAGCGTGGAGACCTTGCCGATCGGCCTGTTCCTGCCGGGGACCTTCTCGTCCTCCTGGTTCCAGCCGCGCATCCTCAGGACGTCCTGCAGCCTTCGCGGTTTGGTTCTCACCCGCACCCGGCTTTTGAGGATCAGATGTCTCTTCCCGGCGGGGCTCCAGAGAGCGACCCCTCCCGTCGCGGAGCGGGTCGCCAGCCACGAACCGTCGGGCGCGGCCACCATCCCGGTGAACTTGCCCGTCCCCCTCCTGAGGACGGCACGCCTGCTCCCGTCGAAATTCCAGAGACGGACTCCTCCCCTCGCGGAGCGGGTCGCCAGCCACGAACCGTCGGGCGCGGCCACCGTCGCGGCGAGCCTGCCGATCCCGTTGCGCAGGACGGCCCTCTGGGCGCCGTCGATCCCCCAGATCTGCACCCTCCTTTTCCCCGAGCGGGTCACCAGCCACGCGCCGTCAGGGGAGACGGCGACCTCGTGAACAGGTCTGCCGTGCGTGGCCAGCGTCGTCCGGGTGGTGCCGTCGGCCTTCCAGATCTGCGCGCCGCCGTCGCGGGCGTGCACGACGAACCGTGATCCGTCCGGTGTGATCGACACCTCCTCGAGGTGTCTCGCCGCCGAGGTCAGGGTGCGCAGGAGGCGGGTGGAACCGTCCTCGGGCAGTGGCCAGCGGGCTCTCAGGAAGGTGGTCTCGTTCTCCCTGCTGTAGCGCTCGACCGACGCCCGCATCGGCGGGAACGCGTAGAGGCGGGCGAGCAGGTTCGCCGTGGAGACGGCGTCCGACTCGAAGGGGGTGAGCAGATGGGTGCTGCGGGCGATCAGCCGGCGGACCCCCGCGACGGAACGGGAGGTCGACAGCGTCAGATCCGACTCCGCCGCGGCCACCCCGAACGCGCGTACGCGGGTGACGAACCAGCGCACGTCATGCAGCAGGGCTTCCAGCTCCCGGTATCTCCTCGCCTCGGAAAGGTGGAACAGCAGGTGGTTCCAGAGGTAGGGCACGGTCGAGGGCAGCCTCCACCATTCGGCGTCCGCCGTGAGATCGTCGTCGGGGACGAGGTTTCTCGCCTCGTCGAGGAAGTCGCGGTTGGCGACCTCGGCGCGCTCCTTGCCCAGGCCGTCCTCCGAGCGGAGGGCGGAACGGACGACGTCGTGGATCGTGATCGACGGCGCCGCCCCCTCGGCGGGGTGCCTGCCGATCAGTGCGAGATCCTGAAGCCGTCCGCAGAGCCGCTCGGCCTGCTTGGCGGTGAGCCCCGCGGTGCCGCGCCAGAGCAGCTCGACGACGGCGGCCGGTATCGCGACGTCCTCGGGGAAGACGCCCAGTTCCAGGAAGCGGGCGCGGTCGAACGCGCCGAGGGCTTCGAGGCTGTGCTCCACGGTGGCGAGCACCGCGCTCTCCCGCTGGGAGGCGACCGTGACGTCCAGGGGGGTGGAGACGGTCCGGCCGAGCCGACCGGCCGCCCGGCGAGCGGCGA
The DNA here is from genome assembly GCF_040649155.1 of Streptosporangium sp. NPDC049046. Classification (NCBI taxonomy): domain Bacteria; kingdom Bacillati; phylum Actinomycetota; class Actinomycetes; order Streptosporangiales; family Streptosporangiaceae; genus Streptosporangium; species Streptosporangium sp. NPDC049046. The sequence goes on along the minus strand of NZ_JBEZEZ010000021.1, from coordinate 86,236 downwards.
CGTCGGCGTTCGTCCCCGCGCCGTACTCGTCGCGCAGCCGGGCGTTGAGCAGGGACAGCAGTAGTGGCCACCTCCCCGTCAGGGCCACCAGGTCGCCGAGGACGCCGGGGTTCATCGGCGGCAACCCCCGGCTCAGCACCTGGACGGCCACCCTCGGCGCCAGCTCGTCGACGATCATCGCGATCGCCTTCGGGGGCAGTGCCCTGGGCAGCCGGGTCGTCACCAGCACCCGGGACCTGGTGGCCGCGGACAAAAAGGGTCTCAGCTGCTCGAGGCTCCACACGTCGTCGACCACCAGCAGCATGTGGCCCCGCTCCGCCAGGGCCTCGGCCATCCGGTGGCCGGCCTGCTCGGGGCTGGAGAACTCCGGCCGGACGCCCAGCACGGCCTCCGTGACGTCGTTGGCGAGCGCCGCGATGTCGGCCCCGGCGCGGTCGCGGCCCACGGTGACCCATATGACGCCGCCGTCGAACCGCCTCCTCACCTCGTCGCTGTGACACACCTCCACGGCCAGGGAGGTCTTGCCGAACCCGCCCGCCCCGGTGAGACCCGTGGTGAGCCCGACCGTGCCCGAGCGCCGCATCGTCAGGGTGGAGACCACGTCGTCCAGCTCGCTTCTCCTGACCCACCCCGCCTGCCTGTCCGGCACCAGGAAGAGCCCGCCGCGCGTGCGTGATTCCATCAGTTTCGGCGTCAGCCGTGTCAGCAGAACGACAAGGAAGGCGGTTAATCCGAAAACAACGACCCATTCGACCCTGCGCGCGACAACCGTTTCCGGCAGATATTCTTCGACCGTTCGCACCGGAAGTCCGACCAGAATTCCGAAAACCACCAGAATCGCCACGGCGACATCGGCGATTCTTTTTGTGCGGCGAGCCACCGACCACCTCTACAGTGCCGACCCCTGCCCCGACGGGCGCCGGGAACCCTGGAGGCACGATATCTGTTCCCCATTGACCCTGAGTTGAATCACCGACATCCCGGCGATTAAAGCGCATACGAAAAGCCACGTTGCACAGTTTGAGGTGCTATGTCCACGACGTCACGTCTGCCATTCCAGGCCGCATTCAAGGTAGATCCTTTTCCGTGACGATGCGATCGCCCTTGGTGACCTCTTTCGAACTCGCCCGGGAGGCGCGAACCGGGAAAGGCGGGGGAACGGCGAACCCGCCCGGCGTCCACCGGGCCGGAGACGGCGCGGGACGCCGCCGGGCCCCCCACTCAGGCGCGCATCCGCCGCTCTCGCTCAGGCGCGCATCCGCCGCCCCTACTCAGGCGCGCATCCGCCACCCCTACTCAGGCGCGCATCCGCCGCGCGATGTCCCGTACCGCCGTCGCCAGCAGGTCGACGTCGTCGCGGCTGGTGAAGAGCGCCGGCGTCACCCGCACGCAGTCCCCCCTGGCCGGCCCGCCGCGGTGCACCGTGAAGATCCGGTACCGCTTCATCAGGTCCGTGGCGATCGCGACGTTCTCGGCCTCCGACGTACGGCCGGTGATCCGGAACGCGGTGATCGTGCCGTACATGGCGGGCTCCTCGGGGGTGAGGATCTCCAGGTTTCCGATGTCGAGCACCTGGCCCACCCAGCGGTCGCGCAGGAAGCGCAGCCTCGCCTGCTTGGCTGCGGCACCGAGCGCGTCATGGAAGTCCAGGGCGGTGCCGGCCGTCAGGAAGGGCGCGACGTCCATGGTGCCGGAGTGCACACGTGCGCGGATGTCCTCCCGCGGGAAGGTCTCGTCGCGGAACGCGACGTCGATGTCGGCCAGGCGGCTGTCGCGGATGTAGAGGAAACCCGCACCCAGCGGCATACCCATCCACTTGTGCAGGGAGAACCCGGCGAAGTCGGCGCCCAGGTCGTCCATGGTGAAGTCCAGGTGTCCCCAGGAGTGGGCGGCGTCCACGATCACGTCGATGCCGCGCTCGCGAGCCATCGCCACGATCTCCCGCACGGGGACCACCAGCCCGGTGCGGTTGTTCATGTGGCTGAGCAGCAGCAACCTGAGCCTCGGGTGCTCCAGGAACGCCGCGGCGTAGGCGTCCAGCACCGCCTGCCGGGTCGCCGGCTCGGGGATGACCAGCTTCTGCACCCGGACGCCTCGCCGGTCGCTCAGCCAGTTCATGGCGTACTGCATGCTGTGGTAGTCCAGGTCGGCGTACATCACCGAGTCGCCGGGACGCAGCCGCCGGTAGCCGGCGATCAGCAGTTGCAGGGCCTCGGTGCCGCCCCGGGTGAGGGCGATCTCCTTCATGGAGACGCCGAGCATGGTCGCGATACGCCGCCTGACCTGGTCCGCCTGGTCCCTGTAGGTGGTGCGCAGCAGGTAGGAGTTCACCTCGTTGAGGTGGTCGGTGTTGCGATGGTAGGCGCGGCGCACCGGCTCGGGCATGATCCCGTAGTAGCCGTTCTCCAGGTTGACGAAGTCCCGGGTGACTCGATACTGCCGCGCCACCCGGCTCCAGAAACCCTCGTCCTCGGCGAGCCGCTCGGGGGCCGTACCGACGGGAGCGGCGACACCGGCGGGCGGCGGAGACGGCCGAACGTCCTGGCCGGCGGGCGGCGGTGGGGGCGGTGAAGGCGCGAGGGCCAACGCCCCGAGCCCGGAGACCATCTCACGCCTGGACAAGCTCATAGAAAACCACTCCACCCCGGTCGGCGAGAGCCCGCGGCGGCCCCGACCTGTTCCAACGCATCACTCCCAGTGTGCGCGGGACCGGCTCCGCGAGCGGGCATCCGTACAGCTCAGGCGTGGCGTGACGGCGGCGACACGCCACACCCCCGGCTCCAGGCAAGCAAGCGCGTGCTTGACGATCAGGGCGATACGCGATCTCTTAGATGAGGCGGCGGGTCTCCTGAAAATCTTGACGTCATTCAGGTGGCGTGCTGTGATCCAGACACACGTTATTTCATACTTGTTCAGTAGGAAATGAGGCGGTAGTGAGGGTTCTCCGGCGTGCGGCCGCGATGGTGGCGCTCTTGGTGGGCGCGGTCGGCATCCAGGTCGTCCAGAGCGGAGCCGCCCAGGCGGCCCTGCCCACCGCGGCCGTCGCGCTCGGCGACAGCTTCATCAGTGGGGAGGGTGCGGGGGCCTACCAGCCCGTTGCCGACGCCTCGGGAACGCCGCAGTCCTTCCCCGGCTGGTCGGCTCCCAACAGCAACGCCTACTTCTGCCACCGGTCGGCGAACGCCTCGCTGTTCAAGGCCTCACTCCCCGGTATCCAGGACCGCTTCAACCTCGCGTGCTCCGGCGGCCAGCCCGCCGACATCGCCAACCCCTCCGGCGCCCGCGCCAAGGGCCGCTCCGTCGCCTCGCAGCTCGACCAACTGCGTGCCGTCGCGCAGACCCACGACATCGACGTCGTCCTCATCGGCCTCGGCTCCAACAACACCCAGTTCACCTTCGGCGACGTGGCCACGCTGTGCGCCAACCGCTTCATCGCCGACGCCTGGACGGGCTGGTGGGAGTTCTGGGCCTACCTGGGCGGTGACGTGCCGCAGGAGCCCTGCACCGTCTCGGACCTCGCCTCCGACGCCGAGGTCGCCGCGGCCACCACCGAGACCACCGCCGCCCTGCGCCAGATCCTCGACACCCTCGCCCAGATCGACGCCGACGGCGTCCACAGCGTGATCCTGCAGACCTACACCAACCCGCTGCCGCTCGACGTCGCCCCGCAGTACCGGGACGAGGACGACCGCACCGACACCCGCGACAAGTTCCGCGCACTCGGCGCCGAACGGTACGCCGCGGGCTGCCCGATCCACCGCGCGAGCCTCGCTCCCGGGCACGTGTTCTCCCAGAACCTCGGCTCCCTGGTCAAGAACGCCTACACCACGCTGGCGGCCGAACGTCCGACCGCCGACCTGCGCGTGCTGGACGTCCAGAAGGCCTTCGACGGCGCCCGGCTCTGCGAGAACCCCGGCAGCCCGACGGGCGCGCTCGCCACCCCGATCCGGGTGCAGGACGGGCCGTCCGGCACGTTCGTCACCAGTCTGTCGGGCTGGGACAAGATCGGTGTCCAGCGGGTCGCGAACACCTGCGTCACCTACTTCCAGACCTGCCAGGAGGGCTGGCACCCCAACGCCGCGGGCCACACCGTCCTCGGACAGTGCCTCACCGGCGCCCTCACCTCCGCGTCCCGCACGGTCGTCACGTGCGCCCGCAACGCGAACGGCACACTCACCATCTCCTGACGTCCCCGACACACCGCGCGGCGACGCGGTGACTGAAAGTTTCACCGCGGGTTGACGGATACGGGGCGACCCCTGACGATCATGTTGCCTCCGGGTCAGGGAGGGGGCGTCGAGTGAACGCCACTATCCGTTGCGAGGTGCACCGATGCCGAGAACATCAAGAACGCCGGGGACGCCAAAGACGCCGAAGAAGCTGTTACGGGCCGCGTCGGCCCTCCTGCTGACGCTGTCCGTCCTGCATGTCCCCACGGCGCGTGCCGACGAGGTCGCCCCGGTCGCGGTGACCGTCAACGCCCGCGCCGCGCTCGCCACCGTCCCCGAGACCGGCATCGGCACCAACCATGCGATCTGGGACACCAACCTGGGCACCGACGCGACCGCCGACCTGCTCAAGGACGCGGGTATGAAGCTGCTGCGCTACCCCGGCGGCTCGTACTCCGACATCTACCACTGGGCCGACCACACCGCCCCCGGCGGCTACGTGGCGCCCGACACCGACTTCGACACCTTCATGCGCGGTGCGCGGCGCACCGGGGCGCAGCCGATGGTGACCGCGAACTACGGCACCGGTACGGCGGAGGAGGCCGCGGCCTGGGTGCGGTACGCCAACGTCACCAAGGGCTACGGCGTCAAGTACTGGGAGATCGGCAACGAGAACTACGGCAACGGCCACTACGGCGCCACCTGGGAGGCGGACGACCACGCCGACAAGAGCCCCGCAGAGTACGCGCGCCACGTCGTGGCCTACTCCGACGCGATGAAGGCCGTCGACCCGACCATCAAGATCGGCGCGGTGCTGACCACACCGGCGAACTGGCCCGACGGGCTGGTCGCCGAGGGCGACGCCGGGACCTGGAACGACGTCGTCCTCTCGGCCGCGGCATCGAAGATCGACTTCGTGATCCTGCACTGGTACCCCGGCGCCCTCGACAAGGTCGGGCACGTCCCCGACATGATCGATCTCACCCGCCGGCAGATCGCGCGGTACGCCGGGGCCGGCGCCGAGCGGATCGGCATCGCGATGACCGAGTTCAACACCGGGTCGAACGAGCGCGGCACGACGACCCAGCCCGGTGCGCTGGCCGCCGCCGACGCCTACGCGACGCTGCTCGCCAACGGGGTGTTCACGGTCGACTGGTGGAACGTCCACAACGGCATCGGCAGCGTCACACAGGTCGAGGGGCACACCGACTACGGCGACTTCGGCCTGCTGTCGAGCGGGACGTGCACCTCCGACGGCAGTGTCTGCGAACCCTCGGTCAACACGCCCTTCGCGCCGTACTACGCGCTCCAGATGGTGAGCAGGTTCGCCCGCCCCGGAGACCGGTTCATCAGGGCCGCGACCGACCAGGCGAAGGTGACCGCGCACGCCGCGCGCCGCCCCAACGGCGACCTGGCCGTCCTGCTGATCAACACCTCGTCCGACACGTCCTATCCCGTCGCGATCGACTACTCCGGTTTCAGCCCGGCGTCCGGGGCCCCCACCGTGCTGACCCACACCAACGGCGCCACGAGCATCTCCTCCTCGACCACCGGCAGCGCGACCGCTCAGACGCTGCCGCCGCTCTCGCTGACCACGATCGTCCTGCGGCCCGCCGGCGCCCAGGCCGGCCTGCCGGGCACGCCGGGGCAGCCGACGGTCTCTGAGGTGACCGACAGGGCCGCCACGATCTCCTGGCCCACCGCCTCCGCCGGCGCGCGTCCGATCGTGAAGTACGAGGTCCACCGCCAGAACGGGGCCGTCGGCGGGCAGTTCGGCGAGACCGCCGGCACCTCGTTCACCGTGGACAACCTCAAACCGGGAACGCGCTACACGGTCAACGTGGTCGCACGGGACAGCGGCGGTGGCGTCTCCGCGCCCTCCGCACCGCTGACGTTCACGACCGGCACACCCGCCTCCAGTTCGTGCTCGGTGCGTCTGACCAAGCAGACCGACTGGGCCAGCGGCTACGTCGGCGCCATCGACATCACCAACCACGGCGCGCCGGTCAGCGGCTGGACCCTGAGCTTCAGCTGGCCCAGGACCTGGCAGAGCCTGGGCAGCGGCTGGGGCGCCGTCTGGACGCAGGACGGGCAGGACGTGCAGGTCGTCAACGAGTCCGGCAACGGCTCGCTGCCCACCGGCGCGTCGGCCACGATCGGCTTCGTCGGCAACTACAGCGGCCCGAACACACTGCCCGCCGTCTTCACCCTCAACGGAACCGTCTGCACGACCCGTTAGCGGCGAACCGTCCGCGTCCTCACGGTACGCGGTCCACGCGCCGGCTCCCCGGCCCACGGTGGGCCGGGGATCCGGCGCGCGTCAGGTGCCGGATCTGAGGCAGGTCTGGCGGGCGATGTCCCACCGGCGGATCGTGTGGTCGTAGACGTGGGCGGCCATCCCCGAGTGTTCGCCACCTTCACCGCTCCGTCCTTCGGCGCGGTCCACGCTCACCGCACGGGTAAGGACGGCAAGCCGCTGCCCTGCCGTCCCCGGCGCGACTCCCCCACCTGCCCCCATGGTCGATACGAGGGCTGCGGCAGGCGTCACGACCGCGATGACCCGCAAGTGGGACAACCGCTCTGCGTGGACTGCTACGACTACCAGGGCGCGGTCTTGTGGAACTCTCACGCGGGAGAGCTGTGGCGCCGCTTCACCCAGGCACTTCCCGCTGTCCTGGCTCGACTGCTCGGCGTGCTTCGTGCTCGCCCGCGTGAGACGTTGCGACTGTCGTATGCCAAGGTCGCCGAGTACCAAGCGCGCGGCCTGATCCGTTTCAACGCGGTGATCCGCCTCGACGGCCCGGACGGTCCCGGCTCCCCTCCCCCGGACTGGGCGACCGTTCCGCTGCTGGATGCCGCGATCCGGCAGGCCGTCGCACAGGTCGTGTGCCTGCCTCAATACCGGCTGCTCCCGCTGCGGCATTGGTCGCACATGCTGGGGTGCCGAGGCCGCTTCTCCACCAAGAGCCGCTACTACTCCACCACTTCGGCCTTCGTCACGGTACGCCCGCGTCAGGAGCCTGAGCCGTCCTTGGGGTCGGGCCGGTCGCGCCAGCGCAGCCAGGCCGCGTAAGCGAGTCCCAGGCCGAGGAATGCCGCCAGCAACACTCCTTCACCGAGAACGTGCAAGAAGTAGACCGGCGGATTCACATCGATGACCCACCGGGCGTCGATCGCGGAGTAGAGGAGCTGGGCCACTCCGATGACGGCCACCCATCGCACGCGGGAAGTGGCCGCAGCGGTGACGTAGGCGGCCGCGATCGGCCAGATCCAGCCCGGGGGGGACCAGGAGATCAGGTGATAGACGAAGATCGCGACGACCGACAGCAGCAGCACAGTCATCGGCCACCGACGCCGTAGGAGCAGGAGCGCACCGAGGGCCAGGGCGACGGGGATCACGGCCGGCCAGGGCGAACGTACCCCCGTGGCCAGGGCGATGGCGACGAAGACCACCACGGTGAGCGCGGCGACCCCGAGATCGACGATCCTGGCGAAGTGACGGACGACAGCCGGTGCACGCACCGGCGATGATTCGACCACGTGAGCCCTTTTCTAAGCGATGCGATATTGCGGAGCGGTTTGATGAGTCCTCGACGTTCACCCGGCGGGTTATCGCCTCATCACACCGGGTCGCGATCGAGGCACGATCGAACCGAGTCTTTCACGCGCCACGTGCGTTTTGGCAGGGAGCGCCAAAAGCGCTGCGCGGATACCCCCGATCCGAAATGGGACGCGGGCAACGGGCAGCGCCAGGGATTGGGGGACGGAAAAGGTCGGCCACCCCGTGATGTAAAGACGGAAGAGGGTCAACGAGTTCGGCCCGTGAGCCGGGGCGGTGTGGTCACCGGCGATATCCATGGCGGGACGCGGCCTTGGAATCGAGCGCGACTGCCGCCTCCGCGCCCGCATGAAGATCGTGGCATGCCTCACCGATCTCGGCTAATAACAAATCAGTCCCTGGCTTGTCTGCATGCAACACATGCCGTTGCAGATGTACCACCACAGAGCTCCGCAACCATTCTCCTGATAGCAGCCGAGAGCTCCTTGATAGCACCTGTTGCCCCCAAGACACAGAGGGCTGCTGATCGAACACTCACACGCACTCGCCGCGGCAGTGTGAGCACGGGCCGGTCGATCCGATGACGTGGAGGCCGACCGAGGACCGAGATTGGTGAACAGGGCGGCGGCGTCACTCTCACCGAAGGCGGCGACCGCCCTTTCTAGCAGCGAGGCGAGGCTGTGATGCGTTTCCTCGACATTCGGGGCCGCGAAGGTCTTGTGCTCGCTGACTCCTTGACCCCATACCAGCAGACGAAGCCGATCCGCTATCGTGCCTGATGGCGAAGTCCCTCAAGGAGGCCGCCATGGGCATCCGGAATTCAACGTCGTTCACGATGGCTACTCTGACCGGTTTTCGTCTCATAGGACTGACGACGGTCACCGCGCTCCTCCTCAGCGCCTGCGGTACGCCTCGTGATGAAGAACAATTCATCATCATTAACGCCACACAAGAAACCGTCACGGTGAAGGGGAAGCTCAACAAGGGGTCCTTCGCCGTCCTCGCTCCGGGAGAGGACGTCGGCATCAGCCTGCCGGACTCCATGTGCCATCAGCCTGAGGCGACCGACGTTCTCGTGGCGACCAGCACGAAGACAGGAAAGTCTTATACATACGGTCCGCCGATCTGTTATGGCACAAGATGGAAAATCGGAGGCTGACCAGAGATCTTCAGATGGGGTCAGGCGGAGCAATCCGCCGCCCCGTGACATCGGCGGGTAGGATCATCCGCGTGGATCTGGACGCCGCCGCCGCCCGGCTCGGGGTGCCCGTCGAGGACGTCGACCGCGTGCACCGGCTCGCCGGCGACCGGCCATCGGCCCCCCTGCCCGCCAAGGCCGACGCACCCGCCCTCCTCGAGCGGCTCGCGGTGCCGCCGGACGACGCCGCCGAGATCATGGAGGGCTGGCCCGACCCCGGATCCCCGCTGTGGACTCCGGAGTTGCGCTGGCTGCTCGACCGCTCGATCGCCCTGGTCCGCGCCGATCTCGGGGGCCACGGCTGGTTGCCGCCCGGTCCGGAGCTGCCGCGCGAACGCGGCCCCGCCTGGCGGCATCTCTACGTGTACGCGTACCTCGCCCTGGTCGGCGTCGCCACGGGATACCACCGCGACCACGGCGTCGCCGACACCGTGTCATGGGCGAGCCTCGCCGACCTGGGCCGCAACCTCGCGGTCGACCGGCGGATGCGCGGCGAGGGCTGGCCCGTCATGCAGAGCTGGCTCACCCTGCACGCGCGCGGCAGCATCTACGAGCTGGGCCGGTTGCAGTATCACCGCGGCGGCGCCACCCTCGACCTGCACATCCCCGAGTCGGGGCCGATGCCCCCCGAGGCGGTCGCGGCGTCGCTCGACGAGGCCCGCGCGTTCTTCCCTCGCCACTTTCCCGACGAGCCCTACACGGAGTTCGCCTGCGGTTCGTGGCTGCTCGACCCGCAACTGCTGGAATACCTGCCGGAGGACTCCAACATCGCCCGGTTCCAGCGGAGGTTCGAGCTGGAGCCGTACGAGGAGCCGGAAGGGCTGGACGCCGACGTCGAGGTGCGGCGGTTCGTGTTCCGCGACCTGACCACACCACTCGACCGGCTGCCATGCCGCACCGCCCTCCAGCGCGCGGTCGTCGAGCATCTGAGGGCCGGCCGCCACTGGTACTGGCACCGCGGCCGCTTTCCGATCCAGCCACACCCCTGACGCCTGATTTCACCGGGGACGGCCGACAGGGTCACCCCGAGTTGGTTGGAGGCTCCGATACCTGGAAGGGTGAGGAGTTATGGCACCACCGAGGAAGTATGCCCCTGAGCTGCGGGAACGCGCTGTCCGTATGGTTTTCGAGCTGCGTGCGGCCGGTGAGGGGCGGGCGTGCCGACCCGGGTCGCCGACCGGCTCGGGGTGCACCGCGAGGCGCTGCGGACCTGGGTGCGCCAGGCCGAGGTCGATGGCGGAAATCGTCCGGGGACCTCGACGTCCGACGCCCGGAGAATCACCGAACTCGAGCGCGAGAATCGCGAGTTGCGTCGGGCGAACGAGATCTTGAAGGCCGCCTCGGCGTATTTCGCCCGGGAACTCGATCCCGGACTGCCGCGCTGGTCGAGTTCATCGATAGAGGGGGCGGCAGGCATCGCCCTGGCCTGCCTATCCGTCAGCGACACCACACTGCCCCGCTCGGCATGGGATGCCTGCCTGCTCATCACCTGCCCGCCTACCCGTCGCGAGGAGGCCGCCTGATGCCGACGAGTAGGTACGGCGGGGCAGGACAGCGTCAAAGACGCCGACCGAGGAGGAGTTCCGGGCCGTGTTGGCCTCCTTCGGCTACGACGTCGACGACCCGCCGTCACACCTGCGACAGACAGATACGACCTCGGTCGCACCCGTCGTCGTTGGCCATCTCAGGTCGTGAGCGGACCTACTTCGAAGCTCAGCTATCCGTTCCGGCGCATCAGGTCCACGACGATTTGGACGATGCCAGCAAGGTCGGGGACGCCGCGGACGTCAGCGACGAACTTCACCTCTTTGTCGGTCTTCCGGTACTCGATCTTCGGGCGGATGATCGCGACGGCCGTCGCGACGGAGATGGCTATTGACAGAAGCTGGGGGTCGAACGGCAGAGTGGCACGCTTCCGGATGTCTTCGGCGGCTCGCTCCGCCTCCTCGGTGATTCCTGGCAGGGCGGTGAGGGACTCGAGGAGGTCGCGCGGTGTCGGCTCGCTCCCCGACTCCTCAAGCCCTAGCTCGGCGGCGAGGGCCCGGATAAATTCCGCGTCCTCCCGGCTTCGCTCCGCGATCTCCTCGTCCGTGACGGCGGGTTCGGGGCTGTCATCGTGCTCGGTCAGTAACTGCTGCAAGATCCCGACCACTTCGTCGTCGTCGAGGGATGCGAAGGATGGCATTCTGCCTCCGGTTCAGAGTCCGACGAGCTTGAACGGCGCCCAGTGGAACATATGCTGCCATGCCGGGCTTTCGCCGTTCGACCACATGCGGAACTGGGCGTCCGCGAGGGCCTGCCACTTCGGGAGCCTCCGCTCGAGCCAGCCGTCGTAGAAGTCGTGAAGCAGCTGCGTCGAGGACGTCAGGTCGATGTTCCATAGCGGCGACAACACGCTGCCTGCGCCTGCGGCGAGCAGCGCGCGAGTCGGCCCCCACATCTCGTCGCCCGCTGACGCGACACTCCGGCCGAGCGAGCACGCCTGGACGGTGACGTGCGAGGCGCGGATGCCGAGGCTGATCAAGTCGCGCCCGCGCATCAGCTCGGGCACCCCGTCGGGGCCGGGTGTGAGGGCGAGGGCCGAGTCCATGACATCCGCGCCGTCGTGGAACGAGCCGTGCGCGATCAGATGCTGAAGGCCCGCGTGCCGTATCTCGTACAGCAGTTCGTTCTTGGTCGCGGTCGGCCCGCACGCCGACAGCACCGTGCCGAAGTGGTCGGCCAGGGCCGCGGCGAAGCCCGAATGCGCGGCTTCGAACGCCGCGGAGTCGTCGCCTGGGCCGGGCGCGGTCAGCACCCCTGCCCGGACGAACCTCGGATCCGGCCGCTCGCGGTCGCGGCGCAGCAGGAACCTGAGGGTGTCGAGGCTCGGCGCATAGGCGAGGCCCGGACGCCGCCCCGCCTCCCATAGCCTCGGCAGCAGGGACGCGTGGATCGGTAGCCCGTGCCACTGCTGGTGCGGCAGCACGACAATCAGCGCGCTGTCGGCGACGGCGTCTGCGATCGGCGCCAGCAAGTCACCGATCCTGCGTAGTTCGCCGAGGAAACGGGCATCGCGGCGTGCTGGGTCGCGCGGGTCGAGCGCTGCGTACAGCCCGGTGCCGGAGAAGTAGGCGCTCATCAACCGCGACGCTTTGTCGAGGCGGTGCTGGTCGACGGGCAGCACCGTCACGACGGGCTGCTCGCCCGGATTCCGGAGCGTGGTGACGTACGTCCGGTCGTTCGCCGAGTAGAACGACAAAATGGCGGCCCGTTCGGGAAGCAACTCCCAGAGGTCGGCCAGCCCCGTCTCGTCAAGGAGGCCAGGTGGATCGTCCAGGCTGTCGTCGCCGGTCTCCTGCCATCGCTCCCATGCCCGCTCGGCGAGCGCGATCCGCGGGTCGGTGAGGGCTCCGACGGGCAGGGTCGCGCCCGCGCGGGCGGCCGGTTCCGCGTTCGGCAGGGCCATCACCAGGTCGCGGGTGAACCAGCGACTCTTGGCGTTCTCGGCGTCCAGGAGGATCTCGGTGGCGCGGTCCCTGGTGAGTTCTGGATGCTCGGCGGCCATCCGCAGCCGCCGCCCCACTACGTCGATCGCGAACGACCCGCCGTGCCGCTCCGTCGGACGCGGCGGCCGGATGAGAAAAAACTGCTCGTTGACCTGGGAGTTCCGGGCGATCTCGTATGAGGCCAGGGCCTCTTCGGGGGCGTCGAGCGCATGGAGCCGGTCGCCGAACAGGACGGCGATGGAGGTGATCTTCGCCCAGGTGACCTCCACCGCGGATGTCAGGCCGCTCATGACCGCGTTGGCCGCGTTGTCGAAGGAGGGCAGTACTTCGGGAGGAGTGGCGGCGAGTCGCCACAGCCCGGCCGTGATGAACGATCCGGCGGTCTGGCGAAGCCGCTCGTCGTCGGAGACGGCAGGAGAGTGCCACAGGTCGACCAGGTTCTCAACGGAGGCCAGCACGCTGTCGTCGTCGAGGGCGAGCAAGCCGGCGACCCGCTCTCGGTAGATGGCGATCGTGGTGCGGGAGCGTTCGCGGTCCTTGCGTCCCGCGTAGATTTCGTCGGCGGCGTCGAGGAGCCGGGAGGCCCGCTCCAGCAGGGTCCGTTGCTCGGCGTTGAGCGGGGTCAGGAACCGGGCCTCGGGCTCGTAGTCGGCGAACGCCGTGACGGTGGTGATCCCGACGCTCATCTCGAGGGTCCCGATGAAGTCCTCGTCAGCGAGGGCGTCCGCGTCACGGAGCGCCGCCTCGTAGTGGTCGAGGGCCTCGGTCAGCCAGCCCATGTAGTCACAGCAGACGCCCGCGACCCAGTGGGCTTTGACCGCTGCCTCGGCGGCCCCGTGCTGCTCGGCGAGCGACGCCGCCCACGACGCCGCCCATTCGGCCAGGTCGTACTGGCGAACGTCCTTGAGCCTGTTCGCGAGCGAGATCCCGGCGCCCAACGACGCCCCCACCTGCTCGGGCGTATCAGGGGCACCGAAGTAACGGTGGTAGGCGTAGGACCGAAACGCGACGTTCAGCAGACCCCGGTCGATCGCCGAGTACGTCTCGCGGAGGAACGCGTCGGCCTCGATGACCCGGTAGTCGTCATCGATGTCAGGGACCCGTTGCTCTTCCTCGGTGTCCGCCCCCTCGACAATCATGAGAGTGGGCGGCAGGTTGGGATCGGTGTGCACCAGAAAGGCGCGGGGGTTCGGCATCCCGGCCTCCGCCATGGCGGCCAGGAGCGAACCCTGCCCCGTGGGCTGTGACCATTTCGGGTAGGCCACCGCCCGCGCCCGAATGATCTTCACTCCGTAGAAGAAGAGAGCAGCCTCAGCGTTACGCCGCGGGTCGTCCGAGACGGGCGGCATCGGATACGTCAGCCAGACCGGTGGCTCCAGCGGCCAGACGCACCAGATCAGGTCGTCCGGCCACTGCCGCTGGGTGACCGATGCCTCGCCGAGGAGCTTGAAGAACTGCCAGCGCGCGCTGCCGGGCAGCCGTCCCGGCCCGGAGATCGGCGGCCCGTCGAGCGGTTCGACGATGCACACGCGCCGCTGTTCGCCCGCGAAGTGGCCGGTCAGCAGGTAGGCGTGGAAGTCGAGCCCGGCCAGCCGGAAGGGGCCGTCCACCCGGATCGGGGTCGAGAGTGCGCGCAGGGCGTCCACGGCGAGGTCTCCGGGGGCCGCGCCCGCGCGCCGGGCATACGGCAGCACCAAGAACGCGTCGGGATCGCCCTCGCCGAGGGCCAGACCGTCGGCCACGATCCACGCGGTGGTGCGGGTGGCGGTCTCATAGGTCTGGAGCGCGGCCTGGGCGAACGAGGCGCAGATGCGGGGCAGCGCGTCGTCGAGCACGAGATCGGTGGTGCAGGCGAGCACGAACGGCCACACCTCATCGCCGACGACGGTCAGCAGCAGATGCGCGGCGATGTCGGTTCCGCTGCTGGTGAAGGCACCGTAGACGTTCACCGAGGCGACCTCGTCTGCCACTCCGAACTGGAACGACAAGAACGAGAGGGCGATATCGACGACCTCCTCGACGTCACCGTCCATGTCGAAGACGTAGGAGAACTCATAGAAGTTTCCGAGATCACCCGGGCCGGGGAGGATCAGCGACACGAGGAGACCGGTATCGCGGAAGGAATTCTTCGTCGCGTGGTCCATCAGCGCCGAGAAGATCGGTTCCGGGTCGGAGATCTGGAAGGTGGGCGGCGTCACCACGACGACCGTGCGCGTCCGCCCGCCGTACTCACCCTGGAGGACAAGGAACTCGTTATCCGGCCGTTCCTGCTCCATCTCGCTCCCGTCGAAAGTGCAGCAGACCCCGCCCAGTAGTATCGCATCCGGCGAGGTTCGCCAGGAAGGCTGCGCTTACAAGGCGCTACCAGCCCAAACCTCTATTTAAACGGTATCGGCCTCTGACCAGGGGATGAAAAGGATTCAGCGAGCTGATCTCAGCGACTTTCAAATGAGTCTGCCGTGCTCGAATTGAGCGAGGACGAGGGCGGCGCGGGCGATGTCGCCGATTTTGCCGGGGCCGGCGGTGATGCGTCGGCGGCCTGTGAGCTTCACGACCCGGGCGGACGTCGTCGGAGAATACGAGAAGTTCCTGATCTCGCAACAAATTGAAAGCCGACGAACGGACGAGCCCCATGGACTCGCCCGTTTCATCAATAGGTGATGCTGCACTGACTGGAAGTGGGAAGAGGCGGCGAGGTAGTCGTCATAGGCATGCCGATCTCGAACCCGAAGTTCGCGTACCGGTTCGGCAGGATGACACCATTCCACGACGACGGTCTCCACACGGTCGTCGAGAACCTCTTCACGTTCCAGAACAGGTGAACGACCGCGCCCGCCGAGAAGGGAAAGTCGATGACCGCCTCCCAGGTGGTCGACGGTGTCGTGCCGGTGTTGGTCAGCCGCGCATCGACCTGCCACCTGTACTGCCCGCCGACGGTCCCCCGGTAATTGGCTTGGAACGTCAGCGTGCAGGTGGTGGCGGCGTCAGCGGGTGTGACGACGGTGAACGCGCCGAATAAGGCGGCCACCAGCCACATGATCAGGCGCCGTCGCCGACGGACGCGCCGTTATGTCATGGGCCTCTCCTGTCAGGAAGTGCGCGACGAAAGACGCGTACGTAAACGATGATCGAACGATACGGTCGGCGTCGAATACAGTCAACGGAACTGAAAGTTTCAGCTATTCAATGAGGTGATCTCAGTGGAATAGTTCCGACAGCTGGGATTTCCGAGGCATGAATGGTGGAATTCCATGCTTATCGTAAGAGGTCGTCGACGGCATAGGAGAGGTGGTGCCGGGCTGCGTAGTTGTGCCGCATCACCGCCACCGCTTCTCCCCCGTCGCGAGACAGGGGGCAAAGAGCCTCCCTATGCGAGCCCCGAAAGCCGCAATCCTCGATCGCGACGGTCCAGTCCCCGATTCGCCTCACAGTGATGACCTCAGGCCCTTCCGGCTGAGAGTAATCCTCGTCTCCAATGAGCCGGATGTCCTCGTCCGTGGCTCCGAGCCGGCGAAGCACCTCGTGCTCGTCGAGCCCGCGGACGAAGACGATCGTGTAGATCTCGCCGAGCCCGCTGTCCTTTTCCCACCCGTAATCTTCTGGCGACGCGCCGGGGGTTCGCGCGGTGGCACGGACCATCTCGAACGTGCTCGCCTGCTCGAGGATCTCGGGATGGGCGACGAAGAAGGCTTCCGTGATTTCTGGAGCCATCCGGCCACGCTCACTGACCGGGTAGCCGTTCGCTCTCGCCCAGTCCCGGATCTGAGCACGGCCGAGCTTGGGCGTCCGGTAGGTGACGCGGAGGGGGATGAAGTCGGCATCGGACATGATCAGAAACCTCCTGAAGTCAGGACGTCAGCCCGCGCTGCGCCAGTAGGCGAGTTGCGCGCTCGTGCTTTTGACCACCCGGGGAATGGACTCAGGCTGTGGCCAGATCTGCAGCAGATAGCGATCTTCCGCTTCCGACTCCTCATCCATGTTCACGGCGTGATAGCGCAACCGGTACCACCCCGGCCCCGAGGGCAGCTCGGGTATTTCGTGAACGCCTTCGCCTCCCCACTCGCATAGCGAGAGCCGTCCGGCCTCTGACCGAAAGCTGATCTCCACAATGTCCTCATACTCGTCGGTGTCCGCTCCTGGATCTTGGTCGGCCACGGTCGCCGAGAAGCCAAGGGTGCCCGTGTGTGTGCCTGTGAGCAGGAGAGCGGCGCCGTCCTCCACGCGAATGATTCCGACAGGGTGATCAGGATGGTCATCGGCGAAATTTGCGTAGCCGTTGTTGTCGTCGGTGTCGTCGACGAGATACGCCTGCCCGTAGTGAACCCAGAGGCCGAACGAGACGGTGTGAGCGGTGGTCATGGTCGACAAGAGTATGATCATGTGCTGACATTTCCGACCGATGCGAGGTCTCAGGAGACCATCGCCGCATAACCAAGTCTCCACGCTTTCAGGGGATTGCCAGCTGCCAGCTCCACTGACATCTGCAAGCGCGCCAGACACCTGTCTGGGGTCGTCGAACTTGACAGTGAAGTGCCGCTCCCACTTGCGCACTGTCAATTAGATGGCTGTATAACCAGAGGAACCGAACGTCATTCAAGGTGACAGTACGATCCGAACTCGGTTCGGTCGCCCCTTCGACTCTTTCTCCGGCATCTCTGCTGCGAGAGGGGAATCGCGGTTGGTGTGTTGCCGGGCGTGGTGGGACGTTTTCGGTAGCGGAGAACCAGGGAAGCGCCCTTCGTTATACGTCCGCCCGGGAGCGGTGGGTGTTGAGGTGGGCGGCGAGTTTGCGGGTGAGGTGGTGGGCGTCGCGGCCCACTCCGCGCAGGGTGTTGGAGGCGGGGGTGCGCTGCCATTCCAGGCCGAGGAAGCCCAGCCCGGGGTGGGTGGTGGACAGGCCCCGGTCATGGCGGGGGTGGCCGGTCTCGTCCAAGGCGCCGAGTTCGTTCAGGTAGTCGAGATTGGGCTGGTATCCGGTGGCCAGCAGTACAACGTCGATGGGTTCGCGGTTGCCGTCGGCCCACACCACGTCGCCTTCGTCGAGGCGGATGAACATCGGGCGCCGGTCCAGGAAATCTTCGCGTAGTGCCCGGCGGTAGAGTCCCTCGTCCAGGATGGGGACGGTGGGCGGAGTGGTGACCAGGCGGGCGGGCAGGCGGTCGAAGCCGGTGATGGTGAACCAGAAGTGCAGGTCCTTGCCCAGGGGGCGCTGGTCGATGAAGCGGATCGGCGTGCGGGTGGCCAGGGTCACCGTGTTGGTCTCGGCGAGTTCGCAGGCGATCTGCACGGCTGAGTTGCCGGCGCCGACCACGATGATGCGTCGGCCCGCGTAGGGCAGGGGGTTGGTGTAGGTGGCGGCGTGCAGGATCTGGCCGGTGAAGCCGTCGCGGCCCGGCAGGACGGGCAGGTGGGGGCGGTCGAATGACCCGCTGGCGGCGATCACGCTGGGCGCGTTCAGCGTGCTGCCGTCGGCGAGGTGCACGGTGAAGCCACCGCCACCGCCTCGGGCACCGCGGTGGGCGGCGGCGTGGGTATGGGCTTCGACGGCGGTGACGCGGGCGCCGGTGCGGATCTCGGCGCCCCCGCGGCCGAGATCGCGGGCGTAGCGGGCCAGATAGTCCACCACCTCGTCGCGGTGCGGGTAGCGGTCGGGTTCGCCTCCGAAAGGAAGGCCGGGCAAGGAGCTGTAGCGGGCGGGGGAGAACAGGGTGAGGCTGTCGTAGTAGCGCCTCCAGGAGCCGGTGGTCTGGTCTGTTGCCTCCAGGAGCACCGGAGTCAGGCCGGCGTCCAGAAGGGTTCGGGTGGCGGCCAGTCCGGCCTGGCCGCCACCGATGACGATGGTGTTCATGCGCCGCATCGTATCGTCAAATTAAGAAATGACAATATGAGAGGTAGGGTCGTCCTCATGGAGATGGCGAGCACCGACATCGAGCTGACCGAGGCTGCGCGCGGCTTCCTCAAGGCGATGGCCAGCGACACCCGTCAGCAGATCCTGATGCTGTTCGCCGGCGGAATCGAGCTGACCGTCAGCCAGGTCGCCGAGCGCATGTCGCTGGCCCAGTCGGCCACCTCAACCCATCTGGCGACGCTTCGCGATGGCGGGGTACTGAGCGCCCGGCGGGAGTGGAAGACCGTCTACTACCGCGCTGATCCCGGCCGGATCGGCCAGGCTCTGGCCGATCTGCAGCTCAGCTTGCAGGCGTGTTGCCCGCCGAACGCCTGCACTCCGGACGCCGCCTGTGGGTAAATCCTGGCCTGTCGGCACATCGACATAGATCGGCCGATCACAGTTGCAGGAATTTCGCGCAGATCATCGGTGCCGGCGGCGTAGAGCGCGACGATCCCGGCGGTGTCGGCCACCGAACTCGGCATCGAGCCGGTCACCGCCCTGCGGCTGGCGGCCTTCGCCGGTGAGCGACGCGACGTGGCTATGCGGCGATGACTGCGGGGAGTCTGCGCGCGAGGGACAGAATCCGGATCGCACTTGCCGGTACGGCTACCGCCATCGGCCACACCGGCACCGGCGTCATGACCGCGATCACAGTCAGCATGAGCACGTCAAGGACGATCAACCCCAGGACGCTGCCGATCATGGCCAGGCGCGTTCGTCGATAGGCGAGCTTCTCCCGGACCACGAAGAGCAGGGCGCACACGATCGTCACGAGTGCCGCACCGTACAAGATCTTGGCGGGAAGCGGCAGCGACCAGGTCCACGCGCCCGCTGTGAGCAGCGTGACAGCCCAGGCAGCGGCCATGAGGGGACCGGTGAGGAGCAGGACGATGGCGGTGCGGTGCCACGGTGATTCACGCAGGAAAGCGGCCGTGACCGTGTCGGCGTCGCCGAACTCCGCGATGGCCGCCCGTGCGGCTTGCTCGGGATCGCCGCAGGCGTGGAGATGGAGTTCGTAGGCCTCCTCGAGCCCGTCGGCGAGTTCCTCCACCACCTGGGAGGGCAGCCGGGTCGCGAGGATGTCGAGCTGCGCGGTGATCAGGTCGCGGCCGGCCATGGCCGCGCCCCCAGCGCCGCGGTGACCGCGGTCGCGAACTCCTGCCAGCTGGCCCGCTCGCCGCCGAGCGCCGTACGTCCGGCGCTGGTGAGTTCATAGCTGCGGCGGCGCCGACCGGCGACAACCGACCAGCTCCCGGCGATCAGTCCGGCCCGTTCCAAGCGGTGCAATGCCGGATAGACGGTGCCGGTGGGCAGATCGATGCGCCCCTGCGTTGCTTCCCGAAGGGCTTCCTTCACCGCGTACCCGTGCATCGGCCCGCTCTCCAGCGCGGCGAGCAGCAGGCCGTCCAGGTGTCCTTTGAGCGCTTCGGCCCTCATAGGTAGTAACGCTATATCGGCCCTTCCGCCCAGGCAATCACCGGAGTAGCGTCGCTATATATAGCAACACTACACATGGGGTGCGGCATGGATGAGATCACCGTCTTCGGTCTCCCGGTCCCGAATGCGGGGCCGGTTTTCCTGACGGCGCTGGCCGTCCATGTCATCGCCGGTCTGGTCTGCGTGACCTGCGGTGCGGTGGCCGCGCTGTCGCGCAAGGGCGGCGCCCGGCACCTGCGGTTCGGCCGGATCTACATCTGGGGCCTGGCGGTCGTCTTCGCCACGATGACGATCTTGGCGATGATCCGCTGGCGGGAGAACGCCCACCTGTTCGCCATCGGCTCGCTGGCCTTCACCGGAGGCATGACCGGCTATCTGAACCGGCGGCGCCGACCGTACATCCACATCATGGGGATGGGGCTGTCCTACGTCGCGCTGCTGACCGGTTTCTACGTCGACAACGGCCCCAACCTGCCGCTCTGGGACCGGCTCCCCGCCTGGAGCTACTGGGTGCTGCCCAGCCTCATTGGACTTCCGCTGATCGCACGCGCGATCAAGCGCGCCCTTCCCGCGAGGCGGACGACACCGTGATTTTCAAATAGCGTTCTCCTGATTTGACAGATCTCGAATCAGTGAGGCAACCTGTCTCTTGATTCGACAATCTTCTAATCAAGGGGTGTGGTGTGCGCTCTGCTTCGCCGGCCCGCCAGGACGTTGGGCCGTCACGTTCGACGCACCCCGCCCTCAGGTGTGTGACGCGAGCCGCAGCGCTGACGGAGTCATCGCTCACATCCATAAGCCTGTCGATCCACTGGTCCTTGACGATCACTACGCGTTTTCAGGAGAAGAGCCATGAGTGATGGATGCTGCGGCCCGGCCGCGGTCGCGGTCGAGCGGTTTCTCGCCCCCGCGCAGGCCGATGCGCTGCCGATCGTGGTCATCGGGGCGGGCCCGGTCGGCCTGGCCGCCGCGGCGCACCTGGCCGAGCGTGGTCTGAACTTCCTCATCCTGGAGGCCGGGCAGCAGGTCGGCGCCTCGGTCGCCCAGTGGAGCCACGTGCGGGTCTTCAGCCCGTGGAAGTACAACATCGACGCCGCAGCCCGCCGCCTGCTTCAGGCCGGCGACTGGACGGCACCCGACGCGGACTGGCTGCCGACCGGCGCCGAGCTGATCACCGACTACCTGGCCCCGCTGGCCACACTGTTCGGCTCCCGACTGCGGCTGGGCGTGCGGGTGAGCGCGATCAGCCGCCTGGGCTATGACCGGGTCCGTACCACGGGACGTGAGGATGCGCCGTTCCTCATCCGCACCGAAAGCGGTGAGGAGCTCCAGGCCAGGGCGATCATCGACGCCTCCGGCACCTACACCTCGCCCAGCGTGCTGGGCGCGAGCGGCCTGCCCGCCTACGGTGAGGAGCAGGCGGCGACGTTCATCGACCACGCGCTGCCCGATGTGCTGGGCGCCGACCGCGACACCTACGCGGGCAGGCACACCCTGGTCGTCGGGGCGGGCCATTCGGCGGCCACCACCTTGCTGGCCCTGGCCGAGCTGCCGGGCGCGCAGATCACCTGGGCGATCCGCGCCACCAGCGCCGGCCGTACCTACGGCGGCGGTGAGGCCGATGCCCTACCGGCGCGTGGGGCGCTGGGCACCCGGCTGCGGGCGCACGTCGATTCGGGCCGCATCACCCTGGTCACCGGCTTCTACACCCACTCGATCACTGAGAACGACGGCCAGGTGACGGTGGTCAGCCGCACCCCCTCCGGCGCCGAGCAGTCGGTCACCGCTGAGCGCATCGTGGCAGCCACCGGCTACCGGCCCGACCACTCCATCGCCTCAGAGCTGCGCCTGGACCTGGACGCGATCCTCGGCTCCACCCGCGCCCTGGCCCCGCTGATCGACCCCAACGCCCACTCGTGCGGCACCGTGCCCGCGCACGGCGTCGATGAGCTGGCCCACCCGGAGTCCGGCTACTACGCGGTCGGCGTCAAGAGCTACGGCCGCGCCCCGACGTTCCTGATGGCCACCGGGTACGAGCAGGTCCGCTCCGTTGTCGCCGCGCTGGCCGGCGACTGGGAGGCCGCCCGCGACGTGCAGCTGGACCTGCCTGAGACCGGAGTGTGCTCCTCGGGGCTGGTCGAGGAGCAGGAGCGACGGGTCGGCCTGGCCACCGGCATCAGCGGCGGCCTGCTGGCCACCCCGCTCCCGCTGGTCACCGTCGGCGGTGGTGATGGCGACGGTGGTGGCTGCTGCGGCTGAACACCGGCCATCGACCAGCGCCGAAGCCGCACCGACAAGGAGCCTCAGATGTCTGAGGGATACCCCACCGCCGCCCAGAAGGAAGTCTTGCGCCTGATCTGCGAGCACGGGCCGATCGACACCCACCGGCTGGGTGAGCGCCTGGTCGCCGCCCGCGGGCCGAGCAGCAACCCCGGGTTCGCCCCGGCGATCGCCCGGACGGCCGGCTCCTTGGCCTGGCGGCTGCACGTCCAGGGGTTCATCACCGAAGACCCATCACCTGGCCGCTGGATGACCACGGCCGATGGACGCCAGCTGATCGGCTGCGCCGGGACGCTCCGGTGAGCTCCGCCGCTGAACCCGCCACCGAGGCCCCCACTGAGGCCGCCGCCCCCGCTCTCGGGGGCGGCGGCCGGCCGCGTTCGGGGCGCGGCTGGCGGATCGTCGCGGCCCTGGCCGTCACCCAGACCATCGGCTACGGCGTGCTCTACTACGCCTTCTCGGTCTTCCTCACCCCGATGGCGGCCGACCTGCACGCCGGCGGCGCCCAGATCGCGGCCGCGCTGACCGGTTCGATCCTGATCGCCGCGTTGTGCGCCCCGCTGGTCGGCCGCCTGCTGGACGCCCGCGGCGGCCGGGGCCTGATGACCGCCGGGTCGGTCATCGGCGCGCTCGCCGTCCTGGCCTGGTCGCGGGTGGAGAACTTGGCCCAGCTGTATGCGGTCTTCGCCGCGATCGGCATCGCCTCGGCGATGGTGCTGTACGAGAGCGCCTTCGCCGTCATCGTCAGCTGGTTCGACGGTCCCGGTAACGGCCGGGCCAACGCGCTGCTCGCGCTCACCGTCGTCGCAGGGTTCGCCTCCACCATCTTCCTGCCGCTGACCGGCCTGCTGGTCGACGCCTACGGCTGGCGCACCGCCCTGGTGGTTCTGGCCGTGATCTACGGCGTGGCGGCGATCCCGCTGCACGCGCTCGTCGTGCGTCGCCCCGCCCGCGCCAGGCGCCAGGCGGCCACGACCCACGAGCGGGCCCGGATCGTCAAGGACGCCACCCGGGCGCGGCCGTTCTGGCTGCTGGTGATCGCCTTCACCGCCAACGGCGGCGCCGCGGCGGTGATGGCGGTCCTGCTCATCACCTACCTCATCCACCTGGGCCACTCACCCGTTCTGGCCGCCACGCTGGCCGGGCTGCTGGGGGTGTTGTCGGTGACCGGCCGCCTGCTCACCACCGGCCTGCAACGCCGCCTGCCCGCCGCCCTCATCGCCGCCGCGATCTTCACCCTGCAGGGCGTCGCCGCCGCGCTGCTCCCGCTGGCCGGGCGCACGGTGCCGGGCGCCATCGGCTGCGTGCTGGGGTTCGGGCTCGGCTTCGGCATCGCCTCCATCACCCTGCCGCACCTGCTCCTGCAGCGTTACGGCAGCAGCGCTTACGCTTCGCTGTCGGGCCGCATCGCGGCCTTCTCCGTCGCCGACAAGGCGCTGGCGCCGCTGGGCGCGGTCGCGTTAGCCCAGGCGGCCGGCTACACGTGGGTGATGGCGGCCGTGGCGGTGGCCTGCGCCGTCGCCGCGTTCGCGCTGGTCGCCTACCACCGCGTATGATTTAGACGAATGTCGAAGCAGGGGAGTTGCCGTATGACCGCCACCGCCCAGTGCTGCGCGCCGATCGCCCGCGAGCCACTGTCGGAGGATGACGCGGCCGACCTGGCGGTGATGCTCAAAGCCGTCGCCGACCCGGTCCGGCTGCGCCTGCTGTCGATGATCGGCTCCCACGCGGGCGGCGAGGCGTGCGTGTGTGACCTGACCCCCGCCTTCGATCTGAGCGGCCCCACCATCTCTCACCACCTCAAAGTGCTGCGGACGGCCGGGCTGATCGATTCCGAGCGCCGGGGCACCTGGGTCTACTACTGGATCGTCCCGGCCGCTGTGGCGCGGCTGGGTGCGCTGTTCACTCCGCTGGCCGAGTCCGTGAGCGTGTGACCGGCCCGGCGGCGGCATCCCTCTCGTCGCGGCCAGTCGATGTCGTGGTGATCGGCGGCGGGCAGGCGGGTCCGGTGGCCGAGGTGATGGGGCAGCTGGCGCTTTAGTCCTCGTCGGCCAGCGGAACGCCGGCTTTTTGCGCCCATTTCTCGATCTGATCCCAGTGGCCGCCCCAGGCGCGGCGATTGATGGTGCCGTCTCTGCGGATCTGCTGGTTTTCCGGCACTCCGTAAGCCTGGAACAGATCACCACACACCGCGGCGGTGGCCCGGGCCAGCGGCCGTCCGTCATCAGCCAGGTCATCCAGCGACACCGCCGCCTCCCCGAAGGCCAACCGGATGAAGCGCGTGCCCAGCGACCGGTGGCCGTCGATGGCGCGGGTCGTGGTGTTGAGGTCGACGCGGTAGCGGATGAGGTCGGGGTCGTCGAAGGGCCAGGCGGTCTCCAGCTCCGGCTTGGCCGAGACAGCCGGGTGCAGATGCGTGTCGGCTACCAGCATCACGCGCGCTATCGCCGATCCGGCCGCGGCGGCGCGGTCACGTGCGTGGCGGGCCAGGTAGCGCAGGGCACTGGCCGTGCGGCTGACGATTTCGGCATCCAGGACGCACACCGTGAGCTTGTCGCTGACAAACGGGGAAATGGCGGTCGGGTGGAGCGCGAAGGTGGCTGCGCCGTCGGTGTAGAGCTGGGCGCGGACGGCATAGACGGTGGTGGCGCCGGCCTCGGCGACCAGGCGGCGATGAGCCACGCCGACGCTGTCGAAGGTGGCGGTGTGGGCGCCCAGCATGACCACCTCGCTCTTGGTCCTCTCGTCGAAGTCGCGCACCTTTGTCCCGTCCAGCAGCAGGTCTCCGGGCAGATCGGGTACCACGGTGACCACCAGCAGCGGCCTGGGGTAGCCCTGCCGGGCGCTGGTCATCGCAGCGGCTATGACCGCCTCATCCTCCAGCTCACGCAGGCGGTCGACCTGGTCGCCGGCACCCATGAGGCGGCGCCGGTAGGCGGCGGCGATCTCCGACTCGCTCAGCCACACCTTGTCGGCTCCGTGTCGGCGCGGCCAGCGCAGCGGGCTTTCGTTCTTCTGCGCCGGGTTCGACACCGCGTGCGGGGCTTGTGAACTGGGCGGAATCGAGATCAGCAGGAACCCGTGACCGGGGGTGGCGGGGTTGGGCACCTCACGCATGGCAAAGCGCGGCATGGGGTGCACGCGAGCGGCGACCGCGTTGCGGATGCGCGACTGCAGCCGCTGAAAGCCCACGTCCATGGCTTTGGAGGGGATATCGCCGACGTCGGCCATCCCGACGATGATCAGGCCGCCGGTGTGGTTGGCGAAGGTGGCGACATCGACGGCGACGTCGTCGTTGCCCTTCTCCCTGCGCTCTCTGTCCCCGTCGGGGATGTCGACCTTGTAGTCCAAGTCCTCGGCCTCGCGGGCGTCGGGATTGTTGACCAGGGCAGCGATCTGGGCGTAAGTGACCAAATGCAAAGGCGCGCCGAGCAGGGCCTCCAGGCGGCGAGGGCTGTGCAGCATGAGCAGCGGGTCTCCTTTGACCACAGTGGCGATCGACCACGGTGACGATCGGATCTGGCCCGGTCACCGTAAACGACGATTCAACCGGATTGTCAGCAAACACGCACTCAATGTGTTCACTGTCAACGCGGTGACACCCCTTGTCAGCCATCCTCTTCAGCAAGGGGGGCGATGTCATAGCCACCACAGTGATTAGATTTCCATCTAACTTGACGTCCGTCTAAACAGTGTGGAATGGTGGCGCTACTTAGACATTCATCTAATTCATGGGGTGGGGTCGCTATGTCTGGCCCCGCGCCGAAGGGAGCCTGCGATGGCCAACAGCGTCGGCGGCGGATTCACCGGAAACCTCGACGAGGCGTTCACCCCGCCCGCGGCGGGAGGATGCTGCGGCGGCCCCGCCGCACCCGAGACAACCACGGCGGCCCAAGCAGCGGCAACCTCCTGCTGCGGCAGCCCCGCGGCGGCGAGCCAGGCAGCCGAGGCCGGGTGCTGCGGCCAGGCACCGGCGAGCCCGCAGACCACCGGCAGCGCCGCCACCGGGTGCTGCGGATGATCTCCCGGTCATCGGCGCCCACCCCGGTTCAGCCAGATCCGACCGTCCGGGAGCCGGGCCTGGCGAAGGCCTTGGAGCGGCTTTCGGCCGACAGGATGCTGGCCACCGTCCGCGAGCTGGCCGCTGACGGCTATGCGGGCCGGCGGGTGGGCACCCCCGGCGGCCGGGCCGCCGCCTTCTGGCTCGCCGAGCAGCTGGGCGGGCTGGGCGCCCAGGTGCGGCTTGATGCGTTCGACGTCGCCGAGGTGCGGGAGCTGTATCGCACGCCGATACTGGGCTGGAGCACCGATGCGGCGGTCCGGGCGTTGGAGCATCGCCGTGATTTCGTCGAGCACCTGGCCTCGGCCGAGGTGCCCGAGCCGCGCTCGGCGCCGCTGGTGGGGGCGGAGGCGGCCGATCTCGGCGGCCGCTGGGTCCTGGCCTCAGCCGAGGACTGGACCCAGGCCTGCGGGCGCGCTGAAGCCGGCGGCGCGCTCGGCGTGCTGATGGTCCGGGGCACCGACGCCGAGGGGTGGATGTCCAAGATGATCGCCGGACCCGCCCGGCGCGCGGTGGCGGTCATCGGGCTGCGCCCCGACCTGCACCGGCACCTGGTCGGCGCCCTCAGCACGGGGCAGGTGAACGTGACGGCGTCGATGCCGCTGCGGTCGGTCGGCGCCCAGGGAGTCAACGTCCACGGCCACCTGCCGATCGGGTGGGACGCTGCGGACGAGACGATGGCGCGGGGCCCGGAAGGTGGGCCGCGGGTGCTGCTGAGCGCGCACTTCGACGGGGTGGGCGACGACCCGGATCGCCGCCTGCCCGCTGCGGCCGACAACGCCTCCGGGGTGGCCGCGGTGCTGGAGGCCGCCCGCGTCCTGCGCGCTTCGTTGAGAGCGCCGGTGGATCTGTCGGTGTCCTTCCTGGACGCCGAAGAGACCGGCGCATGGGGTTCGGCCCACCACGCCCCCGCTGTGGCGCCGGGCACTCAGGTCATCAACCTGGACGGGGCCGCGCAGCTGCACCAGGCGGCCGCGGTCGAGGCGGGCGGCCCGGCCCATGGGCTGCTGTCCGTCTTGGACCAGGCTGGGCGCCGCACCGGGGTGGCGTTGCGGGCCGGGGCGATGGCCTCGGACAACCGCCGCTACGCCGCGGCCGGGCTGGCCGCGATCGGCATCGGGATGGGCATGCCCGGCTACCAGACCCCCGCTGAAACCCCTGAGCGCATCGAGCCGGACACGCTGCTGGCCGCCGCGCGATTGCTGGTGGCCACCGTGTGGCTGCTGGCCGGGTCGCCGCAGACTTAAAAGGCAGGTGCTGGCCGCGACCCGGCTGCCCCGCCCGGCCTGGACCAGGCCGGGCGGGGCAGCGGCCGGTGGTTACCGGGCGTCGAGCTCGGCGATCAGCTTCTCGATGCGGGCGCGGATCTCGTCGCGGATCGGCCGAACGGCCTCGATGCCCTGACCGGCCGGGTCATCGAGCTTCCAGTCCTCATAGCGTTTGCCGGGGAAGAACGGGCAGGCATCCCCGCAGCCCATGGTGATCACCACATCAGAGTCCTGCACGGCCTCGGTGGTGAGGATCTTCGGCCTCTGGCCGGTGATGTCGATGCCCACCTCGGCCATCGCCGCCACGGCGGCCGGATTGATCCGCTCGGCGGGCTCCGAGCCGGCCGAGCGGACCTCGATGCGATCTCCGGCCAGGTGGGTGAGCCAGCCGGCGGCCATCTGGGAGCGTCCGGCGTTGTGCACGCAGACAAACAACACGCTGGGCGTATCAGACATGAACCGATCCCTCAGAGGTGGTGGAAGTGGTGAACAGGCGGCGGCCCCAGAGGCTGACGTAGACCAGGGCCACCAGGACGGGCACCTCGATGAGCGGGCCGACCACCCCGGCCAGGGCCTGACCGGAGGTGACGCCGAACACGCCCACCGCGACCGCGATGGCCAGCTCGAAGTTGTTGCCCGCCGCGGTGAAGGCGAGCGTGGTGGTGCGCTCATACGTCAGGCCGATCGCCCGGCCGGCCAGGAAGGAGCCGCCCCACATGAGGGCGAAGTAGGCCAGCAACGGCAGCGCGATGCGGGCCACGTCCCCGGGCTGGGAGGTGATCGTCTCGCCTTGCAGGGCGAACAGGATGACGATGGTGAACAACAACCCGTACAGGGCGATGGGCCCGATCTTCGGCAGGAAGCGCTCCTCGTACCAGTCGCGGCCCCGGGCGCGTTCGCCGAGCCGGCGCGACATGTATCCGGCCAGCAGGGGAATGCCGAGGAAGATGAGCACGTACTGGGCGATGTCCCAGGCCGAGACCCGCAGCGCGGCGCCCTCGCCCAGGCCCAGCCAGCCGGGCAGGACCTCCAGGTAGAACCAGCCGAGCACGCCGAAAGCGATCACCTGGAAGATCGAGTTGATCGCGACCAGGACGGCGGCAGCCTCGCGGTCGCCGCAGGCCAGGTCGTTCCAGATCAGCACCATGGCGATGCATCGGGCCAGACCGACGATGATCAGGCCGGTGCGGTACTCGGGC
Organism: Streptosporangium sp. NPDC049046; assembly: GCF_040649155.1. Taxonomy (NCBI): domain Bacteria; kingdom Bacillati; phylum Actinomycetota; class Actinomycetes; order Streptosporangiales; family Streptosporangiaceae; genus Streptosporangium; species Streptosporangium sp. NPDC049046. The sequence goes on along the minus strand of NZ_JBEZEZ010000021.1, from coordinate 57,688 downwards.
AGGTCGGGCAGCAGCAGCCAGGCCAGCGCGAACATCAGCGCCGGACCCAGCACCCAGTTCAGCACCAGGGAGGCGAAAAGCAGGCGGCGGTCGCCGGTGACCGTGCCCAGACGGTCGTAGCGGACCTTGGCCAGCACCGGGTACATCATCAGCAGCAGGCCCAGCGCGATCGGCAGCGAGATCTCGCCGATCTTCACCGCCTCCAACGCGGAGTTCAGGCCGGGCACCAGGCGTCCCAGCAACAGTCCGGCAGCCATCGCCAGGCCAATCCACACCGGCAGAAACCGGTCCAGGGTCGACAGCGCACCCATCACGCCTGTCGAACCCGCGGCGGCCGGAAGTGGAGGTGGGCTTGAGGACATGCATCTTCCTTAACGGTGCAACGGTGCCGTGGTCAGACGGTGGCAGGGGTGTTCAGCAGGGCCGACAGCTCGGTCAAGGTCTCGGGGACCAGGCGGTAGTAGACCCAGGAGGCGCGCCGCTCAGAGGTCAGGAGCCCGACTTCTTTGAGCACCTTGAGGTGGTGGCTGATGGTGGGCTGGGACAGTTCGAAGGCGCCGGTGATGTCGCACACGCACACCTCGCCGCCCGAATGGCTGGCCACGATCGACAAGATCCGCAGCCGGACCGGATCGCCCAGGGCCTTGAACACCGGCGCGATCCCGGCGGCCTGCCCGGCGTCCAGGGGTTGGCGAACCAGCGGCGGGCTGCACTCAAGGATCTGCAACAGCTCCATCAGACCTCCGGACATAGATACTCATCGAAGTCACGCACTGTCTATATTGACAGACGTCTATGAGTGCTCGGTGTGCGGGGGTCAGCTGACCGGCACGCCGAGCTCGCCAAGGAGGGTGCGCACCCGGCGCTCGATCTCGTCGCGGATCGGGCGTACCTCCTCGGAGCTCTTGCCCGCCGGGTCCTGCAGTTCCCAGTCCAGGTAGCGCTTGCCGGGAAAGATCGGGCAGGTGTCCCCGCAGCCCATGGTGATCACCACATCGGCGGCCCGGACGATCTCCTCGGTCCACGGCTTGGGGAACTCCCGGGAGATGTCGATGCCGCGCTCGGCCATCGCGGCGATCGCGGCCGGATTGATCTCCGTGGCGAACTCCGAGCCACCCGACCAGCCGACCGCGTGATCACCGGCCAGATGGGAGAAGAAGCCCAGCGCCATCTGGGAGCGGCCGGCGTTGTGCACGCACAAGAACAGCACGATCGGCCGCCCGTCGCTTTTGCCCTCGACGCGGGCCAGGGCGTGCAGGCGCTGGCGGGCGAAACGTTCGGCCAGCAGCGGCAGGAAGTTGGCCACCGCGGCGCGGGTGGCGAACTGGTCGTAGCTGGTGTGCAGGAACCGCTCGATCGTCTCGACCGAGAAGGTGCCGACAAACTCCTCCCCCAGCCGACGCGCCGCGGTGGCGATCGCCAGCTGCTGATCGATGGTCAGGTCGTCGCGCTTGTCGGTACTGGTCATCGCTGGCTCCCGGGACGTCCACGCATGGAATCGATGAGTGTCTAATTCGACTCACGCCGATATTGGCATCCATCGATCCCAGTGTGGGTAAACGGTGCATGAACAGCCGATGTGCGCCTTCCCTTCGGGCCGCTCGGAGACAAAGCCCTGTCGGAGAGCCAGGGAGCATCACCCCGGGACGCCGCCGGTGCGGGCGCTCCGAAGAGGAAATCGTCGGACTGCAGGGGTCTGCAGTCCCGAACTCTGATGATCACAGCGGCCGTCTCAGCCCTGCACGTCACCCGCCGGGGGCGGTAGGAGATCGTAGGAGCGACCCGCGTACGGCGCGGGCATCGGGCAACGAGGAGCGTGGTGGGTGTGAGCACGGACGAAGCCGCTCTCCCTTCTCGCGCAGCGGGTTCAGCGCCGCTGATCTTCACCGCTGGGGCGGCGGTGGGCCTGCTGGGCGGGATGATCGGCCTGGGCGGCGCCGAATTCCGTCTGCCACTGTTGATCGGCTTGTTCGGCTTCGCCGCACTGTCAGCAGTCATCGTGAACAAGACGATGAGCCTGATCGTGGTGCTGGTCGCCCTGCCCGCCCGCCTGGCCGCCGTCTCCCTGATCGAGTTGGGCGCGCACTGGACAGTGGCGGTCAACCTGCTGGCCGGAAGCCTCGCGGGGGCGTGGGTCGGGGCATCGTGGGCGGTGCGGATGCGCACCGCCACCCTGTACAAGGTGCTGGCGGCCCTGATGGTGGGCATGGCGGGCGCCCTGGTGCTCACCCACACCACCGCCCTGGGCTCGATGGCGCTGCCCGCCCCGGTACAGGCGTTCACAGGGGCGGTGGCCGGGTTCGGCATCGGCGTAGTCGCCGCGATCATGGGCGTGGCCGGCGGTGAGCTGCTGATCCCGACGATCGTGCTGCTGTACGCCGTCGACATCAAGACCGCGGGCAGCCTGTCGCTGCTGGTGTCCCTGCCCACCATGCTGGTCGCCTTCACCCGCTACAGCCGCGATGGCAGCTTCGCCGTCCTGGGCACCAACCTGCGCTTTATCGCAGTCATGGTCGCCGGCTCGGTCACCGGCGCACTCCTGGGCGGCCTGCTGCTCGAGGCTATCCCCGACCTGATCCTCATCCCTGCCCTCGCGGCCATCTTGCTGATCTCGGCGGTCAAGCTGGCCCGCCACGCCCCTGGGGGGAGATGAACTTCCCCACGCCTCGAAGCAGATGGTCGTTTGTCAATGGCACCTGAATACGCCGAAGGCCCCGCCCTGTGGGCGGGGCCTTCGGTTCAACGTGTGCGTACCGGTGTGCAGGTCGCCTCTCGGCGAAATGCGCAACGCGGCTCCAGCCGAACGGTATTCCGCGAAGGCGATAGGTGAGGCCCGGGGACACTGGGCACACCGGCCACGAGATGCACAACCATCGTCGGCCGCCGGATGTTCCCGCACCTTCGCCCCGGGTTCATCGCCCGACGATTGTGCTGCGCCGCTCCATCATGATCACATCGCGCCAGGTGCCGTGGTGGCGGCCGACGCGCTCGCGGGTGCCGACTACCCGAAAGCCGAGCGTCTGGTGCAGCGAGAGGCTGGCCGCGTTCTCCGGGAAGATTCCGGCCTGGATCGTCCAGATCCCGGCGTCCTCGCTGGCGGCGATGAACGCGCTCAGCAGGGCCCGGCCGATCCCATGGGCCTGGCAGCCGGGATGAACGTAGACGCTGTGCTCAACGACTCCGGCATACACCGGCCGCGCCGATACCGGTGAGGCGGCCACCCAGCCGACGACCTCACCGGTATGAGTATCGGCGGCGACGTAGCGTAGATGCGCGAGCCTGCCCGCGGTGAAGCCCTCCCAGCTGGGGGCCGTCGTCTCGAAACTGGTCTGGCCGCTTTCCAGCCCCGCCCGGTAGATGGCCAGCACCTGCTCGGCGTCGGCGTCGCGCATCGGCCGGATCTCCAGCCTCGGCGAGATCGCGGGCTTGATCGCCTGGACGATCGCCGAGTGGACACCGTCGCCGTGATCGGCGGTCAGCGTGATCGAGGCGCCGACGAATCCGGTCTCCAGCAGCAGCTGGCGGTACTCGGCGACGCTGAGCGAGCCGGCGACGCAGCCCACTCGATGCTCGGTGGCCGCTCGCAGCTCAGGGTCGAGGGTGCCTTCGGTGACGACGTCGCTGAGGCCCAGGCGGCCTCCGGGCCGCAGTACCCGGAAGGTCTCGGCCAGCACGGCGGCTTTGTCGCTGGACAGGTTGATTACGCAGTTGGAGATGACGACGTCGACCGCGTGATCGGGCAGCGGGATCGCCTCGATCGCGCCGTACACGAATTCGGCGTTAGTCGCGCCCGCCTGCTCGGCGTTGCGGCGGGCCAGCTTCACCATGTCGGCGCTGGCGTCCAGGCCGTAGGCCTTGCCGTGCGGCCCGACCCGGCGCGCCGACAACAAGACGTCGATGCCGCCCCCGGAGCCCAGATCGAGCACGGTCTCACCCTCACGCAGTTCGGCGACGGCGACTGGGTTGCCGCAGCCGAGGCTGGCGCGCAGCGCGCCCTCGGGCAGGCCTGCGGTGTCGTCGTAGCCGGCCGCGCCGAAGCGGCCCCGCTCGAAGGCCTCGGCGCCGCAGTCGGTGACGGTCTCACCGGCCAGCGCCGCGCGGGCCAGGCCGGAGTAGCGGTTGACGACCTCGTCGTGTGCCATGGCGTGCTCCTACTGGCAGGTGGGCGTTGTGGGAACGGGATTGCCCATCACCACGTCGGCGGCGGTGGGAAAGCAGCTCACACAGGCCTCGTTGATCCGGTACAGGCTGGAGGTGCCGTGGCGCTCCACCAGGACGAACCGCACCTCCGACAGGATCTTCAGGTGGTGTGACACCGTCGACTGGCCGATCCCGACGGCGGTGACGATCTCCCCGACGCTCATCGGCTCGCGCCGCCGGGCCAGCAACGACACGATCTGGATGCGGGTGCCGTCGGCCAGCGCCCTGAACCAGCTCGCGTACTCTTCGGCCTCGGCCCGCCCCAGGTGTTCCTTCTTCGCATTCATCGAATATCGACGATATACGATGAGTGCCTGCTGGAGAACCCCTCCTCCCGCCTTCGGGAAGGCCAACCACGAAGACGGCATCTCCACGTTCACGCCTGCCGGTAGAGCAGCGTGCGCCAGCCATCCGACAGGCGTGATTGCTGGCAGGTCCGATGGCAGGATCAACCTGTCCGGATCACCCGGGTCCAGCGAGCCGCCCTGTCACAGCTAGCAGGCTTTTCCGGCAGCAAGTCAGCGTCTTTGAGTGCCTTCGCCGCTATCAGCAGGCAAGCACGTTGTGGCGCGCTCACACCACGGAGCTTCCGCGTTCGGCGCGATCATGAGATTGGCTAACGAAACAGCTCGGCGGCTGACACCTGAAGCGCGTCGGAGATCTTGAACACGTGATCCAGTAACGGACTGTAAGCACCGTTCTCGATCCGGTTGATGGTTTTCCTGTCGACCTCTGCCATCTCACCCAGCGTCTCCTGGGTCAGCCCCTGCTGTTCACGCACCTCACGGACCCTGATGCCGAACTGTCTGCGCAGTTCAGTGAGTCGGGGTGTGATCGCGGATGGCACGTACCAAACCTGGTATGCGCCTCACTCAAAGTCTGTACCATACATGGTACATCTAACGGAGTGTGATCGCCTCTCTCTCCGTTAGAGATAGAAGTGAGGTTTCAGGTGGCATCACGCCTTGTCGGGATCGCCATCAGAAGGTCGCTCGGCTCACGAGGGAAGAGGAACGATCGGGTGCCAGCCGTAAGAAAGTACCCCGATGACCTAAGGTCGCATGCGGTGCAGCTGTACCGGGAGTCGGACCCCAAACCGGCCATCAGCCGTCTGGCAGAGCATCTGGGAGTTCATCGCGAAGCACTGCGTACATGGATCCGCGAGGATGAGGCCACGCACCAAGACGACGACCAGCTGGTCACCATCCGGCTGGCAGAACTGCGCGATCTCCGCAAAAAGAACGCCGAGCTCAAGCGCGCCAACGAGATCCTCAGGGCGGCGAGCGCGCTGTTTGCCGCCGAGTTGATGGAGGTCGGCTGATACGACCTCGCCCATCTGGCGCCACTTGGCCATGTCTCCACAGTCGTCAAGTGAGCACTGGCTGTTCTGCGAGTCCCGTGCCTGAAGTCGCGGCCCATCATGATCGACCGGGTGCGCGCTGCGACTGCTTGAGTGGTCGCCGCTCGATGTGCGCCGGCGAGAGGAGGTCGGAGCCCTGATCGGCGCGTGGCAGCCGGAGGTGGTCGTCAATACCGCGTACCGGCAGACGGATTGAGCGACCACGGCGGTCGGTGCCGTGAACGTGGCCTTCGCGGCGGACGGGCGCCTGGTTCACGTGTTCAGCGACGCGGTCTTCTCCGGAGCGGCGATCCGCTATGACGAGACGAGCGTTCCCGATCCGATCACCCCCTCCGGTGCCGCCAAAGCCGCCACCAAGACGGCAGTGGACGCCATCGTGTCGAACTCAGCGGTAGTTCAGACGTCCCTGATCGTCGGTGACGGCGATTCTCCGCACGAAGTGCTGGTGCATCGACTGGCCGGCGGCGGGGTCAGGGGAACGTTGTTCACCGACGATGTCCGGTGTCCCGTGCATGTCGCCGATTTCGCCGCGGCTCTCCTCGAACGCGCCACGTCCAGGTATCACGGCGTCCACCACGTCGCCGGAGCTGATGCGGTGAGCCGGTACGAGCTGGGACTGCTCATCGCCCGACGCGACGGACTCGATATGGACGAGGTGCCTTCAGGGCGGCGCGCGGAGGCCGGTTTGACCGGGCCGTTGGACGTGCGCCTGCGGTGCGACATGACTCAAAGGCGGCTTCGGACCGAACTGCGTGGCGCGCGGCAGTTTCTCGGTGAGGGACACCGCTGATCGTGATTTTATTGCCTGCGAATGTGCTCACTGCAGGGGCATAAGGACACCTTCGGTCGTCTGTCATCGGCGTAGTCCTTCGCCGGCCAGGAGCAGTGCGGCTTCAGGGAGGTCGAGGTCCTCGATGGTTTCGGGCCGGTGCAGGTGATTGGGCGCGCCTGGTTCCGAGAGAGTGAGCGGTTTCAGCAACGCTGAGTCCACGTTTCTGATCTCAAGGTGGTTGAGGACCCGGTTGGTGATCGCAGTGGAGTGGTTACCGTTGCAGAACTCGCGCCAGAGGGTTCCCGCCCAGGGGTCGAAGCGGCGCTGGTCCATGAAGTAGCGCAACGCGTCCAGCAGGGTGCCGCCGAGGCGGATCTCATCGACGATGAGCATCGCGGCCGCGCTGAGCAACGGTCCGGGTTGGTAATCGAGCAGGTCACGGCAGAACTGGCGGGCTGCGGGGCCGCTGGTCAAAGCGAGTTGGTCGCGTAGATGGCAGAACTCGTGAAAGATCCACCAGAGGTGGACGTCGGTGCCGGTGGGCAGCATCTCTGGGGTGCCCAGATAGACGGCCAGCCGAAATAGCAGCTCATAGAGGTCCCAGAAGTCCTTGGTGGGTTCGATGGGGCCATGTCGTGGGTAACGTAGGCGGGCGCAGAGGTCGTGCTGGATGCGCAGGAGACGCTCGTCTCCGAGCTGATGGCAAGGGAGCCGAGCGAGCTGCTGGCGGCAGTTTCGAGAGCCGACGATGCGTCCTTGCCGGCCGAAGGGGCCGTTGCATTCGCGCCGATAGCGAGGGGTGTAGCCGACGCTGATCCGGGTGTGGCAGCTTGGGCACCAGCCCGTCAGATAGACGCGGTGCAGGGGGCAGACCACACACGGCAGCAGGTGCCAGGAGATGCGCCAGATCGGGGTTGGCTCGGCCAGGCAGCGAGGGCAGATGGCTGCGGTGCCGGTACGCCATGGCCAAGGACGGGCGGTGGTGTTACCGATCCAGCTATGGGTGATGAATCGGCCGCCTTGGCCAAGGAGCAGCATGGCTCTCATGGCACGGGCGCGCAGGCCGGTGGCATCGCGCAGGTTCTCGAAGACGTACTCGCCGTCATAGAGGGCGAAGAGGTCCTCTCCCACGGTGTAGCGCCGAGGGGTATAGGGCGGCAGGCCAAGCAGGGGCGCGATCGTGTCACGGTGACTGAGGTGTGCCTCGACCAGGCGAAAGAACCAGGAGTGGAAGGCCTCGCCATCGGCCGGCGGGGGCACCAGAGTCAGCCGGCGCAGCGGTAACCGCGGGGACTCGACGAGTTCGGCGGTATAGCGCGGGGTCATCCGGTGCCCGTGCTCTGCCCAGACGCGGGCGGAACGCTTTTCGCCCGGTGCTTGGCGGCGGCCTGACGGCGGGCTTTGGCCTTGGCGTAGTCGACCTCATCGTTGTGACCGAGGACCACGCTGTCCAGGACGTCGCGGGTGAGCGCTTCAACACCGGAGTCCATCGCCACGTGCGCCGCGTCTTTGAACAGCATCGCCAGCCCGCCGATGTAGCCGGACGTGCGTTCGTGCAGGTAGCGCCAGTGCTTCAAGGTGAGGGAGTCGGGCTGGTGATCGAGGAGGATCAAGTTGCTCTCGAAGTGACGCACCAGCGACATCCAGTTGCGCTGTTTTTCTGCGGTGGTGATCCGGAAGGGTGCCAGGTTTTGCAGGTCGGCGAAGCGGGAACCGAACTGCCCGGCCCGGCCGCGCTCGTCGTCGTTGGGGGCGGTGCCAGCCTTACCCGGGCGAGTGCGGGGCGGAACTCCGTCGGTGAACAGATTGCCTTCCTCCAACAAGATCCCCGCACCGATGATGGTGACCGCGGCGTGGTTGGCCAGGTTCTTAATGTGGTTGTTCATTTCCTCGCCGTTGCCGCGGATCTGTTCCAGCATGTGCAGGTCGTCCAGGAGCAGCAGTTCAGCGCCGCCGGCCTCCATCGCATCCAGCACCGGGGTGGTCAACGTCCACTTGGTCGGTGCGCGGCCAGGGACCGGGACGTGCAGAAACTTGCCGACGGCCTGGGAGAGCATGCCTGCGGTGGCGCCGGTGCTGACGCTGACATAGATAACCGGCACCCGCTCGCCGAGGAAATTGCCGCGAAACTCCGACGCGGACACGCCGGGCGGGGGCGCCCAGCCAGGGTGGCGCTCACGCCAGGCCAGCTCGTAGTCCTTGCCGATCATCTTCAGCAGCGACGTTTTGCCGCAGTGCCCGGGCCCGTTGATGATCGCGCCGTGGTAGGTGCCGTCCTCGCTGTATTTACCCTGGGTCAGTTTCGGCTTCAGCGCCGCCAGCACCTGCAGGATCTGCGGGTGCTTGATGAACGGCGGGTTGGCGTTGCAACGTGAGCGCTGCTCATCGAACGGGCCCCGGCGCTCGGCGGGCCAGCTGTCGTACTCGCTGCGGCTGACCGGCTCCGGCCGCGGCGGGGCCTGGCGAGCGCAGAGCTCGCGCCAGTGCTCCTTGGTACGCGGCTGTGCGACACGCTTGTTCATGCGCCCTCCGGTCTTTGCGGCGCGCCGGGGTTCCAGATCTCGAACTCCTCAAGCTCGCTCAGGTCCACCACGACCGCATCCACGGGCTCCTTCTCTGCGGCGGGCGGGACCAAAATCAGCGCCGGAGGCAGCTCTTCCTGCTCGTGGATCTGGGCGCGAGCTTGATCACGTTTAATGGCGCGCGCGTCCTCACGAGCCCGCAGCAGCTCGCGGCGGGTGCGGGCGGTGGCCGACTCGGGCGCGTCCATGCGGCGTTGCAGATCCACCAAGGCATCGGCGATATCCTGCTGACTCGGCTCGCGCAGTCCGCCCTCGCGCAGCAGCTTCCGGGCCTGTTCGACCATCCGCCAGGTGAACGGGGTGGCTGGGTCCGGCAGATGCGTCCAAAATAGGACGTGCCAGGCGCCTTCGAGGAAGATGAACACACGGCTGGGATCACCGGGGTGATAGCGAATCGGCCACTTCCTGCCTTTGCCTGGGACAGGCGAGACCGCCCGCCGGTAGTTGCCCAGGATCGGATCGTCGTAGATGAGGTAGTCGCGCTGCACCCCCTCCGGGCGGATCACCCGGTACTCGATCGGCAGCCGCTTGCAGTAATGGTGCGAACTCGGCGGGCAGACGATGTAGCCGTAGCGGGCCACCATCAGGCTGTAGGCCTGGTTCGGTGACATCTCCAGCTCGGGGAACCCCGGAACGATCAATCCCGAATGCACGCGCCGCTGATAGATGGCCACCACGTACTCGGCGAAGAACTCCTCCAAGTCCTCCAGACTCCACCGGGCGGCGTGCTCCACCAGCCGGCCCCGGCTGGAGGTGTCAGACCCCTTGTAACCGGCGACATGCTTGGCGAAATCTTCACTGATAACGCCGAAGGCGCGTTCAACGTTGGCTTTGTCGGTGGGACTGGCCTTGCGGGCCAGACCCAGGTTGATGCCCAGATCCAGGCAAGCCTCGCGCAGCGCGTCCGACAGGTTGACCTTGGCGTGATCGGCGAGGATCTCCTCCGGCCAGATCACCGGCCGCGCCGCGGCCAGCTCCAGCCGCTCTTCCAGATCCACCTCGCGGGTGATGGGCAGGCGCAGCATCCGGAATGCCAGCGCTTGCTGCCAGCCGGGCCTCATCGGCTCCGGTGTGATCGCGTCGTTGAGCAGCATCACCACGTCGACCGCGCGGGTGTCGCTCACGGTCATCCGCCAGGCCAGCAGCGTCCGGGTCGCGACGTCGATCGCCAGCACGACGTGCACCTTATGGGTGACGTCGCCGATCGGGTCGTAGGCGATCACATCCAGCGGGGTGGCGTCGATCATCACCACCTGGCCCGGCCGCACCGCCGGGTCTGGCCGGTAGGAACGCTGCGGACGCGCCGCCGCGCTGCGCCGCGAGGGAGCGCGGCCGAAGGTGTACTGGCCCGGCAGCAGCACCTCAACGTGGCGGGCGACGGTCTTGGCAGAAGGAATCCGCACCGTCCCCGGCCCGTACTCGTGATCCAGCCGATCCTGCAGCCGCCGGCAGAACCGGTCCAAGCCACCGGTGGAGTCCTCTCGTTCACCGACCCGGTGCTGAGCGAGGATCGCATCCAGCACTCGCTGATCGGCGCGGGCCAGCGGATCGCGTACCTCAGCGCCGCGCCCGTCGATCAACCCGGGACGTTCCTCCGTACGGAAACGGCGCAGCTTGCGCCAGATCGTCCGCTCGCTGATACCGAGTTCAGCGGCCTTGGCCCGGACCCGATCACCGCGCCGCGGATGTAACCCCAGATCGTAGGTAGGGCGTGGCTCACCTGGTGCGGCCTGCTCCGGATCGCCACTGCGGTAGCCGGTTTTGATCTCGTTCAAGTGCGCCTCGAGGTCACGCACTGCTGCCGCCTTGTCCTCCGGCAAGCCGTCCAACAGCGCCCCGGCGTCGACGGCAGAGGAAGCCGACTCGGCAGAGATCTCGCTGACCAGCCGAAACCCGGGCGCCGCCATCAGGGCCGCGATGTAGATGGCCGTCCACTCCCCACCGGCCGATCGCAGGTGAACCTCGCTGCCGCTCTGACCGACCACCTGGTGGCGTGCGTCGTTGAACCACACCCACTCACCCGTCGCCAGCCGCCGACCGGTCGCCTCTCCGTCTCCGCTCACCGCCGCGCCCCAGCGCCGCTGCTCGCCGCAGTGGCCTGAACCAAGCTGGTGTCCTCCAGCGGCCGAGTCAGGTCCACCATCAGTTCCCCGGTCCAGCACAGGTGCAGCACGACCGCGCGAGCCACCAGCGGTTCGGCGGTAAAGCTGACCAACTGCCCCAGTTGGACCGGCTCGCCGGCCAGGGACAACAACTGCGCACGGTAGTGGCTCACCCCCACCATCTCGCGGCGATAACCCGCCAACGCCAGCACGTTGATCGTGCGTTGCCGCCCAGGCGGTTCGCCGACCAGTTCGTAGCCCCAGCCCGCCGCCGCGCAACAGGCCGCCACCCGCTCGGCGGTCGCCTTCACCTTCGCATCGGCCAGCCGAGCGGGATTCTTCACTTCCATGATCGTCGCCGAGCCGTCCAGCCAGCGGACGAACAAGTCAGGCGTGGCCTTCCAGGAGCCGCGATCGTCCACGCCGAACAGTTGCATCGGCTGGCCGGAGAAGCCGCTCACCTCGGGGTTGAAGTCCAGCAGCGTCATCCAGACACTCTCCAGATACGACTCGCATTCGATCATCCGGTTCGTCGTGGAAGACCAGTGAGTGCTCGGCGTGTGCGCCTGATCGGCGCGGTGCGGGATTCGCCGGACCGCACCGCAGTTCTCGAAAGCCACCTCGGCGGCATCTTCGAGCGAGCAGCGCTCTTCCTGCCCATCCGGGTGCAGGTAGCGAACTTGGACGCTGCGTAGCTGCAGGTCGGCAGCCAGCTTCATCGCGCCTCCACAGGCTGTCAGGCCGCCTTTTCTTGGTCATTCAGACCTCGGCAACACCCGGTAGACTACTGTGACGTACATCACAATAGCGCCCTGTGATCGGATCTGTCCTCGCTTTCCCTGCCATGGCCCCTCAACTGGCCCGTTGCCCACAGACCAATTAATTCACCACCATTCCACTCCTCAGCCTCGCTCAGGACCGGCGACCGCGCCGAGGCAAGACATCGAGGGCCGCTGCGAACACGGATGGCAAATCCAATTCCGCGAGCGGATCCGGATGCCGGCCGTTCCACCTGATTCGAGCGGCTGCGACCAGTGGCTTCAACCGGACCGCCAATTCCTCTTCCCCCTCCGCGGCGACCACGTGCGAGGCCACTGCCAGCAATCCCGCTGCCACCAACGCGGTCTGTGGAACCATCCCGAAACGGCCCGCTACCCCTGCCCGGTTCCACCGGCGCACCACCGCTTCTGTGGCCATTGCCAGCCGAGCATCGGAAGACATCGCATCCAGTAAAGGCAGAACCTCCGGCATCCCCAGGCGGACCAGCATCGCAATCGCTTTCAACGCCGCGAACCACTGGCTGGCCCCCACCACCTGGGCCGCGATCAGCGCGGGTCGGCGGCGCGTCGCCACCTCGAGCATCAGCCGTTGCGCGTCGACGAGTTCGTTGCTCACCGTACTCGTCCTGATCTGCGAGACCGGTTGATCGCAAACACCCCCGCTAACGATCGCGCCGCATTGCAACGGGGCAGGTACGCGTGTGCGAGACAGACCACGCGGCCGGCCAACTGGCCCCCGTCGTATGCGTACGCGACATGATGGGCAGTGATCCACCAGACCCACCCGATGGATCGGACAGACCCCGGCCCAACCCAGCTTCCACCACATCTGCCACGCTCCCCCCGAAGCCGCCAAGCACTCTGGGCAAGCCCGACCGCCGAAGAAGTGCGCCCACTCACGAGCCTCCGCCCGGCGGACCGACTCCTTGTCCCCCACACGGACGCCCGCCAAGTTCACGGCGGAGCCGTCGAACATCTCCAGGTGCATTCCCCGGGCGATCTTGGCATCCACTCCCGTGGCGGACTTGATCGCCTTATACGTCTCTGGACTCGCGACGACGCCGTACGCCAGCGATCGAACATCACCGGCCTTCGCACACACGTCCAGCCCCAAAGACTCAACGAGCGTCCACGGCGGGCATCCGTTCCGCAGCGCCATCCGATCAACCCAAGAGGCAAACGACTCACCCGGCTGCGGCTCGACCACCAACGTCAAACGCCGAGGTGTACGGCCAGATGTCACGGGCTGAGCCTCCTGTCGTACACGCGTCTACTGCCATCCCCGATGGCCCACTGCCAAGTCCACTGACAACTCGCGTGCTGTACTGACATCCGCAAAGGCTCCAGACCACCCACCTCACCGCCGCCCGCTGTTGACAACATCAAATGAACGTTCTTTTAATTGACGCATGGGGCGTATCGCGGGCGTCAGCGCCGCCGAGACCCGTGAGCGACTGCTGCGCGCGGCGGCCGAGTCCTTCGCCGCGCGTGGCTACGACGGCACGCGCGTGGCCGACATCGCCTCCGCCGCCGGGGTGAGCAACGGCGCCCTGTACGCGCACTTCGGCTCGAAGGCCGAACTGCTGGTGGCCGCGCTGCGCGAGCACGGGCCGCGACTGCTGGCCACCTTGTTCGCCGCGGACCCGGAGCAGTCGATCACGAAACTGCTCGCCGTCGTCGGCCGAGGGCTCCCGCACAGGCGGCCCGACGCCCACAACCATCTCATCGTCGAGGCGCTCGTGGTGGCACGCCGCGACGAGGACGTCGCCCGGCCGATGCGCGACTACGTCGGCGAGCGCACCGACTGGCTCGCCGGGCTCGTCCGCGCCGCACAGAACGACGGCGAAGTGGACGGCACCCTCTCGCCGAACGCGTTGTCACATCTCTGCCTGCTGCTCGCGATGGGCAGCGCGCTCGTCACACCCGACCTGCACACGGTCGACGAGGAGGAGTGGGCCGCGTTGCTCACCCGTCTCGTCGCCGCCTTCGCCCCTGACGGGGGAACACCATCCCCCTCGTCCTCCGCCGACGCCACGGCACGGAGAGGAGAGCGACAGTGAAAGTATGGATCGACCCGGAGGGGTGCCAGGGACACGGTCGCTGCTACGCCCTCGCCCCCGCCCTGTTCGACGAGGACGACGAGGGCTACGGGCAGGTCGTCGGCGACGGCGTCGTACCGCCGGGCGAGGAGCGGGCGGCGCGCCTGGCCGTTGCGAACTGCCCGGAAAGAGCGATCGAGATCCTCCAGGAGGCGTGACATGACCATCGATGACCGTTTCAGTGAGCAGGCGCTCGGAGGCAGGCAGCAGAACCGCCCCGACGGCGTGCGCAACGAGATCATCACCGGACCTGTCTCGGACTGGGCGATCGACTTCTCCCACACCGAACCGGAATGGGCGGCCGACCCGTACCCGATCCAGGACGACCTGCGGCGGCGCTGCCCGATAGCGCACACCGATCGGTTCGGCGGCGCCTGGCTGCCGACCCGCTACGAGGACGTCGCGGCCATCGCCTACGACACCGAGCGCTTCTCCTCCCGGTCGATCATCGTGGGCAACTTCCGGCCACCACGCGAGGTGGCCCCGGTGGGCGGCACACCGCCGATCTCCTCCGACCCGCCCTTCCATCACGACGCGCGCAAGCTGCTGCTGCCGATGTTCACCAAGTCGGTGGTCGCCAGGCAGGAGCCGGCGACGCGAGCGTTCTGCCACTCGCTCGTCGACGCGCTTGAGGGGCAGGACGTCGTCGACGCCGCCCGTGACTACGCCCAGCACATCCCGGTGCGCGTCATCAGCGACATGCTGGGCTTCCCGCCCGAGGACGGTCCGCGGTTCCGTGAGTTCGTCGAGAACGCACTGGAGGGCGTCAACCGGCCACCGGAAGAGCGTATCGCCAGGATGGACAAGCTCTTCGACTACCTGCTGGAGCAGATCCGCGACCACGTCGCCAACCCGCGTGACGACCTCACGACCTACCTCGTCAACGCGGAGCTGTACGGCAGGAAGCTGGAGCCGGCCCATGTGGCGGGCACGATGGCGCTGCTGCTCATCGCGGGCATCGACACGACGTGGAGCGCGATCGGCGCGTCGTTGTGGCACCTGGCCAAGACTCCGGCCGACCGTGAGCGCCTGGTCGCCGAGCCGGCTCTGCTGCCGACCGCGATGGAGGAGTTCCTCCGGGCCTACGCGCCGGTCACGATGGCCCGGCTGGTCAAGGAGGACATGCACTGGAACGGTGTCGACATGAAGGCCGACGACTGGATCCTGCTGTCGTTCCCGGCGGCCAACCGCGACGAGGCCCAGTTCGACCGGGCGGGCGAGGTCGTCATCGACCGCGAGGTCAACCGGCACGCCGCGTTCGGTCTGGGCATCCACCGCTGTGCGGGGTCGCACCTGGCCCGGATGGAACTGCAGGTCGCCCTCGAGGTCTGGCTGGAGCGAAATCCGCGCTTCACGCTCGACGACCCGGCGGCGGTGACCTGGTCCACGGGCCAGGTCCGCGGGCCGCGCACGCTCCCGCTGCGCATCGGCTGACCCACGCCCGGGTCTTGTCCGCCCAGCGTGGCGCCCGGCTTTCGCGGCCGGATTCGACGGCGGCCGGACTAAGGTGGCGGTGTCCGTGTCGATCCGTGTCGGTCCATGTCGTGCGACCGACGATGTGCGGCCGCTCCCCCTCACGCTTCGGAAGAGGCAGAGGAGAGAGCAACATGTCCCGTCACCGTATCGCCACCACGGGGGGCACTCTGGCGATCACCGCACTCGCCCTGGCGTCTCTTCCGGCCGTCGCCACGCTCGCCCTGACATCCCCTGCCACCGTCGCCACCCCCCGGACGGCGGGCACCGTGCCCCCGCACAAGACCCGCCCCTCGGGCGCCGCGTGCGCGCCGACGCCCCGTCCCACCGTCACCACACCCCGGACGACGTGCCCCGCGCCCGTACCGACCGCCGGCCCCGGCGTCACCGCGCCTCCGCCGCCGGACCCGCCCATCCTGTCGAACCTGCCGCCGGGCCTCATCGAGGCGCTCCAGCGCGACCTCGGTCTCACCAGGCAGCAGGTCGCGACCCGGCTGCTCAACGAGGCCCGGCTGACACCGGTCGAGGCGCGGCTGCGCGAGGAACTCGGCGACCGTTTCGGCGGCTCCTGGTTCACGGGAACCGTCGCGGAAACCCTCATGATCGCCACCACCAGCTCCGCCGACATCCCGGCGATCGTCTCCGCGGGCGCCACACCCAAGGTCGTCCGCGTATCACTGGCGACGCTGAGAGCGGTCAAGCAGAGACTCGACGATCTCCTGCCCGCCCACCCGGACGGCAAGACCATCCGCTACGTCGACGTGCGGATCAACAAGGTCGTCGTCCTGTCCAGGGACGCCCCGGCGACCCTGAATGTCGTCAAGTCCATCGGGACGGACAGCGAACTGGTGGTCGTGGTGCACTCCGAGGAGAACCCTCGGCCCGCGCACGGCCCGAAGGCGGCGACGCCTGCCATGTCGGTGCGGGGCCCCGCTCCCTCCAGCCGATCCGCGAGATCCTCCACCTGACCCCGGTGGCCACCGTCTCAAGCTCTGCGAGCCGGTGGCCGGGCGGGTCAGCCGGCGAAGAGGAGGAAGAGGCCCACCACCGTGTAGACCACCATCAGCACGAGGAGGGGAATCTGCCCGAGGACGGCGGTCCTGCGTGGGAACAGGGCGAGCGCGCGGTCGTGGGCGAGCACGGTGCCGAGCACGTGACCGACGATGATGACCGTCACCTGGAGCATGGCGATCCCGGCGGGGGAGGTTCCGGCCGCCTGGACGGTCCACCCCGCGGTGCCCAGCCAGTCGGCGCCGGTGCCCAGCGGGTCGGAGAGCAGGGCGATGGTCCGCTGCCCTTCGAGGAGGAGCAGCGTGTAGTAGTGGGCGACCACGTACCCGACGGCGATCGGGACGACCGAGTGGGCGAGTTCGCCCGCCGTCTTCCCCGGCTCCGCCGCCCCCCAGCGACCGGCGAGCGCGGTCGCCCCGCGATACGCCGCGAGCACCAGGCCGATGACGACGAGCAGGCCCGCCGTTCCCATGACCGGTGCCGGCAGCGAGCTCTCCTGCACGAAGCGCACCCAGACGGGGGCGTTGGAGAGGCTGTCGTACATGGTGGAGCCGAGAAGCACCACCACCAGCACCGTCAGCCCGGGCACCGGCCGGAGCCCGGCCATGCCGTCGAGCGAGTTACGCCAGGTCACGACGCCGTCGGGGCGCCTGGTCACCGGGGCGAGGTGTCCGACGAGGGTGCTGTAGACCTCGAACGCGTCCGCGTGGTCGAACCAGCGCGACCCGAAGATCACCGCTCCCCCGAGCACGAACACGACGTACACGGCGAGCCAGGCCCCGATGACCGGCAGGGTGGCCCGTTCCGGGGCGACCAGCTCCAGCCAGACGAAGGCGAGGAGACCTCCCGCCGCGGGCCAGTAGCCGAGCCCCGGCGGCAGCGGGCGCATCCCGATCTCGGGGTCGCGTCCGAGTCCCCGGCAGGCGAGCAGGTGCAGTGTCCGCAGCGGGTTGAGGACCGGCCACACCGGTCCGAACAGCAGCGAGAGCGGCACCAGGCCGACCCAGAACAGGACGTAGAACACTCCCGCCGTGGGATTCTCGACCCGGTCGGGGCCGAAGAGCAGGCCCACGCAGAAGTACGCCGCGGCGACGAGCCCGGCGACCCGCCAGACCCACGGCCACGCCCGTGCGGAGACCATCCTCTGGACCAGGGGGGCGAGCGGGCGGAGACGGCGGTCGAGGCCCAGCTGCGGCTCGGTCCACAGGGCGCCCAGCGCCACGAACGACACCAGCAGGGCGAGGATCGCGCCGATCAGCGCGGCCTCGAAGGGGATCGGCAGATCCTGGCGCCCGCCGACGCCGTGAGCCAGGAACATCACGCCGGCCTAGCGCACCACGAGCTGCAAGAGCTGCAGCTTCGATTCGTGGGTCTCGAACTCGAACAGGCCGTCCTGGTCGGCGACGAACTCGATCGTCGCGGGCGTGCCGGGCGTCAGGGTCACGGCCTTGTCGTAGCCGTGGACGTGCGCCTCGTCGGGCGCGTCACCGGTCACCGTGATCCGTACCGTCTGCCCCTTGGTCACGTCGATCCGTCCGGGCGGGGGCGTCACCTGCCGTCCGGCGATGGTCACCGTGATCTCCTTGACCGTCGAGGCGCCGGGGTCCGCGGCGGACGAGCCACAGGCCGTGGCCGTCAGCAGGGTCACGCCAAGCATGAGTGCGGCGAGCAGGCGGCGGGCAAGGGGGGACGTCATGACTTTTCTCCTGGGGGGGTCGGTGGTCGGGCCGACGAGTCGGCGGGGGGCGGGGACGGTGAATCGGTATGAAGACGGTGAGGTCGGTACGGGACCGGGTGTCGTCGGCGGAGCCGGAGCGCGGAGGGGCGGGTCAGCGTCGTTTGGCGGACTTGACCGCCTTCGCGCTCCCGGTCCTGCGCGACGCGGCCGTCGGCCGACCCGCGGGTTTCCTCCCGGGCGGCCCGGTGGAGCGCCGACGGACCTGCGCGCCGGAGGGCGCCGGCCGCCGTGCCGCCCGGACCACCATGAACCCCGCTCCGACGACGAGGAGGGCGGGCAGCAGCCACACCGACAGGTCGAATCCCGAGGTGGCCTGGGGCGCGTTCGAAGCCGCGGCCTGGGGCGTGGTCTGCGGGGTGGCCTGGGGGGCGACGGGTCCGGCCGCCGGGGCCGACGGCGTGGTGGCGCCGGGTTCCAACATGGCGAGCAGCGCGGGGTCGGGTTCGTTCGTGGGGGCCTTCCAGCCCTTGGGCGGACCCGACGTCGGGCCCTTGTAGGTGAACCGGACCTCGCCTTCCACTTTCTCGCCGTCCGACGCGACCGATATGTAGCGGGCGACGTACAGGCCCTTCTCCGGCCAGTGGGCGACGGGGACTTTCGCGGGGAAGCCGGTGTGGTACAGGCTCGGCTGCCAGGTGCCGTCCACGAGGTTGTATTCCCTGACCGGCTCGTCGAGGCGCTCGGGCTGCCCGTGCGACCAGGGCTCGTCGACGCGGGCACCGCTGGGGGCGGTGACGGTGAAGTACGCGTTCGGAGCGGGCTTCTCGGTGAAGTAGAGCGCGAGCGACTCCAGCGGCTCTTTCACCGTGCTGTCCTTGGCCGGCGTCGACATCGCGAGCTGTCCGTGCGCGGAAGCGGGCGTCGCGAGGGTGGTCAGCGCGACGACGGCGACGACGGCCAGCACGAGCAGCTGGCCCAACCAGCGCGCCATCGCCACCCCTGCTCTCCACCGAAAGGCCCGCTGGCCTGCGGAATCACGGACGATTCCGGCCGATCACGGTCAATGCTCGTCGAGAATAACCGCTTTTGTCCCATATGAACAGAACTTTGGCACGCATCCAACCGAAGAACGCCAAGGACTGTGAGCCTCACCCTTCCGCACCTGTTCATGCCGGTCAGGCGCCCCGCACCCCGACCCGCTCCCCCACGTCCACGTCCCGCGCCCGTCCGGCACCCGTTCCGCGGCACGCGACGGCCTCCCCGAAGCCTGGCGGCCGAGCCCCTTCTCTCCACTCGACGTGACCGGGTGCGAGCCCTCCCCGGCCGGGCCCACCGCAGTACGCGCGAGCCATGCCGTTCCGGATCCCGGCTCGCCACGGATCCGGAACGGCGGGGACGTATCGTCCGGCCTCAGTCGTCGACCCAGCCGTGGGACCGGGCGAACGTCAGGAGACGATTCCTGACCTGCCCGATCTGCGCGCCCGTCAGCGTGGGCGCGTGCTCGATGAGCAGCTCGGTCACCGCGCCGTTGAAGGACTTCGCCGACAACACGTCGCACACCCCGTCGTCGTCGCCGAACTGCTGCGAGGAGACGGCGTCCGAGAGAGGCACGGCCGCGACCGGCCGCCGGCTCGGCGGCGGGTCCAGAAGGCTGACGGTCGAGACCTTCAGGCCCCGCTCGCCCTCCATGACCTCGTACTCCACTCGCAGGCCGGGCTGGAGGACGTGCCTGCTCTCACCGAAGTCGTTGGCGTGGAAGAACACATCCTCACCCCCGCCGACCGCGGCGATGAACCCGTACCCGCGTACCTCGTCAAAACGAAGGATCGTACCAACTGCCACCACAACACCACCTACACCGAGGATCGCACCACTGCGCGCTCACCTTCCGGCACTGTCCGGCCGGTGAATCCGGCCTGCCTGTCACACCGGACGACCCGATGCTAGACCGGACGGCGCGCCGTGTCCTCATCGTCCTCATCGATAGCGATTCCGTGCCACAGCTCCGCGACACCATCCCGCCGAACACCGCGCGCACCGCCGCACGACACCGCGTACGGGTCGCGTGCCGGGGATCGTCGGACGGCGGCGCCCCCCGGTACACCGCCCGCACGACGGGAATGCCAGGCTTCGAGGAGCCGCGCCGACCGAGGAGAGCCAGCCGATGTCCCAGTCATCGACGTCCCCGATGTCCCTTATGTCCCCGACCTACGACGACGTCCTGAGCGCCGCCGACCGCATCGCTCCGCAGGTGCACCGCACCCCCGTGCTGCGCTCACGCCGGATCAACGAGAGCGTCGGCGCCGACGTGGTGTTCAAGTGCGAGAACTTCCAGCGGATGGGCGCCTTCAAGTTCCGCGGCGCGTTCAACGCACTGTCACGGTTCACCCCCGAGCAGCGACGCTCCGGCGTGATCACCTACTCCTCGGGCAACCACGCCCAGGCGATCGCCCTGGCCGCCCGGCTGCTCGACATCCCGGCCACGATCATCATGCCGCACGACGCGCCGGCCTCGAAGGTGGCCGCCACCGAGGGGTACGGCGGGAAGATCATCCGCTACGACCGCTACACCGAGCACCGGGAGGAGATCTGCGGCGCGCTCGCCGCCGACCGCGGTCTCACCCTGATCCCGCCGTACGACCACCCCCACGTGATCGCCGGTCAGGGCACCGCCGCCAAGGAGTTGTTCGACGAGGTCGGCGACCTCGACGCGCTCTTCGTCCCCCTGGGCGGCGGCGGGCTGCTCTCCGGCACGGCGCTGTCGGCTCGCGCGCTGTCGCCCGGCTGCGCGCTGTACGGCGTCGAGCCGGAGGCGGGCGACGACGGGCGGCGGTCGCTGCGGCAGGGCTCCATCGTCCAGATCGACACGCCGAAGACCATCGCCGACGGCGCGCAGACCCAGCGGCTCGGCACCCACACGTTCGAGATCATCCGCCGCGAGGTCGACGACATCGTCACCGCCACCGACGCCGATCTCGTCGACGCGATGAAACTCTTCGGATCGGCGATGAAAATCGTCGTCGAGCCCACCGGATGCCTCGGCCTGGCCGCCGTCCGCGACCTCGCCGACCGGCTCGACGGGAAACGGGTCGGTGTGATCGTCAGCGGGGGCAACGTCGACCTCGACCGCTACGCCTCACTGCTCGCCTCCTGACCGCCACGTCCGGGGCCCGGCCGAAGGGCCGGTTCCCGGGACGGTCTTCGCGGGGCCTCGGGACGAACCGGCCTTCGCCGTGAGAGCCTCCGCCGGGCCGTCAGTACCCTCGCCACCCTCGCCGACCTCGCCGACCTCGCCGTCAGGTCGTACGGCCTGGTCAGCGAAGCGAACGGTAGGCCGGGATCGTCGCCATCGGGGGACGTTCGGCGACGGCGACGTCCCTGACGCTCACCTGGTGGCCGTCCGCGCCCCGGCGGAACTGGGCCAGGCGGGGAGACGGCCGATGCAGGGAGACCATCATGTTCTGGCGCTCCAGGCGTGACCAGGAGGTCTGCAGGATCTGGGCGGCCATCCCGCCGAGCGCCTCCGTCGACTGGTGGGAGTGCACCCGGCGTCCCAGATCGACCTGGGCCAACGCGTCGAGACCCGCGAGGTCGAGCAGGTCGATCAGCAGGGCGAGCTCCACGCCGTAGCCGGTGACGAACGGGACGCGCTCCAGCACGGACCTGCGCCCGGCGTACTCCCCCGCGAGGGGTTGCACGAACCCGGCCAGCCGTGGCCAGTGCAGGTTGAGCAGGGGGCGCGCGACCAGCTCGGTGACCCGCCCGCCACCACTCCTCGCGTTCCACAGGGGCCGGTCGTAGCAGCCCTTGACGTAGACCACCGCCGGATCGGCGAGCAGCGGGCCGAGCAACCCGGTCACGAAGGACGTGCGGAACTCACGCAGATCGGCGTCGACGAAGACCAGCAGGTCGCCGGAGGTCGCGGCGAGGGACTTCCAGAGCGCCTCGCCCTTGCCGTCCAGCGGTTTGAGATCGGGCAGAACCTCGTCCTGGGCGACCACCCTCGCCCCGGCCCGCGCCGCGCGTACCGCGGTCTCGTCGACGGAGCGGGAGTCGATGACCACGAGTTCGTCGACGAGCGGAACGGCCTCCATGAGATCGCGGCGGATCGCCTCGACGATCTCCCCGACCGTCTCCTCCTCGTCGCGGGCGGGCAACACGACACTGATCGTCGTCTCACCCTTGGCTTCCAGCAGCTCCGGCAGCGCCCAGTCACCCGAGGATGAGGTGCGCCCGCGTAGCCATGCCTCGACCTCAGGCAGCACGACCCACCCTTTCCATCACCTCGGCGGTTAGGGGTATCACCCTATGTGGCGCTGATTCCGGACACCTACCGGCTCCCGTCTCCGCCACGCAGGTGGGAAGATCAGTCCAGTCCGGAATGAGGGGGGACGGCATGAACCCGGTAGCCGTGATGCGGGCGGCGCGCGGCGTCCGCGACGAGCTCGACAGCCTGATGGGGGGCGCCTCCGGCGAGCTTCGTGACCGGCTGGATCCGCTGCTCGCCGAGGCGGGCAGCCGGCCCTCCGACCAGCTGGCGGACGCGGTCATCAGGCTCGTCGCCGAGTACGGCCCCGCCTGGGACCGGCTCACCGCGCTGCTGAGCCTGGAGCGGGGCGTCACCCCCGAGCAGGTGATTCCCCTGCTCTCCCGGCGGCCGGGCGCCGAGCCGGGCTCGCCCGGAGGCGGGAGCGGTCTCGGCTTTCCGCCGGTCGGTGCGGGCCCCACCCCGTCCTCCTGGGGTGCGGCGCCCCCGAACGGCACGGACCCCTCCGGCTGGGAGCCGATCGACGCTCCGGCGACCGGTGCCTACACTCCCGCCTGGCTGCTCCCCGACATGGGCGGGCAGAGGCGTCCCGCTCCGGGGTCAGGGCAGGCGTCCGGAGAGGATCCGCCACCGTTCCTCGAAGCGCCGCGGACATCCCCGGACCCACCGCCCTCGACGCCTCAGGCACCGTCACCGCAGGTCCCCGCGCCGCAGCCTCCGGCGGCATCGTCGACGGCCGCGGCCGCGGCACCGGGTCCCGCGGAGAGCCGGGGCCCCTCGGTTCTCGACCGGCTGACCGGGGCCTTCCGCAGGCGGCGCAAGGAGACACAACCTCCGGCACCGGGGCCCGGCTGGGAGGTGATCCCGCTCATCGAGGCTCCCGCGGAGGTGGTCGCGGGCTGGGGCTCGGAGGTGACGGTCGGCGTCGCCCCAGGTCAGGGGCAGGACGGCACCGCGACACCGCGCGGGCCGATCGACCTGGACATCCAGATCGTCGCCGAGGGCTTCGACGCGCCCGGCGGCCGGCGGGTGCGGCTGCGTGCCGACGAGACGTCACCGTACCCACGGGCCGTGGTCGACCTCGTCGCCCTGGCTCAGGAGGAGCCCGAAGCCGCCCGGCAGATCCAGGTGACCTACTCCGTAGGCGGCCAGGTGGTCGGGTTCGGCCTGCGTGCGGTCACGGTCCACGGTTCGCCCGGCGCCCTCGGCGGACACGAGGCGCTGGAGCCGGTCTCGGGCACCCGCATCCGTCCCGCCCTCGTGGGAGAACCCGCCGACGTCACGGCGATCATCGTCCACGGTGACAGGCCGGGACTGCTGTGGTGGACCTACCAGTCACCGCACTTCGTCACCCCGGACCAGGCCGAGCCCTGCGACCTCGGCACCCGGGCCTCGGAGTTCGGCCGGCAGCTGACCGATCGGGGCCGTCTCTCCGAGGAACTGGGGCGGGAGGTCGGCTCGCGCGTGCCCTGGGGTTTC
Source organism: Streptosporangium sp. NPDC049046 (assembly GCF_040649155.1). NCBI lineage: Bacteria > Bacillati > Actinomycetota > Actinomycetes > Streptosporangiales > Streptosporangiaceae > Streptosporangium > Streptosporangium sp. NPDC049046. The sequence goes on along the minus strand of NZ_JBEZEZ010000021.1, from coordinate 33,886 downwards.
TGGGAGCTGCTGTACGCGGTGGCCGGCCGGGTCGCGCCGCGCCGCCCGAACGTGCTCATCCTCTCCCAGGAGCCGCACGTGCCCTGGGAGCTGGCCGTGCTCGAGCAGCCGTACGATCCCTCGCTGCCCCCTTACCTGGGCTGCCAGCTGGCGACCGGCCGCTGGCCCCTCGGCGGGCGGCGTCCCGAGCTACCCCCTCCCGTGCACGCGCGGGCCGACCGCGTCGCGGTGGTGTACGGCGAGGCGCAGGCACATCCGCTGGTGACGGAGTACGGCGCCACGCAGGTCTCCCCCGCGCTCGGCGACGTCCTGGGCGCGCTCAGGCAGGGGCCCGACATCGTCCACTTCACGGACGGCGGGTCCGCCTCCGAGGCGCTGGACTACGAGCTGGCGGGTGCCCCGTTCGTCTTCCTGGAGGAGCCGGGGGACGCCCAGGCGTTCCTGCTCGCGGGCGCGAGCGGGGTCGTCGCCCCGCTCTGGCCCGCGGGCGGCGGTCTGGCGCCGGAGTTCTATAGGCGCTGCTTCGCCGGTGAGCCCCCGGCCGAAGTGCTGCGCTCCATGCGCGGGCAGGCCCCCGACAGCGCGGGTGCCTACCGGTTCCACGGCCACCCGTCCCTGACGCTGCGCCGGACGGCCCCGCCCACGGGGTGACCGCCGCCGGCTCGCGACTTGGGTCCCTGTGGCGGGGATCCTCATCGTGCTCGGAGGGCGCACCGCGCGTCTCAGCCCGCGGCGTGGCGCTCCAGGAACGTGTAGACGTCGGCCTCGTCCACCCCCGGGAAGGACCCGGGGGGCAGCGCGGCCAGGACGTGGGAGTTGCCGCGGGCCGAGGGCCAGGCGTACCCCTCCCAGCGCTGGGTCAGCTCGGCGGGCGGGCGGCGGCAGCACTCGCCGGTGGGGCAGCCCGATCTGGTGCGGGTGGTGGTCTCCCTGCCACGGAACCAGCGCGACTCCCGATAGGGAACGCCGAGGGTGATGGCGAAGTCACGCTCGCGTGAGATGTCGACGTGCGCGAGACAGAAGTAGGTGCCGGTGGGCGAGTCGGAGTACTGGTAGTGGACGGAGAAGCGGTCGGGTGACAGGAAGACCTGGCGCCCCGACCACTGCAGGCACATGCGCTGGCCTTCGATCGCGCCCTGCTCGTCGGCGGGAAAGACGATGCCGTCGTTCTCGTACGCCTTGTAGATGATCCCGTCGGCGTTGTTGCGGACGAAGTGGCAGACCAGGTCGAGGAAATTGGTGGCCAGGTTGGTGAAGCGGTGCGCGGCCATCTCGTAGGAGACGGCGAACACGTCGCGCAGGTCCTCCACGCTCAGCGCGCGGTCCTTCTTCGCCTCCCGCAGGTACGGCACGGCGGCGGCCTCGGGCACCAGGACGGCGGCGGCGAAGTAGTTGGCCTCGGTTCGCTGGCGCAGGAAGTCGGCGAAGTCGCGGGGCCTGTGGTGGCCGAGGGAGAGATGACCGAGGGTCTGCAGCAGGATCGTGCGCGGGGTGTGCATGCCGACCTGTTCGTGCTTGACGTAGATGCGCCGGTTGCGCAGGTCGGAGATGGAGCGCACGGTACGCGGCAGGTCCTGGACCGTCTGGACGGTGTAGCCGAAGTGGCTGACCAGCGCCTGGACGGTGCTCTGCGACAGCGCGCCCGAGCGGTAGCCGACCGCGGCGAGCGCCTCGGCGGCGGCCTGCTCGATCTCCGCGAAGTAGTTGCCCTGCTCACGCTGCTTGCGGCGGAGTTCGGCGTTGGCCGCGCGGGCCTCCTCGGGGGTGGCGGTCCCCCTGGCCTGGCGTGAACGCAGTTCCTCGTAGAGGCCGAGGATGTGTTCGAGCACGTCGTTGGGGACGCGGGCGGAGATCTTCAGCCTGGCCAGGCCGAGCCCGGCGTACAGGGGGTCGCGCTGCGCCTCCTCCAGCGCCATCTCCAGCTGGGCCCGCCGGTTGGGCGCCTGCCTGCGGAGCAGTTCCTCGACCGGCACGTTGAGCGCGGCGGCCAGCGACTTCAGCAGCGACAGCTTCGGCTCACGCTTGCCGTTCTCCAGCAGGGAGAGCTGGCTGGGCGCGCGGCTCACGCGTTCGCCCAGGTCGGAAAGGGTGAGGCCACGCTGCTTCCGCAGGTGTCTCAGCCGCTGGCCGAACGCGATGAGATCGAGCTCCTGCGTCAAGGAAAGCGGTTCTTCACCGACCAAAGATGCCATGACTCGATGCTAAACGAAATTTCCGAGGAAATTTCGCCCCCGGCAGGCCGCGGAGCGGGCATCGCCGCACCCGCGCCCGGAGCCGCCGGAGTCGCCCCTCGCATCGACGCCACCCGGAGTCGCGACCGTCAAGCCCTCGCCACGGCCCGGAACCGGCGACCGCGATCACCGGGTCCCGGCGCCGGAGCTCGCGCGCGTCCCCGGTGGAGGGCATGCGCACACCCGATCCCGGCACAAGAATTGGTCTAGTCCATAGAGAAAACTATTAACTTCTTCTCCCCCGAATACCAGCGAGTATTGATCTAAGGAGAATAATTTCTAGTTTTTCGTCCGACTCGACCTTGTTTGACCGTTTCGTCGGAGCACACACTCGAAGTAGGCCACCCAGGGGACGAAAAGGAGTCACCGATGAACGATCGCCTCAAGGGAGCCGCAGACGAGCTGCGGCACGAGTGGGAGACCAGCCCTCGCTGGAAGGGGACCGAGCGGACCTACACGGCCGAGGACGTGGTTCGACTCCGAGGTTCCGTCCAGGAGGAGCACACCCTCGCCCGGCTCGGTGCCGAGCGGCTGTGGGACCTGCTGAACAGCGAAGAGTACGTGCACGCCCTGGGCGCGCTCACCGGCAACCAGGCCGTGCAGCAGGTCAAGGCCGGGCTCAAGGCCATCTACCTGTCCGGCTGGCAGGTCGCCGCCGACGCCAACCTCGGCGGCCAGACCTACCCCGACCAGAGCCTCTACCCGGCCAACTCGGTCCCCGCCGTCGTGCGGCGTATCAACAACGCGCTGCTGCGCGCCGACCAGATCACCTGGTCGGAGGGCGACCGGGACGCGCCGCACTGGCTCGCGCCGATCGTGGCCGACGCCGAGGCCGGCTTCGGAGGCGTGCTGAACGCCTTCGAGCTGATGAAGGGCATGATCGCCGCGGGTGCCGCCGGGGTGCACTGGGAGGACCAGCTCGCCTCGGAGAAGAAGTGCGGCCACCTCGGCGGCAAGGTGCTCGTCCCCACCGGCCAGCACATCAAGACCCTCAGCGCCGCCCGCCTCGCGGCGGACGTGCTGGGCGTGCCGACCCTGATCATCGCGCGGACCGACGCTCAGGCCGCGACCCTGCTCACCACCGACGTCGACCCCCGTGACCAGGCGTTCACCACCGGCGACCGCACCGCGGAGGGCTTCTACCGGGTCCGCAACGGCGTGGGCGCCTGCATCGCCCGCGGCCTGGCCTACGCGCCCCACTCCGACCTGCTCTGGATGGAGACCTCCACCCCCGACCTGGACGTGGCCCGCGAGTTCGCCGAGGCGATCAAGGCCGAGTACCCCGACCAGATGCTGTCCTACAACTGCTCGCCCTCGTTCAACTGGAAGAAGCACCTGGACGACTCCACCATCGCCAAGTTCCAGCGGGAGCTCGGTCACATGGGCTACAAGTTCCAGTTCATCACGCTGGCGGGGTTCCACTCACTGAACCACTCGATGTTCGACCTCGCCCGGGGCTACGCCGAGGAGGGCATGACCTCCTACGTCGAACTCCAGGAGGCCGAGTTCGCCTCCGAGGCACGCGGCTACACCGCCACCCGCCATCAGCGCGAGGTCGGCACCGGATACTTCGACCTGGTCAGCACGGCCATCGCGCCGGACTCCTCCACCACGGCCCTGAAGGGATCGACGGAGGAGCAGCAGTTCGCAGAGGCTCACTGACTCTCCGGACCGAGCTCGCCGGCGACCTCCAGGGCATGGGAGGTCCCCCGAGACGGGTTCGACGACCAGGTCGTCGATCGATCGAAGGGCCCCGCCGCACGGATTTCCCCCGAGTCCGTGCGGCGGGGCCCTCCCGTCTTCCCGCCCGTCCCACGTCCGCGACCTGGGGTATCCCGTTCGGCCGCCCGCCGTTCCCGGGAGTCCTCCTCACGGGAACGGCGGGCGGCGGCCGGTCGGGGGCATCTCAGCGGCCGACGGCCTCGATGAGCTTGCGGCGCTGCTGGGTACCGAGACCTCCCAGCCGACGCGCCTCGTCCACGTCGGCCTGCTCCATCAGCTGCGCGGCCTTGACCGTTCCGACCCCGGGCAGGGCGCGAAGGGCCTGGGACACCTTGATGCGCTTGGCGATGTCGTCCTCACGGCCTAGCAGTTGCTCCAGGCTGAGCGCGCCGTTCTTGACCTCGGCGAGAAGCTTGGCGCGAGCTGTGCGGGTCTCGGCGGCCTTGACCAGGGCGGCCTGACGCTGTTCGGGGGTGAGCTTGGGCAAAGCCATGGTGTTTTCTCCCTGATGACGGTAATTCCAGGGTCCTGCTACCCAAAGCCACCCGGTTAATCATCGGAGGACATACAGATAGATCCCCGATATACGTACTGCGCATCACGATATGCCTGTTTGGTTACCCCGCTCTTACCTGGTTCTCCGTAGCCTCGGGCTCATGGGTATCTGGCGAAGCCCTCAGGGCATCGAGGTTGAGGCGATCGTGGTCCACGACGGCCCCTGCCTGTTGGTCAGCCGCCGGATCGACGGACGGCGGGTCCTCGTGGCGTACTGCATGAGCATCCGCGAGGTCGGAGAGCACGTCGACCTGGCGGAGCTGGTTCCGGCGTAGACGGATCCCCGCGCATGCCGGCGATCGAAGTCGGATCAGGTTCGAGTCTTGTTCGGTACGCCTGTCAACTTCCGAGACCACTGGGACGTCAAGTAGTCAGGGAGGCTCGATGGATGTTCTGATCGGCCTCGTTGACGAAGATCTCCTCCTGGAGCTCATCCTCGTCGAGGCACTGCACACGGAGGCGGAACGGCTGGCCGCCCAGCCCGAACGCTGAACGAGGACGGGTGCCCGCCGCCTGAAACGGCGGGCACCCGCGCGGCGAGCGGGTCAACAGGTCGCAGGGGCGGTACCTTCGTGGCCCGGTTCACCGGGGAGGCATCCCGCTCCCCCGACCGGTGCGAGTGGGGAACGGGGCTCGATTCACCCGGTGGTGATGGCGTTAACTGTTCCCTATGAACAAGCGCGAGCTGATCGAGAAGGCCGCCGCCGAGGCCGGGCTCACCCGGAGGCAGACGGCCGCGGCTCTCGACGCGATCCTGGGGACGATCCAGACGGCCGTGGCGGCCGAGGACAAGGTGGCGATTCCCGGGTTCGGGTCCTTCGAGATCGTCCACAAGCCCGCACGGACCGGACGCAACCCGCAGACCGGAGAACCGCTGGAGATCGCGGAGACCTGGACGGCGAAGTTCAAGCCCAGCCCGGGGTTCATGGGCCTGATCCGTCAGCGCAAGAAAGACTGACCTTCCCGCGACTACGCACCGATCGGCCTCCTCGTGCCCGCGCAGACCGTCCGGGGCCTCACCCGAGACGTGGGCGGAGCCAAGGGCGACATCGGGAGGACGGCGGCCCCCGGGGAAGTATCCATTCCCCGAGGGCCTGGAGTGCCGCCATGTCGGGGCACCGGCACGTTTAAGGACCCGGGTCACTCATGATGAGGTCGCACTCTGCCGTTAAGTTATGGGCGCACGTGGAGCACCCAGCGGGATTCGAACCCGCACTCGACCTCGTCGCCCGTATCCGTTCGATCCGGCGCCCGGCGGCGAATGCTGAATCTGGAGCGAGAGTCTGAGCGTGAGCGGCTGCCTCTGCCAGTTGGGCCATCCCGGCTCGACGGTGCCGGGAGAGGGACTCGAACCCCCACTGTGACCGCGTGTCAGTCTGACGGTTCAGTTTCAGCTTTCGCGCTTTCGCGCATCCCCGTGCTCCAACGGGGAGTCCTGTGATCTTACCCGAGAACGTAGCCCAGCACCTTCTCGCCGACGCGCTGATAGGTGATCTCGGTGCCGTTCGCCTCCTCACGGGCGAACTTCACCGCGTTCTGCAGCCTGCCGACCCGCTCCAGGAGCTCGTTCACCCGCTTCTGGGGCACGGCTCCCGAGAAGGTGACCTTGGTCCAGAAGCCGACGACGATGTCCTCGTGGTAGACCTCTACCTGGGCCGGATGCTTGTCGGTCGCCTCCGCCTTGACGTGGTTGCGGGGCACCTTCTTGGTACGGGTCGTCTTGACCGGCTCGGTCCGCCAGCAGTCGGTCGACTGGTCCAGCGTCCACGCCTCGGCGGCGTCCAGGACGGGCAGCTTGGCGATGAAGGTGTGCAGGTCGACCAGCTGCTTCTCCAGGAACAGCAGGTAGGTGACGGGCACGTCCTCCAGGAGGGTGGAGCCGTCGACCTTGATGTCGGCCCTCGCCGAGCAGTTGGCCCAGTCCTTGGTGGCGGTGACGTCGAACAGCCGGGTGAGCGCGGCGCCCACCTGCTTGAGCAGATCCTCGCCCTGCACCTGCACCCGGGTCGCCTCCGGGGGCAGCTGCTCGCCCTCGTCGTCGATGGGCTGGTAGGTCCGTGAGAGACCCGACAGCAGGGCGTTCTTCTGGATCGTGTGGTAAGCGTCGGTCACCTTGCGCTGGGTGTCGGACTTGACGCCCTTCTCCACGGCGAGGATCTGGTTCAACTTGGTCGCCATGGGTGACACCGTAGCGGGAAGATCACCCACATAACACCGCTTTTCCGCAGATCACCCCGCGCGGTACCCGCCGCGGACCGCACGGGCGGCCCAGCGACCGTCGAAGTGGTCGACGCGCAGCGGACGCCCGAAGCACTCGGAAAGGTTCTCCGCGGTCAGGATCTCCGCCACCGGACCGCCCACCTGGACGCGGGCGTCGCGCATCAGCAGGGCGTGGGTCGTGGTGGCCGGGACCTCCTCCAGGTGGTGGGTGACGGTGACCGTGGTCAGCGCCGGGCGGACCTCCGCCAGGTCCTCCACCGCGGTGATCAGATCCTCGCGGGCGGGCAGGTCCAGCCCGGCGAACGGCTCGTCGAGCAGCAGGATCACCGGCTCGGACATCAGCGCCCTGGCGACGCGGACGCGGGCGCGCTCCCCCTGGGAACAGACACGGAAAGGCCGGTCCGCGAGGTCCTTGCAGCCCAGGTCGGCGAGCAGGTGATGGGCGCGCTCGTGCTCGGCGGGGCCGTAGCGGTCCCAGAGCGGGGCACTGGTCCCGGTGTGGCCGGTCAGCACGACGGTGTGGGCGGTGGCCCCCTCCTCCTCCAGCAGTTCCTCGTCGACGAGCCGCTGGCTGGCCGCGACGAGACCGATGTGGCGGCGCAGCTCGCGAAGGTCGACCCGGCCCAGCCGCTGGCCGAGCACGGTGACGGCCCCCTCGGTGGGGTGGCGCACGGCGGCGGCCAACGAGAGCAGCGTGGTCTTCCCCGCCCCGTTGGGGCCGAGCACCACCCAGTGCTCTCCGTATCCGACCCGCCAGTCGATGCCTTCCAGCAGGGTACGGCCGACCACCCGGACCCCGACGCCGCTCAACTCCACCGCACCGGACACAGGCCCGCCCATCGGTATCCCCCTCCGCGTCGATTCGCGGCGCTCACTTTAACCGATGCACCGATACCTTCCCGTCCATCGCCCGCAAAGCGGGTCTCAGCCCATCTGTATGGACGGGCCCGGGGTGGGGTGCGGGGTGATGGTCGTCCCCGAGGGGGCGGGGACGGTGGGGGTCGGGATCGGGCTCTCACCGTCGCCCGTCTGCGGGATCTGGGTGAAGGAGGGCTTGGTGCCGCCCGAGGGCCTGGGATCGTCCGAGGCCCTCGGGCAGTCCCTCGCCCTGCCCTTGCCCCTGGCGGTCGTGTCCGCGCAGTCGCGCGGGTCGTCGCCGTCGTCGGGCGAGTCGCCGGAGCCACCGGGGCCCCGCGGGCGTTCGGGCGCCGGTTCCCGCCGTCCGTCGCTGCCGTCGTAGCTCGTGGTGGGCGGTGAGACGGTCCTGGTGGTGGTGATCTCCACAGTGGAGGGAGTGGTCGGCGTCCGGTCCCGCGGCGTGCCGGGGGGCGGACGGGTGGCGGCGTGGAAGATGGAGGCCGTGGGAGTGCCCTCGGCGGGGAGAACCAGCGGCACCGACTCGGGGACATCGAAGCCGCCGTCCGAACCGGAACCGCCGCCACCGGTCGCCGCGGCCACGGTGACCGCCGCCATGGAGACCGTGGCGAGCGCCGCGAAGCCGGCCTGCGACAGGTGCGCACCCTTGCGCGCGGCCCTGCGGGCCCTCTTGCCGGAGATCTCCACCGGGATCGAGGGCTCGTCATGCGTACGGAAGGGCGGGGAGGACCGGGCGAACGCGTGCGACAGACGCGACGACGGCGACTGCGGTGATGACAGTGATGGCGGTGATGGCGGGGCCTCAAGCCGCACCATCCCGGCTCCCGGGGTGCGGGGCACCGGTGTCCAGATCTCCGCCAGCACCTCCGCGACCGCCTCGCGCAGGTCCCAGGGATCGCCCACGCCGCCCGCGGCGAGCAGCGCTCCGAGCAGGTCGGCCGCACCGGGTCGTTCCGCGGGGTTCTTGGCCAGGGACGCCTCGACGGCCGGGCGCAGCAGGGCGGGAACCGAGGCCACCCTCGGCGGCTCGACCAGGATGCGCCGGGTCAGCGTGTCCGCCTCCCCCGCGCCGAAGGGGTGGTGGCCGCCGGCGGCGTAGGCGATCAGGCAGCCCCAGGCGAAGACGTCGGAGGCGGGCATCGCGAGCCCTCCGGTGAGCCGTTCGGGGGCGACCCAGCCTGGGCTGCCCATGACCTGCCCGGCCTGCGTGTGCGCGGCGAGCACGTCGACGTCCCTCGCGATACCGAAGTCGATCACCCGGGGACCGGTGTCCGACAGCAGCACGTTGCCGGGCTTGAGGTCGCGGTGGACCAGCCCCGCCTCGTGCACCGCCACCAGCGCGGCGGCCACCCCCAGGGCGACACCGTACGCCAGATCGGGGGTGAGGGGGCCGTACGCGGAGACCACCTGGGAGAGCGCGGGGCCGGGAACGTACTCCGACACCAGGTAGGGACGGTTCCCGTCGATGCCGTCCTCGATCACCGCGGCGGTACAGAAAGGCACCACTCTTCGGGAGAATCGCACTTCTTCCGCGAAACGGGCGCGGAGCGTGGCATCGTTGAGATGCACCGGATGCGGCGTCTTGAGCGCCACCACCCCACCCTGCGGATGCTCGGCCAGATAGACGATGCCCATCCCACCCACCCCGAGGCGGCCGAGCAGAAGGTAGCGGCCGATGCCGATCGGGTCTCCGACGGTCAGCGGCCGCACACCGGTCGGCATGCCGTTTCCAGGACCTGCTCCCCCACGTGCCATCCTCGTTGAGCCTCTCGTGCGCGGGCTACCGGCAAGCACACTGTGGCGGGATTCGAGCGTCCTTCGCCCCCGACCGGCCAGAAGGGGTATGAGAGGTAAGGCGAATGATCCCTCAGGGTAAGAAATCCGTGGTGTGCGGGATGCCCTTGGGACGTGGTGGAACGGTGTGACCAGCGCGGAAGGCCTGCGGCCTGTCGCGGGCGCCGCGTCTCAGGCGGCGGCGGATCCGGAGCGTCCGGGGCGTCCGGGGCGCCCCGGAGGCCCCGGAGGCACTGCTCGCTTGCGGAGCGCCGGAGCGGTGTCCTCGGGAGTGAGATCCGGCGCGGAAAGGTCGGGAACGGAAAGCCCCGACGGGAGAAGGCCCGGTACGGAGAGATCCGACGCGGTGAGGTCCGACGCGGTGAGGTCCGGCATCGCGCGCCTCCGCTTCGAGCCGTCATGGACGGGCGGGAGGTCCTGGGCCGCGTCGAGGAAGCGGGCGATGTGCGGATACACCTCGCGGGCCTCGGGGACGACGTCGGCGAGGATGGGGAAGACGTGCGGCATGCGGGGCCACTCCTCGTACGTGACCGGCACCCCCGCGGTGCGGGCCCGCTCGGCCACGCGGCGGCCCTCGTCGCGCAGAACCTCGGTGGAGCCGGTGACGACCATCAGCGGGGGCAGGCCGGTGTAGTCGCCGAGGACCGGGGAGAGCAGGGGGTCGTGGGGGTCGAGGCCCGCGGTCCAGCGGCGGGCGAGCCAGTCGACGCGACCGGCCGGGATCATCGGGTCGAGCAGCCGGTTGACCCTGCGGGGCGCGCCGGTGAGATCCGCCCACGGGGAGAGGCACACGGCGGCGGACGGCAGCGGCATCTCCCGGTCTCGGAGCGCCAGGAGCGTGGCGAGGGTGAGGTGGCCTCCGGCGGAATCCCCGCTGAAGACGACGTCGGCGGGGTCGTACCCGTTCTCCAGGAGACACTGGTAGGCGGCGATCGCGTCCTCAAGGGCCTCGGCCGGCCGGTGGACGGGCCCCTGGCGGTAGTCGACCGCCAGTACGGGGCGCCGGGTCGCGGCCGCCAGGCGCCAGGTGATCGGCCGGTGGGTCACCGGGGAGCAGGCGAAGTAGCCTCCGCCGTGGAAGTAGAGCAGGACCTTGTCCTCGTCGAGTTCCTCCCCGGCGCGTACCCACTCCCCCGGGCACGGTCCCGCCTCGTCGGGGGTGACGGTGACGTGGACGGGCAGGCGGAACGGCACCCTGCCCGCCAGCGCGACGATGCGGGAGGCCGCGGCGAAGCCGACGTCGTTCCTCAGCAGCAGGTCGGAGATGGGCTTGAAGGTGCCACGCATGATCACGTTGAGGGCTGCGGCCTGCCAACTGAAGGGATAGGCCGGACTGACGTCCATATCGATCTCATCGTGCATGGGGGACCTCCAAAAAAGGACATTCCCCCCAGAATGGGCTTCTATCGGCGATTGAACATATCGAGAAGATTACAACTACGTATCACGCAAGTACACGTCACCCTGGCGTCACATCCGAACACCGACCGTAATCACGCCTGCGACCCCACCCCGAATCGGCTCGCCGGTCGACCTCCGCCCCCCTTCGCCTCACGGCGCCACCGAGGCGGGGACGGCGACCCCCGCCACACCGGCGTTCGACGAGACCGCGAACGACCTGGACGCGGCCGGCGAAACCCTCCGGACGCCGACTTCCCGACCACCTCGATGTCGACCAGGACAGCGAAGCTTGGCGACCGAGATGCATACTACGAAGTCCCGCCGAGTTAAATGTGATGTTTGTCACACAACAATGATCATCGCGGGTCGTGGGACAGCTCCTGGTGAGCACTTGAAGCACTCTTGACCGGAACGGTCTCCCCATGTGTGGACCCGGCTTTCCGGCGACACCCACCGCCCTCCTTTGCGCCGAAATCCCTTGCGCGTAGCCACAAACCTCTCAGGCGGAGGTCGACGAAACGGTCGGCCGATCATCGGCCCGAGGGTGGACGGCCATCGTGAACGATCTACCAAAAGCGGCTCTGAGCAGGGATTCCCCAAGGCGAGGGAAGCTTTCGTGGGAGTGATACTGCCACCTTGTCAAAGGGTTTCTGACATACCGTAAATGCCATGGACAGCGACAAGCTCCTGGGTGAGTTCCTGCGCGCCCGGCGCGAACTCATCGTCACCGACCAGGTAGGGCTCCCCCAGTCGGGGTATCGGCGGACCCCGGGGCTGCGCCGGGAAGAGGTGGCGATGCTGGCCGGGGTCAGCACCGACTACTACATCCGCCTGGAGCAGGGAAGGGAGCGTCACCCCTCCGATCGAGTGCTCCACGCTCTCGCCCGGGTCCTCGACCTCGGTCCCGACGCCACGGCGCACCTGCACGAGCTGGCGCACCCCCGGCCGCGACGGCTGGAGAACGCGGGGCTGCCGGACCAGGTCAGACCGGAGCTGCTGCGGCTGATACGAAGCTGGCCCCGTACCCCGGCGATCGTGACCAGCCGCCGGATGGACGTGCTGGCCGCCAACCAGATGGGCGACGCCCTCTACGACCGGCTGGAGCACAGGGACAACCTACTCCGGTTGATCTTCCTGAACCCCTTTTCCCACCTGTTCTACCGGGACTGGGAGGAGTCCGCCCGCTCCAAGGTGGCCCAGCTGCGCGCCGTCGCGGGCGCCGGCCTCGACGATCCGTATCTGACCGAACTGATCGACGAGCTCTCGTTCAAGAGCGCGGACTTCCGCAGCCTGTGGGCGCGCCACGACGTGTCCACCGAGAGCCTCGCGACCAGACGCCTCCGCCACCCTGACGTCGGTAACCTGACGCTCGCGTACGAGTTGTTCACCATCGGCGGCTCCCTCGGTCAGAAGCTGATCGTCTTCCAGGCCGAACCCGGAAGCCCGTCCGCGCACGCCCTGGACCTGCTGGGCAGCCTCTCCACGCCGGCGTCGTCGTGAAAAACGCGGAGGGATCACGACTGCGCTCGATCCAGGCGCGATACACGATCATCACGACGATGGTGCTCCTCGTCATCCTCGCCGTGGTGGGGGCGAGCATCGACATGGCGATCCGCTACCGGCTCCAGGACGACGCCTTCGGCAACGCCGAGCAGGTCGCGAGCCAGTGGAGCGCGATGGCGAGGCTCGGCACCCTTCCCGATCCGATTCCCGTCTCGGCTCCGGTCGATCTCGTCCAGGTGGTGAACGCCAACGGCGTGGTTGTCAACTCCAGCACGGGAGCGATGGGCATGGCGCCGATGAGCTCCTTCCGCCCTCCGTCCGACGACCGGTTCCAGCAGCTGACCGAGGGCCCCCTCATGGTCATGGCAATCCGGGTCTCCGCCGCGGCCGACTCACCCGTCGTCTACGCGGGCCTCAGGGAGCCGGCGATCCTGCACAAGAACCACCTGGAGTACTTCATCAGCGCGGGTCTCCTCGTTCTCCTCGCCCTGGCGTCCTGGATGACCTGGTGTGTCGTGGGGCGGACGCTACGGCCTGTCGCGGCGATACGCGGGCGAATGTCCGAGATCACGGCGAGCGACCTGAGCCTGCGGGTGCCCGTCCCGCCGGGCGAGGACGAGATCGCGCTGCTCGCCCGCACCGCCAACCAGACCCTGGCGCGGCTGGAGGAGGCCGTGGAACAGCAGCGCCGTTTCGCCTCCACCGCCTCCCACGAGCTCAGGACCCCGATCACCGGGCTGCGCGTGCAACTGGAGGAGGCACTGCTCTATCCCGACGACACCGATCCTCGCGACACCATCCGGAGCGCGCTCACGACCAGCGCCCGGCTGGAGGCGATCGTGAACGACCTGCTGCAGCTGGCCAGGTTGCGCGCCGCCGACCCCGCGCCGCAGGAGCCGGTCGATCTCGGCGCCCTCGTGAAGGAGGAGGCGGCCCAGGGCACCGGGATGCGGATACGGGTCCAGGCCGCCGACGGGGTATGGGTCCGCGGCTCCCGGATCCAGCTGATCCGGGTGGTGGGCAACCTTCTGAGCAACGCGCGACGGCACGCCGACAGCCGCGTCGAGGTCTTCGTCGGCGTCGAGGACGGGGAGGCCGCCGTGGCCGTGGTCGACGACGGCGCCGGCATCGCGCCCGCCGATCGCGAGCGCGTCTTCGAACGCTTCACCCGCCTGGACGACGGGCGTCTGCGCGACTCCGGCGGCAGCGGGCTCGGCCTCGCCATCTCCCGCGACATCGCCCACGCCCATCGGGGAACCCTGCTGATCGAGGACTCGCCGCGAGGGGCGAGGTTCGTCCTGCGGCTACCGCTGTCGGACGCGCGGCCGCGCGGGAACGGCCCGCAGGCCACGTTCGACGACACGTCGAAGGCCCCACCACCGCCCGCCAGGAGTGCCACCGGCGAGAAGAACTCCGGCGAAGAGGGCACCTGCGAGAAGAACGACGGCGCGGAGGGCCGCTGCGCGGAGAACCCGGTCAGCCCGGCCGGGCACCACCGGCGGTGACAGAGGGCCACGCTCATCGGACTTCTTCGTAGTCCTCCTCGTACTCCTCGTCGTCCCGGAACCGCGGTGCCCAGCGGGAGGGCATCAGCACCGGCAGGAAAAGCAGGATGCCGAGGAGTGCGTAGACGCCGCTGGTCAGCAACAGGCCCATGCCGCGACCGGCCTGCAGGAGCACCTCGTGGAAGGTCGGATCGTCCGGGACCAGGCCCATGGCACGCCTGACGTCCAGGGCGTAGACCACGGTCCAGGCGAGCAGGACGATCGACGGGACGAAGGCCGCCATCGGGGAGACACGACCGGCGACCACCAGTCCGACCAGGAGACCGATCCCGGCCATCACCCCGAGGGCGATCCAGGTCCTCGAACCGCTCTCCGCCGAGGGAACAGCCGCCAGGCTCGCCCCCGCCTCCTGCACGGCCCAGCCCGCACCGAAGAGGAGAACGGCCGACACGACCAGTCCGACCAACACCCCAGCGACGTGCCGCATCGCCATCACCTCGGCTCGAAGGAGCTCTCACGGTCGCGGCAACCATAGCGACAAAAACATTAAAACGGCAGACGCCCCGGAACGTGAGAATATGTGGGTCACCATGCGCGCTCGCCTCCCATTACGCCTCATGCGCGCGGCCGCCTTCTCGGCCGTCTGCCTGGCACTCGCCGTCCTCGGCCACGTGGCCGCGGGCGGTTCGGTGCCGGGGCCGTGGGCGGTGGCCGCGGCGGGCGCGTCGGTCACCGCGATGGCCACGCTGCTCGCGGGACGGGAGCGGTCGGCGGTGGCGATCGGTGCCGGGCTCGCCACCCTGCAGCTGTCACTGCACGAGGTGTTCGCCCTCGGTGACGCCACCGGGATCTCGCTTCCGCATCCGCACGTCAGAGGGTTGGGCGAGAGCCTCGGCATGCTTGTCGCGCACCTCACCGCGACCCTCGTCACCGGCTGGTGGCTGGCCCGCGGCGAGAGTGCCCTGTGGGCGCTGCTCCGTTCGGCCGGCCGGCGTCTCGGCGCCATGTTCCCGCTGCTGCGGCCCCCGGCGGCCGTCGCCGCTCCGCCACGTCCCGCGTACGCCTCGGTCACGCCCGTTCTCCCGCGTGCCGTCCTCCGTCACTTCGTCAGCCGGCGCGGTCCTCCACTTCCCGCCGCCTGACTCGACCAAGGAAAACCCCAACCCCCGAATTTTCGAAGTGGAGAACCTCCATGTCGCTCACGCATGCCTGCCGTCGACTCGCCGCCGTCACCGCCGGTGTCACCGCGCTCACCCTCGGCCTCGCCCTCCCCGCCCTCGCGCACGTCACCATCAATCCCGGCAGCGCCCAGCAGGGCGGTTTCACCAAGGTCGCCTTCCGGGTCCCGAACGAGCGCGACGACGCCTCGACGACCAAGCTCGAGGTGACTTTCCCCACCGACCACCCGTTGGCGTTCGTCTCGGTCAAGCCGGTGCCCGGCTGGGAGGTCAAGGTGGTCGAGGGCAAGCTCCCCAAACCGGTCACCACCGAGTACGGCGAGCTCACCGAGGCGGTCACGAAGGTCACCTGGTCGGGCGGGAAGATCGATCCCGGCCAGTTCCAGGAGTTCGAGGTGTCCATGGGAGCCCTGCCCACCGACACCGACCAGCTCGTCTTCCCCACCACCCAGACCTACAGCGGCGGCGAGGTCGTGAAGTGGGCGGACGAGCCCAAGGCCGACGGCTCCGAGCCCGAGCGCCCGGCCCCGACGCTGAAGCTCACGCCGGCCTCCGCCGAGGGAGACGGCCACGGCGCCGTCGCCTCCGCCACCCCCTCGGCCGCGGCCCCCGCGTCGGCACCCTCCGTGGCTCCCGCCGCCTCCGTCGAGAGCTCGGACGGCACCGCCCGCCTGCTCGGCGGGGCCGGGCTCGTACTCGGGATCGCCGGGCTCGTGGTCGGTGCCCTCGGCCTGCGCCGCGGGCGCGCCTCCTGAACATCCTTCGATCGCCTTGTGATCGTCTTCTGGTCGCGCGCGGAACGGCCCCGGGAAGGCTTGGGTTCACGTGGTCGTCGCGACTCCTCGATCCGAGGAGTCGCGACGCCCCCTTGAAACCACCAGGAGCTTCCCGGGGCCGTTCCGCGTCCGTCCGCACCTTTCCCGGAGACCGGCGCGGGCCCCGGCACAGAGGCGGCGACGGCGCCGTCCGAGATCAGGCGGATCAGGCGGATCAGGCGGATCAGGCGGTGATGTCCTTGCCGGTGAAGCGCGCCCAGGCGACGGAGCCGAAGACGGCGACGTAGGCGGCGAAGACCAGCAGCCCCTGCCCCATCTCACCGGTGGCCACCGGATCTCGCAGGACACCGTCGAAGCCGCTCCACCAGTGGGTGAGCAGGTAGGGCTGGATCGCCGACAGCTGCGGGATGACCCCCAGCAGCTGGGACACGATGACGACGACCACGGTCGAGGCGATGGCGCCGACGGACACCTCGGTGAAGGTCGACAGCGCCAGCGCGACGGCGGCCAGCGCGGCCATGCCCGCGGTGACGTACAGCGCCACGACACCGATTCGCAGCACGCCGTCGAGGAAGGGGATCGTCCCTCCCGACAACAGCGTGATCGGCCCCGCGGGGAACAGCAGCAGGCCGACGAGCAGCGCGGACAGCGCCACCGCGGCGACGGCGGCCAGGCAGAAGACGACCGCGCCGGCGTACTTGACGGCCAGCAGGCGGGTCCGGCCGGCCGGGGCCGCGAGCAGGTAGCGCAGCGTGCCGATGCCCGCCTCCCCCGCGATCGAGTCACCGGCGACGACCGCGACGGTGACCGGCAGCAACAGCTGCACCAGGACGGAGAACGCGGCGAAGGTGAGGAAGAGCCCGTTCCCCGCGACCTGTTCGAAGATCGCCGACCCGCCGCCGGCGCCTCCCTCTCCCCCCATGGACCCGCTGAACATCCGCAGCGCCGCCCCGATCAGCGCCGGGATCACGGCGAGCACGGCGAGCATCGCGATGTTCCTCGGCCGCCGGAAGATCAAGCCGATCTCCGAGCCGAGCAGCCGCAGCCATGCCCGAGGGGCGCCCACCGCCCGCGCGAGCGGAGGGGCACCGCTAACCGTCGACATCGAATCCCTCCCCGGTCAGGCCCACGAACATGTCCTCAAGGCTCGGTCGCTGGACGACGAGGCCGCGGACGGCGACGCCGTCGGCGACCAGGGCGGCGCACACCCGCTCCGCCGCGCCGCTCCCCAGCGCGGCACCGACCTCACCGTCACCGAGACGGATCTCCGCCAGGCCGAGCCCCGCCAACACGGCCGCCGCCTCGACGGTGTCGGGGGTCTCCACCCGGATCCTCACCGTCTCCCGCGCGCGCAGATCGGCGATGGATCCCTGGGCGACGAGCCGCCCGGTTCGCATGACGGCGATGTGGGAGCACATCTGCTCCACCTCGGCGAGCAGGTGGGAGGAGACGAACACCGTCGTCCCCTCGGCGGCGATCTCCTTGACCAGGCCGCGCACCTCGCGGGTGCCCTGCGGGTCCAGGCCGTTGGTCGGCTCGTCGAGGATGAGCAACTCCCTCGGGCCGAGCAGCGCGGCGGCGATGGCCAGCCGCTGGCGCATGCCGAGCGAGTAGGCGCGGTAGCGCTTGCCCGCCGCGGCGGCGAGGCCCACCCGTTCCAGCGCGTACCCGATCCTGGCCGAGACCGTGCGCGGATCCGCGGAGGGGTCGGCGGCGTCGTAGCGGCGCAGGTTGGCCTCGCCCGACAGGTAGGGGTAGAAGGCCGGGCCCTCGACGAGGGCGCCCACCCTCGGCAGCACGCCGCCCGCCGCCGAGGGCATCGGCGCGCCGAGCAACCGCCACTCCCCCGCCGTCGGGGCCACCAGACCGAGCAGCATACGAATCGTGGTGGTCTTTCCCGAGCCGTTGGGGCCGAGGAAGCCGAAGACCGACCCGCCGGGTACGGCCAGGTCGAGGGCGTCCACGGCCACCTGACCACTTCCGAAGCGCTTGGTCAGCCCGCTGGTGACAATGGCGAGATCCCCGTCGGCGGCGGGACCCGGCACCGGTCTCTCGTCCGTCAGCACGGCACCCCCGGCCACCCCGCCGTCCCTGACCTCGCCGGCTCCGCTCTCCGAGGTCTCGCCGCTCCGGTTCTCACCGTCCCCGCCGTTTCTCGCGTTCTGGACGATCGGCACTTCTCCCCCACTGCTCGTCGGTCGTGGGACGGCCGCGCGGCCGCCCCGTCTCATCTCACGCCCCGGACGTTCACGGGCCGCCGGATCCGCCTGATCTCCCGAACGCCCGCGTGGTCCGGAGGGCGTCCCCGGTTCACGTCCTCCGATCCCGCACACGGGATCGGAGGACGCCCGCCGGGAGCCGGGCGCGGACACCTGACTCCCGGCGTCGTGTTCACTTCCGACCGGCCGCCTCGGACAGCTTCTCCGGGGTGACGGCGCCGACCAGCAGGCGGCCGTCGTCGGTCAGCAGCGCGGAGACCAGCTTGGTCTGGACGACCTTGCCGCTGCCCCACGTGCCGCTGATCGGCTTGGCCGACTTCAGCAGGGCGTCGGTGATCGCGTCGGCGTCCTGTCCGGCCGCGTCTCGTGAGGCCTCGTCCCGTGGTGCCGAGGTCAGCTTCCGCATCTCGGAGGCGGGGATCACCGCGACCGTGGTCCAGCCTTCGCCGACGATCTCGGCCTTGTTCCTGATCTCCTCACCTTCCCTGAGCTTCTCCCCCTGCCGCCCGCGCTCCTCGGCGAGCTCGCCGAGCGACGTCTCCTCGACCTTGGCGCCCGCGGGCGGGGTGAAGGTGAAGTTCTCCGCGGCGGGCGGGGAGAAGGTGACCGAGGTGAAGCCGATCTCGAAGGCGGGCTCGGCCGCGCTCCTGGCGTACACCTGGATCCGCAGCGGGACGAAGGTCTCCCCGTCCAGCGCCACCTTGACCTCCTTGACCAGGGAGGAGGCGTCCTTGGGCGCGAGGACGAGCTGGTAGGCCGCGCGGTCGGCGACCTTCTCGGTGTTGGTCACACTGATCGCGGTGTCGTCCCCGGCCTTCTCCAGCAGCTGCCGGGCGAACTGCTGCGGTGTGGCCGCCGTGGGCAGCGCGCTACGTGCGGCGCCGTCGGCCGGCCCCCCGTGCCCGAGTCCCTCGGCGTCCTTCGCCTCCCCCACCTTGATACGGGTGGCCTTGTTCGCGTCGCTCTGCCACATCCACACCTGGTCGCCGTTGACGATCAGGTTGGTCTCGCTCATCCGCCCCGGGAGGGCGAAGCGGACCTTGTCCTCACCGCCGTACCAGACCTTGAGCTCGTGCGAGCCCGCGAGCAGGCCCGCGGGCGAGGATCCCCCCATGCCCGCCACGTCGGGCAGCCCCGGCAACCCGAGTGAGGCGGTCTGCACGACGGTGCCCGACATGGGTTTGAGCCCGGTCTGGCTCGCCTGGACGGCGTCGGCCAGCAGCTGCTCGGCGGTGCGCTCGGGCAGCGCGGGGTCCCCCTGGACGGCGGCGATGACCGGTCCGGCTCCGATGGCTCCGGCGACCACCGCGATCGCGGCGACCGGTACCGCCCACCTCACCGCGCGCCCCCGTCTCGCTTGCTCAGACATCTCATTCCTCCACGGTATGCCGTCAATCCCTGTCAGCAGCAGCCTGCGCGACGGGTCCTGTGCCGAAGCTGAGACAGACTGAGAGGGCTCACAGGCTTCTCAGCCGCCTCTCAGGCCGGGTGGTCGAGGATGGGCACGTCGGGACGGTGAAAGGGGCAGTCATGCGGGTTCTCGTCGTCGAGGACGAGCGGAGGATGGCCGCCGCCCTGCGGCGTGGCCTGCAGGCCGAAGGGTTCGTGGTCGACCTCGCGCACGACGGGGAGGACGGCCTGCACCAGGCGAGACACGGCGACTACGACGTGGTGGTGCTGGACATCATGCTGCCCAGGATCTCCGGCTACAACGTCTGCAAGCAGCTGCGGGCCGAGGAGAACTGGGTTCCGATCCTCATGCTGTCGGCCAAGGACGGCGAGTACGACATGGCCGACGGGCTCGACCTCGGCGCCGACGACTACCTGACCAAGCCGTTCTCGTACGTGGTGCTGGTGGCCAGGCTGAGGGCGCTGCTGCGGCGCGGGGCGAGCCGGCGCCCGGCCGTGCTGAGGGCCGGAGACCTGGAGCTCGACCCGGCTCGGCGGCGCGTCACCAGGGGGGAGACGCCGGTGGAGCTGACGCCCAGGGAGTTCGCGCTGCTGGAGTTCCTGCTCCGCCACCACGACGAGGTGGTCTCCAAGACGGAGATCCTGGAGCATGTCTGGGACACCTTCGACACCGATCCCAACGTGGTGGAGGTCTACGTCGGCTACCTGCGGCGCAAGATCGACGTGCCGTTCTCCCGGAACGCGCTGCAGACGGTACGGGGAGCGGGATACCGGCTGGCCGGCGATGGCGGCTGATCCGGCGCACCGGGATTTCGGGGACCCACCCGCCAAGGCGGGCACGGGTTCCCGCACCGGCACGGGTCCGCACGGAGGAGGGCGCGCGGTCGGCAGGTGGCGGCGCAAGAGCCTGCGCTTCCGGCTGACGGCGGTCGCCTCGGCCGTGCTGGCGGTGGCGCTGGTGGTCTCGGCCTACGTGATGATCACCGTGCTCGGCAACGCGCTGCGGGACACCATCGACGAGTCGATCTACCAGCGGGCCAGGGACACGGTCTCGCTCGCCGACGCCGGACGGCTGCCCGACGAGATGACCTCGTCGGACGGCACTCTCCTGCAGGTGATCGACGGCGCGGGGCGGATCACCCACACGACCACCGGCACCGACAGGCTGGTGCCGCTGCTGGACGCGGAACAGCGGGCGGCGGCGATCGGCGAGGGCGAGGCGCGGTTCCTGGACGGCAAACCGTACGGCATCCCGCACCTGCTCCGCGTCCGGGTGCTCAGCGCCGACCGGGGGCAGACGGTGATCGCGGCGCGTTCCTTCAGCGAGGTGCAGACCAGCATCTCCACGGCGGGGAACGTGCTGATCGTCGGCACGCCACTGCTGCTGGTCCTGCTCGCGGCGGCGAGCTGGGTGATCATCGGCGGGACCCTGAGGCCGATCGCGGCGCTGCGCCGAGGTGCGGACGAGATCACCGACACCGCCCGCTCGCGTCGCCTGCCGGTGCCCGAGGCGCGCGACGAGGTGCACAGTCTGGCCACGACGCTGAACGCGATGCTGGCCCGGCTGGAGAAGGCGGGCATCCGGCAGCAGGCCCTGGTCTCGGACGCGGCGCACGAGCTGCGCAGCCCGCTGGCGAGCATTCGGCTCCAGTTGGAGGTGGCTCTCGGCCACCCCGAGGGGCAGGACTGGCGGGAGACGGCCGAGGGCGTGCTCGAGGACACCATGCGCCTGTCCCGGCTGGCCGAGGACCTGCTCTCGCTCGCCCGCCTGGACGAGCGCGGCGGCACGCCCGCGCGGGGGGAGCCGGTGGAGCTGGACCAGCTCGTCCCGCAGACCGTCGAACGCTACGGCGAGGCCGTCACGGTGAGGATCATCGGCGACCCGGACGGTGCGCCCGAGAGCGGCCCCGCCCCGGCCGGCGGCGCGGTCGTCGACGTGACCGGCGACGCGACCGGGGGCGTGTCCGGCGGCGTGTCCGGCGGCGGCGCAGGCACGCCGGAGAACCGGTCCCGCGACGCCGGCGGCGCGGTGGAGAGCAGATCGATCACGGTCACCGGGGACGCGCTGGACCTGGGCCGGGTGCTCGTCAACCTGGTCGACAACGCGCTGCGGCACACCTTTGCCCCCGTGGTGGTCGAGCTGCGGACCGAGGGGGCCGACGCGGTGCTGACCGTCACCGACGACGGGCCGGGCATCCCCGAGGCCGACCGGGAGCGGGTGTTCGACCGGTTCACCCGGCTGGACAGCTCGCGCAGCCGCGACGAGGGCGGAGCCGGGCTGGGCCTGGCCATCGTGCGCGAGACGGTCCACGCCCACGGCGGCGCGGTCCATCTGGAGGACGCCTCCCCGGGTCTTCGCGCGGTCGTACGGCTTCCGCTGTCCTGATCGAGGCCGTTGGATCACCCGCTCGGCCGGGCGACGGGCCTCCGTCGTATCCCCCGTACGGGTCGATTCGTGTGATGCTGGCATTTTCCCGGCGGCCCTCGCGGGCCGTTCCCTTCCGGCCCGCGCGAGCCGTACCCCCGAGGAGAGCGATGAGCCTGCCCGACAAGGGCCGCAGCACCGAGGAACTGCTGGCCGAGATCACCCGCCTCAAGCTGGAGGACCTGCCGGTGCGCGGAGGCAAGGTGACCGCGTACGTCTACGACACCGGGCGGCCAGAGGTGCACGAGGCCGCAGCCAGGGCCTACTTCGAGATGCTGGAGGTCAACACCCTCGACCCGACGGCCTTCCCCAGCGTGGTGGAGATGGAGAAACAGGTCGTCGGCGCGGTCGCCGAGCTGCTCGGCGGCGGGTCGGGCATCTTCACCAGCGGCGGCACCGAGTCGATCATGCTGGCGGTGAAGGCGGCACGGGACGCGCGGGAGACCGCGGGACGCCCCCGGATGGCGGTCCCGGTGACCGCGCACCCGGCCTTCCACAAGGCCGCGCACTACCTGGGGCTCGTGGTGGACGCCGTGCCGGTGGACCCGGTGACCTTCCGCACCTCCCCCTCCGACGTCGAGGCCGCGATCACCGAGGACACCGTCCTGGTGGTCGCCTCGGCTCCGTCCTACCCGCAGGGCGTGATCGACCCGGTCGCCGGGATCGCCGCAATCGCCGCCGCGCGTGGCGTGCCGTGCCACGTCGACGCCTGCGTGGGCGGGTGGCTGCTGCCGTGGCTGCGCGAGGCCGGGGCGGACATCCCGCCCTTCGACCTGTCGGTGCCCGGGGTCACGTCGCTCTCGTGCGACCTGCACAAGTTCGGCTACGCCCCGAAGGGCGCCTCGGTCGTGCTGTTCGCCGATCCGGCGATGAGGCGGCGGGCGTACTTCGCCTCGGCGTCGTGGCCCGGCTACACGGTGATCAACGCCACCGTGCAGAGTTCGAAGTCCGCGGGCCCGCTGGGCGGCGCGTGGGCCACCCTCCAAGCCCTGGGCCGGGAGGGCTACCTGGAGCTCGGGCGCACCACCCTGGCGGCGGCCCGCGAGCTCCGCGCGGGCATCGCGAAGATCCCGGGGCTGCGGGTGCTCGGTGACCCGGAGTCGGCGCTCGTCGCCTTCGGCTCCGACGGAGGCTCCGGCAGTGGCTCCCACGGGGACTCCGGCGGCGAAGGGGTGGACGTGTTCGTGCTGTCGGACGAGGCGCGGAGACGCGGCTGGTTCCTGCAGCCGCAGCTGTCCTACGCGGGCATCCCGGCCAACATCCACATCACGGTGACCGGGGTGACGCTGCGGGGCGTCGAGGCGATGCTGGAAGTGATCGCGCAATCCGTGGAGGCCGCGCGAGAGCGGGGTCCCGCCAAGCTGCCGGAAGGGCTGGTGGAACTGGTGGCGGGCCTGGACCTGGACGCGCTCGACGACGCCGCCTTCGGTGAGCTGGCGTCCGCGGTCGGGGTGGACCTGGGCGGTTCAGGGCAGCCGGAGATGGCCGTGGTCAACGCGGTTCTCGACGCCCTTCCCGCCGATCGGCGAGAGGCGATCCTGATCCGCTTCCTCTCCGTCATCTATTCCTGATCCACCGGCGTCACCGGCGCAGTCTTTCCACGGTGGCCAGGGCGGCGCGGGCGGAGGCGGCGTCGTGGACGCGGAAGACCCGGGCGCCCTGCCAGGCGGAGACCGCCAGCGTGGCCATGGTCCCGGCGTGGCGTTCGTCCACCGGCAGGCCGCCGAGGGTCTCTCCGACGAAGTCCTTGTTGGAGACCGCGACGAGCACCGGCCAGCCGGTGGCGACCATCTCGTCCAGGCGGCGGCTGACCTCCAGGGAGTGCCAGGTGTTCTTGCCGAAGTCGTGCGCCGGGTCGATGAGGACCGACTCCCTGGGCACCCCCGCGGCGACGGCGCGCTCGGCGAGGTCGACGGTGTAGCCGATGACGTCGGCGACCACGTCGGCGTAGGCGATGCGGTGCGGGCGGGTGCGTGGGGTCACGCGCCCGGCGTGCGCGCAGACCAGGCCGATGCCGTGCCTGGCGGCGACTCCTGCCAGCTCGGGGTCCACCCCGCCCCAGGTGTCGTTGAGAAGGTCCGCGCCCGCCTCGGCGACGACCTCGGCGACCTCGGCGCGCCAGGTGTCGACACTGACGATGAGCCGGGGATGGCGGCGCCTGACCTCGGCGACCAGGTCGGCCACCCGGCGGATCTCCTCGGCGGGATCGACCTCGTCGCCGGGACCCGCCTTCACGCCGCCGATGTCGACGATGTCCGCGCCTCCCGCGACGGCACCGTCCACCGCCTCCAGGGCCGCCGCGAAGCCGTACGTCCTTCCCCTGTCGAAGAAGGAGTCGGGGGTGCGGTTGACCACCGCCATGATCGCGAACTCGCCGGGCCGGAACTCACGGCCACGCAGGCGCAGGATAGTCATCGAGACCGAGCCTATAGCCCCGGTGTCGGAGAGGACGGCGCTCCCACCTGCGCCGCCTCTGGGGGAAATCTGGGAAAACCAGCGAACCACAGGGTCCTTACGCGGCCGACCCACTTTCGGCCACGGACAGGAACTCCTGGGCGATGGCGGGCAGCCGCCGCCGCGCGTGAACGATGGCGATCACCCGGCGGACCGAGGGATCGAGGGTGCGGACCACGAGCCCGGCGCGGGATGCCTGCTCGGCCATCCCCCGGTACCAGAGCATCGAGGCCGTACCCGAACGGACGGTGCTCAGCCAGTTGCCGCGCTCGTCGAGCTGCGTCGCCACCACGGGGGCCACACCGTGCTTGGCGAAGAGCGCGTCGAACTCCCTGCGCCGGGAACTGCCGGGAACCGGCAGCACCAGCCGCATGCCGTTGAGTCTCCTCATCGGCACCGGGTCGGGCAGGTCCACGCCGGGCGGGGAGATCAGCACGATCTCCTGGCGCTCCAGCGGGTGGCTGACCAGATCGGTGGGGACGGGCAGGTCCGTCAGGCCGAGATCGGCCCGTTGGTCCCTGATGGCGCTCACCACGCCGTCCCGCCCGTCACAGCGGACGATGTGAATGCGTACCCCGGGATGTTCCGCGGTGTACGCGGGGAGGAGGCGTCCTGCCAGCCCCGGTTCGAGGCTGGGTATCGAGGCGATGCGAAGCTCCGCCTCGGACGCGTGGCCGTGCGTGGACAGTGACTCGATCTCGCGGACGGCGTCGAGTGCCTCCCGGGCCAGCTTGACCACCCGGCGTCCCTGTGCCGTGACGACCACGCCACGTCCGGAACGTGCGAACAACGTCATCCCGAGCTCTCGTTCCAAATCCCTGATCGCACGGGAAAGGGCAGGTTGTGCGATGTACAGCGACCTGGCCGCGTCGGTCATGGTGCGATGCTCCGCCGTCGCGACCACATAGCGGAGCTGCTGCAGATTCATGGTTTGAAGCTAGGTCACGGGCCCTGGATCGGTCCGGTACATAGCGGAGATCACCTCGGATGATTTCGGAATGTAATCGAATGCAGCGACATCCGTGACGGATGATAAATCAGTATGCTTACGCCCCAAATTCGGCAAAAGTCCGGACCTGTAGCTCATATCAGACGCTCGGGGTAACGGGGAGACAGCGTGACAGGCAACGGACAACATCCTCCACCACCCCCTCCACCAGGGGGGCGACCACCTCAGGAGCCGCCCGGGTGGGCGGCTCACGGCCACCCCCAGCCGCCACCGGGGTATCCACCGCAGCCGGGACAGGGAGACCGTCCGGCGTCGCCGTGGCAGGGACACCCGTCGCCGCCGGGGCAGGGCTATCCGCACACGCTCATCCTGCCCACGTACCCGGAGCAGGGGCACCCCTCGCCGGGACAGGGAAACCCTCCGGCGCCGCCTCCGGGACAGGCCGGATATCCGCCGGCGCCACCATCGGGACAGGCCGGATACGCACCGGCACCGCCGAGGCAGGGAAACCGTCCAGCGTCGCCGCCGGGGCACGGGAGCCACCCGGCGTCGCCGCCAGGACAGGGATTCCCTCCCGGCTACGGGTATCCCCCCGCCTCCCGGCAGCCGAGCCCGCCCCAGAGCCACCCCCAGCCACCGCCCTCCGGATATCCGCCCCGGTTTCCGCCTTCGCCGGCGCGCCCGCAGCAGCCGCCGCCGGAACAGGGATACCGGCATATGCCTACACTGCCCGGCGGTCAGGCGCCGTACGACCATCCGGCCCCGCCGCCGCCGTACGGTCATCCGACCCCACCACCATCGCCATACGGCGATCCGGCCCCGCCGGCGCCGCCGTACGGTCATCCATCCCAGCCACCATCGCCGTACGGTCATCCGCCCCCGCCGCCGTACAGCCACCCGGCCCCGCCACCACCGGACCTGCGGCAGCGGCACGCCTACCCGCCACCGCAGTGGCAGCCGCAGCGCTCTCGTTCCAGTGGCGCCGGAGCGATCGTCGGCGGGTTCCTCGGCGTGTTCGCGCTGGTCTTCCTCGGGCTCGTGGTGATGGGCGCGGTGGCCAAGAACAGCCGCCGCTCGGTTTCGGTCTCGCCGGTCGCGATCTCGCCGCCGCCCACCTCCCTGGACGGCAGGCCCACCGCGAAGCCCGCGCGGACCGCGTCCAGCGAACCGCGGCGGACGACGACCTCCTCCGACGCCTCGAAGGACACGGTCACGCCCCCGACCAGGGCACGGGCGCTCAACACCAGCCTGGAGAAGAACACGCTCTACCGGGCCGGCGGGCTTCCCAGGGTCAACTGCCCGGCGGGATCGGCCAGCATCTACAGCCACAGTCAGCTCAAGGCACTGATCCTCAAGACCTCCAGATGCATGGACAAGGGCTGGTCCCGGATCATGCGCGAGCAGGGCATGGACTGGCGTCCGCCCGGCTACGCCCTCACCGCGACGAAGGGCCGCGGCGCCTGTGGCGACTTTCCCTCGCCGGGCAGCATGGTGCCCTACTACTGCCCGCGCAACACCACCATCTACGCCTCGACCAGGGCGATGGTGCGCGGGGTGGGCAACTCCGGCGGGTACGGCTCCATCACCGACTGGCACGGCGGGGTCGTCAGCATGATGGCGCACGAGTACGGACACCATGTGCAGCATCTGTCGGGGTTGTCCGACACCTGGTGGCAGAAGTCGCTCCGCTCCGGCAGTCAGAGCGGAAGGCTCGCGCTCAGCCGCCGGTTCGAGCTCCAGGCGACCTGCTTCGGCGCGATGTTCATGCGCTCGGTCTCGGCCAGCTATCCGGTGACCCCCGCCCGGCGCAACACCCTCTACTACTTCTACTCCCGCGTGGGCGACTGGCCCGGCTACCCCCGTGACCACGGTTCCCCGGCGAACAACCATCGGTGGTTCCGGCAGGGCTACGAGAAGAACAAGACGTTCCAGTGCAACACCTGGTTGGCACCGTCTTCAGCGACATCTTAGATAACATCACGACTTAAACGATCATTAACCACAGATTAGCTATCTGTCTGTCATGTCCAGGTATGGGGACTAGAATCCTGGCAAATTCCGTTCAATCGGGGAACCTTGGCTGTTTTGCCAGGTAGACCGGGGCAAGACGTAGTAGGAAGCGGTGTGACGATGCGCCTTGGGCAAGACTCGGGGGATCTCGCCGGCGACAGTGGGAACGGGAAACGGCGCCCCCGGCGCCGCAGCGGTGGCCAGGGCGCGGGCCGCGGCGGCGGCCAAGGTGCAGGTCGTGGCGTCGCGCAGGGGCCGGCCGAGACACAGCCCCCCGCCGCCCCACCCGGCACGCCACAGGCGCAGGGCTCTCCCTCCGGGCAGAACGCGTCCCCCTCCAGGGACGCGGCGAGCGGACTCCGGGCGGCTCCCGGCCAGGCCCAGAGCGTGCCGGACGGGCGGGGCACACCCCCGCAGACCCGGCCCGGCGTACGGGGCGCCACCGACGGGCAGGAGGCGCGCTCCCCTCTGGGCGCGCACAACGGGCCGGGGACGCCCTCCCCCCACGACGTACGCGGCGGGCAGGGGACGCCTCCCCCGAACGGCGTACGCGACGGGCAGGCCACGCACGACGCACAGGGGTCCGTTCCTTCCCGAGGGGCGCCCGAGACCGAGGCGGCCTCTCCCCCGCAGGCCGGAGCTGGACCGCGGCCCGACCAGCCCGCGGGACCGGCTCAGCCTCAGGGAGCAGCCCCGCCCGGAGGGCCCAGCAGTCCCGGAGGACCGGGCCAGAGCGGAGGGTCGCCTCCCGGCCCCCCTGCCCCTCCCGGACCGCCCGGGAAGCGGCCGCGGTTCGCCAAGCCGATGACGGTCGGCGCGCTCATCGGCTGGACCGCGTTGTCGGCGCTCCTGCCCGGCGCGGCGCACCTGCGGGCGGGACACCGCCGCACCGGATACATCCTCCTCACGATCTTCGGCGCGCTGTTGCTCGCCGCCCTGGTCGGTGCGCTCGTCCTCAGCGGTGACGGAAACGCGGGCTTCGTCGCCCGCGACAGCACACTGATGACCGGGGCGGTCCTCGCCATCGTCGGCGCGATCGCCTGGTTCCTGCTGGTGCTCTTCTCCTACGTCTCCCTCGGGCCCGACCGGCTCAGCGGCAGGGGACAGATCGTGTCGGGAATCGCGGTCGGCGTGCTGTGCGTGTCGGTGATGGCGCCGTTCGCGCTGACCGCGAGCACCGTGCTGACCGTCAAGGACGCGGCCAACAGCATCTTCGAGAGCGCCTCGGCCAACCCCACGGCGGCCCCCGTCAAGCACGAGGACCCGTGGGGCGGGCGCAAGCGGGTGAACTTCCTGCTCGTCGGCGGCGACGGCGCCGGAAACCGGGAGGGCGTGCGGACCGACAGCATGACCATGGCCAGCGTGCACGTCGCGACCGGCAACACCGCCATGTTCAGCCTCCCCCGCAACCTCCAGCACGTCCGCTTCCCGCCGAACACCCCGCTCGGCAAGCGGTTCCCCGACGGGTTCATGCGCGAGCTGCCCAACGGGGGCCTGCTCAACGAGGTCTGGCAGTACGCCGAGGACCACCCCGAGCTCATGCCCGACGTCAAGGACGGCCATCGAGGCCCTCGGGCCCTCATGGACGCGATCGGCTACACGCTCAACCTGAAGATCGACTACTACGCCCTGGTCAACATGTTCGGTTTCGCCCACCTGGTGGACGCCATCGGCGGCCTGAGGATCAGGGTGGAGAGCGACGTGCCCTGGGGCGGCCTCTACGGCACCGCGGGGACCATCAAGGCCGGATACCGGAAGCTCACCGGCGAGGAGGCCCTCTGGTACGGGCGCTCCCGCGTCGGCAGCGACGACTTCTCCCGGATGGCCCGCCAGCGCTGCGTCATCGGCGCCTTCACCCAGCAGGCCACCCCGTCGGTCGTGCTCACCAACTTCGTCAAGATCGCGAACGTGGCCAAGAAGATGGCCAAGACCGACATCCCTCGCGAGTTGCTCGAGCACATCACCGAACTGGGGCTGAAGGTCAAGGACGCGAGGATTGTGAGCCTCCAGTTCGTGCCGCCGGAGTTCTACACCGGCTCGCCCGACTGGCAGAAGATCCGTGCCGCGACCGCCAGGACGCTGCGCCAGTCACTGCAGCCGGCCCGTCGGCCCCTCGCCGCGACGGCCTCCCCCGGGACGAGCGGCGCGAGCGGATCAACGCCCACCGCCACACCCAAGCCCTCCAGGACGGCGGTGGCCAAGCCGAGCCAGACGCCCACCCCGAACGGCAAGGGCGAGGCCGCGTCCCTGGACGAGCTCTGCGGGTTCTGACCGCCCCGCGCGACCGGCTCCTGACCATCCCGCACGCATGTGGCCCGCCCTCCGCGAAGGAGGACGGGCCACCGGCGCTTTTCCCGGAGCCCGCCGGGCTCAGCCGACCTTGGCCGCTCCGACGCCCCTCGCGGTCCTGGGCAGCAGGACGAAGGCCCCCAGATAGATCAGGCCCGCGACGATCAGCAGTGCCTGGTAGCCGATGACCAGCGCCAGATACTCCAGGCAGCCTCCGACCATCGCGCCCAGCAGGTTCGCCCCGAAGGACACGGTGGCGTCCGCGGAGTCGGCGAAGCGCTTGGCGAACACCACGTTGGCCGCGAAGATCGGCAGGAACGCCACGACCACGGCCGCCACGGCGCGCACCGGCAGCGGCAGGCTCAGCAGCCACGAGTTGGGCACCAACCAGGCGAGGACCAGCCCCGCGAGCAGCACCCCGTACATCACCGGCAGCGACGGCACCCTGAAGCGGCGGGTCACCTCCACCGCGGCGAGCACGGCGACCAGCACCCCGCCGAACACGATCGCGTTCACCACCCAGGTGGTGCCGAACAGCAGCGCGAACCCGGTCACGCTCTTCGTCTCCAGCAGCAGGAACGCCACCCCGAGCAGGAAGAGGTCGGCGTACGGGCGCATCCGCCGGTAGGGACCGGCGACGGCGCGGACGGCGAGCAGGCTGACGACGAGGATCAGGCCGAGGGTGATGACGTAGATCTGCGGGATCGTCCGGTCCTTCAGGTAGAGGAAGGGCCGGTCGTCACCGCTCGGCGGCGGGGTGTCGGCGGTCGCCCCCGCCCATTCGGAGTCGCAGCGCTGCGCCTCGGCGGTGAGACCCGCGGTGATCACCGCCTGCTGCCCGGTCTCGCTGACGATGTCGACGCAGGGCTTGTGGCCGAAGGCGGCCTGCATGGTGGAGCCGAGGCGGTCCACCAGCCAGGTCTCGCGGTAGTAGTTGTACATCGAGAAGGTGCCGCCGGGCTTGAGGTGGTCCCTCGCCGCCTCCATCGCCTGCTGAGTGAACAGGTAGCTCTCCAGCCGCAGCGAGCTCGCCCCGGACACCAGGGTGAGCGAGTCGGGCAACGCGAAGAGGATGAGGTCGTACTTGTCGGAGGTCCGTTCCAGGAAGGCGCGGCCGTCGGTGACGTGGGCGGTGACGCGGGGGTCGCTGTACGGGCTGTCGGGGTGGTAGGAGCGGCCGAGTTCGAGCAGTTTGGGGTCGATCTCCACGGCGTCCACACGCTTGGCGCCCTTCGACAGCGCGATCGACACGTCGGTCCCGCTGCCCGCGCCCACGATCAGCACGTCGTCCAGCTTGCCCGAGGTCGCGCGCTCGTACGGCAGGGCGTACTGGCGTTCCCACTCCAGGCGGCTTTTGGCCGGGCTGGCCTGCTGGTGCGGGATGCCGTTGACCTTGATGTCCATCAGCGGCACGTCGTTCCAGTAGCCGCGCACGTAGGTCACCTTGTAGTAGGGCGACCACAGCGCCCCGGCCGTCAGCGACTCCGTCGCGAGGACCCCGACGACGATGAGGGAGGGCACGAGCAGCGCCGCGCGGGCCCAGACCTTGCGGGGCCAGAGCAGCACCGCGTAGGCGACCGCGGCGATCAACCCCCACACCACCGGGGGCGCGCTGAGGAACGACAGCGCGGTGAACAGCGCGATGCCGCCGAGGCTGCCGATCAGGTCGTAGCGGTAGGCCTCCAGCCGTTCCAGCTCGGGGAAGCACCGCCCGACCAGCTCGGCCGGGCCCATCAGCACGATCGCCGCCGCGGCGAAGATGACCGGCAGGATCAGCCAGGCGGGCGGCCCGCTCTCGCTCAGGCTCGTCCAGTACAGGACCCCCTCGGTCTGGCGGTCCACGGTGACCGGGAAGAGCCACACGACCAGCACCAGGACGGCGAGCACGATCGGCGAGTAGTACGGCTGCCGGGTGGTGCGTCCCACCCGGAGGAAGCCGAGCCCGATACCGAGAAACGACCCCAACAGGACGAAGTTGGTGAAGTAACTCAGATGAACGATGTTCGATCCGGTCCATCGGATCAGGGCCAGCTCCAGGAAGAGCATGAACCCACTGGCGACGATCAGTCTGGGCCGGGTGCTCAGCCAGTGGGTGTGCCGGACATCTGGGGTGGGGGGTGGAGTCGTCTCCGCCTCTGCGGTCATGCCGCCCAACGCTAGTCACCGGCACCCGCGCAGGGAAGGAAATCCATCCCTGTCGTTTGTGTGGGTTACATGCCATGAGGCCAGATAGAGGGTGGTTTCAACGGCTGGACGCGGTCGAGACGGATGCAGGAACGTGGTGGAGCCCGATCCTCTCAAGCCCCGGTGGTGCACATGCGGGTCCTGCTCCAGCTCCGTCCATCCCCCGACGTCGTCGCGGCCGTGGCCGACCCCTCGGTGAGCACGGCGGCGGCCGACGTCGCCGACGCGTTGCCCGGCGTCGTCGTGGACTCCTCCTTCACCCCTGTCGTCGCTCCCCGCCCGGTCCCCCTCGCCGGGGGCGATCCCCTCTCGCTCAACCAGCCGCTCACGTTCTCCTTCGCCGACGACGAGGCCTCCGTCCTGGTCCGCGGGGAGATCTCCGACGACGAGATCTCCACCCGGGTCACCCTGCTGCCCTCGCTGCGTCCCGACGTGGTGGGGGTCTTCGCCGACCCGATGATCCAGCGGAGCCTCACCTGCGGCGGAACGCCACCGGTGGGCGACTGGCGCGACGTGGAGCGGCTGCTCCACGTCTCCGAGCTGGCGCGCGAGGGCCTCGACGGCTCGGGCGTCGCGCTCGCGGTGCTCGACAGCGGCATCAACGCCGCGCACGTGGCCCGGCAGTTGGACCGCGGCGTGGCCCTCGACGCCCAGCGCAGCTGGAAGCCGTCGGGGGTGCGGGGCGAGGCGGGCGAGTTCCCCGTCGACCACGGCACGATGTGCGCCTTCGACGCGCTCATCGCCGCCCCGAGGGCGTCGCTGATCGACGTGCCCGTGCTGCTCTCCCGGCGTCCGGGCGGCTCGGCGCTGGACGGCCTGCTGTCGGACGCGGTCGCCGCATTCGCCCACCTGCGCACCGTCCTCGAAGACCAGCCCGCGGCCTCACGCTCCCTCGTCGTCACCAACAGCTGGGGCTCCTTCTCCCCCAGCTGGGACTTCCCCGCGGGCCATCCCGGCAACTACTCCGACAACCCGGCCCACCCGTTCAACCTGATCGTCTCCAGCCTGGAGCAGGCGGGCGCCGACGTGCTGTTCGCCGCGGGAAACTGCGGGCGCGACTGCCCCGACGGCCGGTGCGCGTACGCCAACCGGCCGATCACGGGCGCGAACTCCCACCCGCGCGTCCTGTCGGTCGGCGGGGTCGACATCCGTGGCGAGCGGGTCGGCTACTCCTCGCAGGGGCCCGGCCGCCTCACCGTGAGAAAGCCCGATCTCTGCGCCTTCACCCACTTCTCCGGCTCGCGGGCCTTCGGCGACGACGAGGCCGACTCGGGCACCTCGGCCGCGTGCCCCGTCGTCGCCGGGGTCGTCGCGGCCATCCGCACCCTGTGGCCCTCCTCCCGGCTGTCACCCTCCCAGCTGCGCACCCTGCTCCGGCGCACCGCCGACGACCGCGGCGACATCGGGTTCGACCACGACTACGGCTACGGAGTCGTCGACACCCCCGGGATGCTCGCCTCGTTGCGACGCCGCGCCAGGCGCGTAGCGTGAGTGCATGCTCCTGATCACCGTACGGCTCCCGCCCGACGCCACGCTCGCGCAGGCCATGCGGCGCCTGGAGCTGCCCGAGGAGGACGTCGACACCGACTACGGCCTGGTGCTCATCGACCCCGACCAGGGCCTGTACGGCCTGCGGGTGAGCGAGGTCGCCGCCCGCCGGGTCGCCCCGAAGGCGGGCGGCGGCCCTTACTCCGATCCGAGAATCGAGCCGTACGGCCCCCCTGGCTGAACACCTCGCTCGCGCGGGGCCCATGTGGGCCCCGCCCTGCGTCTCCGCCCGCCGGGCGAGGCACAGGAACAGAACCGGAAAAACGGTTCGGCACACTCTCCTTTACACGGAACGTTCCCGTACCACAAAGATCAAATATTTGGGACATCTCGCCCCCACAAAAGGCGGATTTCGGTCTTCATCGGTCCGTTATGATCTTTGCTTGTCCTTGACCTTTTTGACTCCCGGGAGTCCCCGTGCCACCGCGCGAGCGTCTCCGCCGCCTGCTCGAAACGCAGCGTTTCCAGCAGTTCATCATCGCCGTCATCGTGATCAACGCGGTCACGCTCGGATTGGAGACCTCGACGACGACGAGCGCCGCGCCGTACGGCGCGGGCGGCGGCGCGGAGGGGCGACACCCCCCGAACCACAAAGGAGCGCAAAACGCCGCGCCACCAGAAGCCAAACGCCCAAAGG
>NZ_JBEZEZ010000020.1:0-163901 GCF_040649155.1 Streptosporangium sp. NPDC049046 | reverse complement strand
ACCTCTGGTGTCGCTCCGGCTCCGTCGTTCGACGACGGGTTGAACGTCCAGCGCGTGCTGGCCGCGGTCGAACGCAGCGCCGACGACCAGAGCCGCCTTACATCTGTGGAGGGAATATGAGCAGGCCCATCACATTGTTCACCGGCCAGTGGGCCGACCTGCCGTTCGAGGAGGTCTGTCGTCTCGCCTCGGGCTGGGGATACGACGGCTTGGAGATCGCCTGCTGGGGCGACCACTTCGAGGTCGACAAAGCCCTCAGCGACGACGACTACATCCCCCGTAAGCAGGAGATGCTCGCCAAGCACAACCTGAGCGTCTACACCATCTCCAACCATCTCGTCGGCCAGGCCGTCTGCGACAGCCCCATCGACGCTCGCCACCAGGGCATCCTGCCCGCCCGCATCTGGGGCAACGGCGATCCCGAGCAGGTCCGCCGCAACGCGGCCGAGGAGATCAAGAACACCGCCCGCGCCGCCGCCAAGCTCGGCGTCGACACCGTGGTCGGCTTCACCGGCTCCTCCATCTGGCACACCGTGGCCATGTTCCCCCCGGTCCCGCCCCAGATGATCGAAGACGGCTACGCCGACTTCGCCGACCGCTGGAACCCCATCCTCGACGTCTTCGACGAGGTCGGCGTCCGCTTCGCCCACGAGGTCCACCCCAGCGAGATCGCCTACGACTACCACACCACCGTGCGCACCCTGGAGGCCATCGGCCACCGCCCCGCGTTCGGCCTCAACTGGGACCCCTCCCACATGGTCTGGCAGGAGATCGACCCGGTCGCCTTCATCCTGGACTTCGCCGACCGCATCTACCACGTCGACTGCAAGGACGCCAAGGTCCGTACCGGCGACGGCCGCCGCGGCCGGCTCGCCTCCCACCTGCCCTGGGCGGACCTGCGTCGCGGCTGGGACTTCGTCTCCACCGGACGCGGCGACGTGCCCTGGGAGGACTGCTTCCGAGCCCTCAACGCGATCGGCTACAACGGGCCGATCTCCATCGAGTGGGAGGACGCGGGGATGGACCGTCTGGACGGCGCCCCCGACGCCCTGGAGATCATCCGCAAGCTGAACTCCATCACCCCGCCCTCCACCGCCTTCGACGCCGCTTTCTCCTCCGACTGAGTCGGCCGGCCCCAGGTCTCGGGACCGAGAGCCTGGGGCCTTCCGACCGGGAGGATCCTCCGGCCGAGGGCTTGGCAACGGGAAGCCCCGGCCGGAACTCTGAGGAACAGGAATCGGACAGGAGCTCGGGCCGTAATTCTCGGCCCGGGTCCTCGGCCGATGTCTCTGACAGGAATCCCTGACTTAATTTCATGAGTTGTTTTCATGAGTTGAGCTGGTCTGGCGGAAACACATGGCCCTGAGGCATATATCCGTAATATCCGCATAACGTACGATTCCTTGCACAAGCGGGTCGGACCGTCAGGTTCGGCCCGTCGCGGGGTCGTCTCCTTCGTTCTAACGACCACGTAGTACCCGCCGATGACATCCCCTCCGACCGGACGGCCGCGACGGATGCCACCGGCGCCGCCCGGCCCCGGCCGGGCGGATGAAAACCGTCATCCCCCAGGAGTCGACTCACCACAGGAGGCCAGATGCGTACGGGAGTGTGGCTGGTAGGAGCACGAGGCTCCGTCGCCGTCACGAGCGTCATCGGAGCGCTGGCGGTACGCGCCGGTCTCGCCCAGCCGACGGGCTGCGTCACGGAGCTCCCCCAGTTCCGAGGCGCAGGACTGCCAGGGCTGGGAGACCTGGTGTTCGGCGGGCACGACATCGTGCCGACCCCGCTGGAGAAGAAGGCGGCCGCGCTGGCCGGAGCGGGGATCGTACCGGCCAGGCTGCTCGAACCCCTGCGCGACGAGCTCGCCAGGGTCGAGGAGAACCTGAGGCAGGTGCCGGCCGCCGAGAACCAGGCCGCGACCGCGGAGCTGATCGGCGCCGACATCACCGAGTTCCGGCTGCGGCACGGTCTGGAACGGGTCGTCGTCATCAACGTCTCGACCACCGAGCCCGCCCCCGAGCCGCGTCCGGCCCACGCCGACCTGGAGCTGCTGGAGTCCGAGCTGGCGGCCTCCAGGAACCTGCTGCCGCCCAGCGCCCTGATGGCGTACGCCGCCTTCCGTGCGGGCTGCCCCTACCTGGACTTCACCCCCTCGACGGGCGCAAGGCTGCCCGCCCTGGACCGGCTCGCCGACCTGATGGGGCTGCCGTACGGGGGTCACGACGGCAAGACCGGCGAGACACTCGTCAAGTCGGTGCTCGCCCCGATGTTCGCCCAGCGCAATCTCCGGGTTCGCACCTGGTCGGGGATGAACCTCCTCGGCGGGGGAGACGGCGCCAACCTCGCCGACCCCGCGGCCAACGCCGCCAAGGCCGCCAGCAAGCAGCGGGTGCTGGGCGAGACGCTCGGCTACACCCCGCAGGGCGAGACCCGCATCGAGTACGTGGAGGACATCGGCGACTTCAAGACCGCCTGGGACCTGGTCACCTTCGAGGGGTTCCTGGGGACGTCCATGCGCATGGAGTTCAGCTGGCACGGCTGCGACTCCGCCCTCGCCGCGCCGCTGATTCTGGACCTGGCGAGGCTCACGGCGGCGGCGCACCGCCTTGGCCGCACCGGGCCGCTGGGCGAGCTGGCCTTCTTCTTCAAGGACCCGCTCGGCGAGGCGCCGCACGCGCTGGCCGACCAGTGGCGGGTGCTGCTCGCGTTCGCCGACACCCTCGGCGAAGGGGAGCGGGTCTGATGCCGTCGCCGCGCGACCTCGCGGAGCTCGTGCGCGCCCCCGCCGCCCTCTCCGTTCCCGGTGACGTCGTCGCGGGAGCCGCCGCCGGCCAGGTGCTGGGCGGTAGGACCCTCGGGCTGGCGTGCTCCTCGGTCTGCCTGTACTGGGCGGGAATGGCCGCCAACGACTGGGCCGACCGTCACCTGGACGCGGAGGAACGCCCGGAGCGGCCGATCCCCTCGGGCCGCGTGTCGCCGGGCGCCGCGCTCGGCGTGGCCGCGGGGCTCACCGCCGCGGGCCTGGCGGCGGCCGGGCTCTCCGGCGGTCGCCGAGCCCTGGCGGTCGCCGTCCCGCTCGCCGCCGCCGTGTGGTCGTACGACCTGGTGGCCAAGAACACGGCGGCGGGACCGCTGGTGATGGCGCTCTGCCGAGGCCTCGACGTGCTGCTGGGTGCGACCCCGGGACGGAGCGTCGCCGACGCGCTGCCCTCGGCGCTCACCGTCGCCGCCCACACCTACCTGCTCACCGCGCTGTCGCGCGCCGAGGTGTCCGGCTCGGACCGGAGCCTGCCCGCGGCGACCCTGGCCGGCACCGTCGCGCTCGCCGTGGCCACCGCCCTGGGACGCGGCGACGCCTCGCCCACTCCGCAGAGCGCGCGTGCGGCGCGGGTGGTGCGGGCCGTGCAGGCGGGACTGACCGGCTGGTACGCCGCCAGGTTCGGCATGTCCCAGGCTCAGGCGGTCGCCGAGCCCTCGGCCTCCCGGTTGCGGGCCGCCGTCGGCACCGGCATCGTCGCGCTGCCCGCCCTGCAGGGCGCGCTCGTCGCCCGCAGCGGCGCCACCCGTGAGGGGATCGCGGTCGCGGCGGCCGTCCCGCTCGGCCGGGCCCTCGCCAGGAAGGTCTCTCCCACATGAGCCCCGATGGCACCGAGACGAGCGCTGAGACAGGCACCGAGACGAGCGCCGGGCTGAGGTTCGGCTACGGCACCAACGGGTTCGCCAACCACCGGCTGGACGACGCGCTGCGGGTCATCGCGGACCTCGGCTACCAGGGGGTCGCCCTCACGCTCGACCACGACCACCTGGACCCCTACGAGGAAGGGCTGGCCCGCAGGGTCGCGGCCGCGGCCGACCTGCTGCGCGATCTCGGCCTCGGCGTGGTCGTCGAGACCGGCGCCCGCTACCTGCTGGACCCCTGGCACAAGCACGCCCCCACGCTGCTGCACGACGAGCGCGAGAAGCGCCTGGACTTCCTGAACCGGGCGGTCGCGATAGGTGCCGACCTGGGAGCCGAGGCAGTGTCGTTCTGGGCGGGTGTGCGCCCGGAGACGGTCGACGAGGCCACGGCCTGGGCCAGGCTCGTCGACGGCTGCGCCCGGCTCGCCGAGACGGCCTCCGCCGCCGGTGTGCCGCTGGGCTTCGAGCCCGAGCCCGGCATGCTCGTCGAGACGATCGCCGGATGGCGCAAGCTGCACGCCGAACTCGGCGAACCGCCGGGGTTCGGCATCACGCTGGACATCGGCCACTGCCGCTGCCTCGAACCGGATCCGGTCCCCGACTGTGTCACGGCCGTCGCCGCGCACCTGGTCAACGTGCAGATCGACGACATGCGCCGAGGGGTGCACGAGCACCTGGAGTTCGGCGAGGGGGAGATCGACTTCCCGCCCGTGCTGCGTGCCCTCGCCGGCTGCGGCTACCGGGGCCTGGTCGCGGTCGAGCTGCCCCGCCACTCGCACGCCGCCCCCCAGGTGGCCGCCCGATCCCTGAGCTTCCTGCGCACCGCCGCCGAAGGGACGAACGCATGACCTCCGAACCCAGTAACCAGACGGACAGCCTGCTGGCGGCGCTCGGCCAGGAGTGGCTCGCCGACGCGCGCGCGAGCGTCGCCGCCAAACCGGGGAGTGTCACCCGGCACTTCGCCGCCGCGGGCCGTCGCGCCGGACGGGCGCCGTTGCCGGACGCGCCCGGCTGGAGTGCCGACGAGGCGGCGAGGGCCGTCCTGCTCGCCGCGCTCCCGCCGGAGGAGGTGGCCGGGCAGGCCGCCGACCTCTACCGGTACGGCGACGCCGACGAGAAGCGCGCCGTCCTCAAGGCCCTGCCGATGCTGCCCGTCGGTGCGGAGGCGGTACCACTGCTGCTCGACGCGATCCGCACCAACGACACCCGCCTCGTGGCCGCCGCACTCGGCCCGTACGCCCGCCACCTCGACCAGACCATGTGGCGGCAGGCGGTACTCAAGTGCGTGTTCATGGGCGTGCCGCTCGCCGCCGTGGACCGGCTGGAGGAGCGGGCCGACGCCGAGCTGGCCGGGATGCTGGCCGCGTTCGCCGAGGAACGCACCGCCGCCGGACGCGACGTCCCCGCGGACGCGACCGCACTGCTCGACCGTCTGACCAGCGAGAAGGAGGCATGATGCGGATCTTCGACCCGCACATCCACATGACGTCACGCACCACCGACGACTACGCCAGAATGGCCGCCGCCGGGGTGCTCGCCATCGTGGAGCCCGCCTTCTGGCTGGGCCAGCCCCGTACCAACCCCGGCTCGTTCACCGACTACTTCGACTCGCTGATCGGCTGGGAGCCGTACCGTGCGGGGCAGTTCGGCATCGCGCACCACGCCACCATCGCGCTGAACCCCAAGGAGGCGGGGGACCCGCGCTGCCGGCCCGTGCTCGACCTGCTCCCGCGCTACCTGGAGAAGGACCGGGTCGTCGCGGTCGGCGAGATCGGCTACGACTCGATGACCCCCGAGGAGGACGACGCCTTCGAACGGCAGCTCGCGATGGCCGTCGACCACGAGCTGCCCGCGCTCGTGCACACCCCGCACCGCGACAAGGCCGCCGGCACCCGGCGCACACTCGACGTCGTCGCCGCCTCGGGCATCGAGCCCGGACGGGTCGCCGTCGACCACCTCAACGAGGTCACCGCGGGAATCGTGCACGACTCGGGCTGCTGGATGGGCTTCTCCATCTACCCCGAGACCAAGATGTCGCCGCCCCGCATGGTGGAGATCCTGCGCGAGCACGGCCTGGAGCGGGTGCTGGTCAACTCCGCCGCCGACTGGGGCGTGTCCGACCCGCTGCTCACCCTGGAGACCGGAAGGGCGATGCTGGCGGCCGGGTTCAGCGAGGACGACGTCGACCGGGTGCTCTGGCGCAACCCCGTGGAGTTCTACGGCCAGTCGGGACGCCTGGACCTTTCCGAGGTCGCCGGGGCGCGGGAGGCGACCTTCGAGGGCAGCTCCATCAAGCGCGGAGGGTCTTGATGCGGCTGCTTCACCCCGGTGGGCGGGCGTTGCACCTGAGCTACTGCACCAACGTGCACCCGGCGGAGGACCTCGGCGGCATCGTCGGGCAGCTCGACACCTACGCGGTGCCGATCCGTGCCCGCCTCGGCGCCGACGTGCTCGGGCTCGGGCTCTGGCTGGCCGCGCCCGTCGCCGCCGCGCTCGCCGCCGACCCCGGGCTGCTGGCCGGGTTCCGCCGTGAGCTGGACGCGCGGGGACTGGAGGTCGTGACGCTCAACGGCTTCCCCTACCGCTCGTTCCAGGACCCGGTGGTCAAGCAGGCGGTCTACCACCCCGACTGGACCACTCCGGAACGGCTCACCTACACCCTCGACCTGGCACGCGTCCTGGCCGCCCTCCTGCCGGACGACGCCGCGAGGGGGTCGATCTCCACGCTCCCGCTCGCCTGGCGCGACCCGTGGGACGAGGACATGTCCCGCCTCGCCACGCGCAGGCTCGACGAGCTCGCCACCGGGCTCGCCGCCGTCGAGTCCGCCACCGGCCGTGTCATCCGGGTGGCGTTCGAACCCGAGCCCGGCTGCGTGGTGGAGACCACCGACCAGGCCGTACGCGCGCTGTCCGGTGTCGACACCGACCGGCTCGGCATCTGCCTGGACCTCGCCCACCTGGCGTGCGCCTGGGAGCGGCCCGCCGACGCGCTGCGCCGGTACGCCGAGGCCGGACTGCCCGTCGTCAAGGTCCAGGTCTCCGCGGCACTGGAGAGCGACGACCCGGAGACCCTGCGCGAGTACGTCGAGCCGCGCTTCCTGCACCAGACCCGCAACGCGGCCGGCGACGAGGCCGACGACCTCGACGAGGCGTTCGAGCGGAAGCTGCCAGGACCGTGGCGGGTCCACTACCACGTGCCCCTGCACGTCGCGCCGCAGGCACCGCTCGGCACCACCGTGCCGGTGCTCCGCGAGGCCCTCGCGGAGCTGGTCGGCGGTCCCGAGCCGCTCTGCGACCACTTCGACGTGGAAACCTACACCTGGGGGGTACTGCCGCCCGCGCTGCGCCCGCAGACCCCCGACCGGCTCGCCGCGGGCATCGCCGACGAGCTTGACTTCGCCCGCGCCGCGATGCGCGATCTGGGAGTGAAAGCATGACATCGTTGCTCGTCCTCGACGTGGTGGGACTGACCCCGAGGCTGCTGGCGCACATGCCGAGGCTGCGCGCCGTCGCCGACGGCGGCTTCCAGGCCGAACTCGGCACCGTACTTCCCGCCGTCACCTGCTCGGCCCAGTCGACCTTCCTCACCGGCGTCGCGCCCACCGAGCACGGCGTCGTCGGCAACGGCTGGTACTTCCGCGAACTCGGCGAGGTGTTCCTGTGGCGCCAGCACAACGCGCTGGTCGGCGGGGACAAGCTGTGGCACGCCGCCCGCCGCGAGCGGCCGGGCTTCACCGTGGCCAACGTGTGCTGGTGGTACGCGATGGGTGCCGACGTCGACTGGACGGTCACCCCCCGGCCCATCTACCGTGCCGACGGGCGCAAGGACCCCGACTGCTACACCTACCCGCCGGGCCTGCACGAGGAGCTAACCGGCAAGCTGGGCACCTTCCCGCTGTTCACCTACTGGGGGCCGGGCGCGGGGATCGCCTCCTCCACCTGGATCTGCCGCGCCACCGAGCAGATCATGAAGGACCACAACCCCGACCTGACCCTGGCGTACGTGCCGCACCTGGACTACGACCTGCAGAGGTTCGGCCCGTCCGACCCGCGCTCGGCCGCGGCCGCCTCCGAGCTCGACACCGTGCTCGCCCCTCTGCTGGACGCCGCCGCCGCGCGCGGGACCACCGTGGTGGCACTGTCGGAGTACGGCATCACCGACGTCTCCCGCCCGGTCGACATCAACCGGATGCTGCGGACCGAGGGCCTGCTCGAGGTCTACACCCAGGACGGCATGGAGTATCTCGACCCCTGGACCTCCCGGGCGTTCGCCGTCGCCGACCACCAGGTGGCCCACGTCTACGTGGCCGACCCCGCCGACATCCCGGCCGTGGCCAAGCTCTGCGCGGGCCTGCCCGGAGTCGCCGAGGTGCTCGACGAGGAGGGCAAGGCGAGGAACGGGCTGGCGCACCCCCGGGCGGGGGAACTCGTCCTCGTCTCCGAGCCCGACGCGTGGTTCACCTACTACTACTGGCTCGACGACACCCGCGCCCCCGACTTCGCCAACCTGGTCGAGATCCACCGCAAGCCCGGCTACGACCCGGCGGAGCTGTTCTTCGACCCCGCGGATCCCGGAGCCGCCAAGCGCCGCGCCGCCATGGCGCTGCTGCGCAAGAAGACCGGCATGCGCTACACGATGAACGTCGTCGGCCTCGACACGGGCGCCCGTGCCATCCGAGGCTCGCACGGTCGTCTGCCCGACAACCCCCTCGACGGCCCGGTGCTGCTCTGCTCGGATCCGTCCGTGGCCAGCGACCGGATCGCCGCCACCGAGGTCAAGGACCTGCTGCTCCAGCTCTCCCTGCGCTGAGCGGCACCTAGACGGCGCCGCCCGCCTGTGCCTTACACCCCCCGGGCGGGCGGCGCTTTCCACCTTCCCGCCTTTCCCGTCAGCTCGCGGGACGGCGGTCACGGCGGGTGC
Source organism: Streptosporangium sp. NPDC049046 (assembly GCF_040649155.1). Classification (NCBI taxonomy): domain Bacteria; kingdom Bacillati; phylum Actinomycetota; class Actinomycetes; order Streptosporangiales; family Streptosporangiaceae; genus Streptosporangium; species Streptosporangium sp. NPDC049046. The sequence continues at coordinate 155,299 of NZ_JBEZEZ010000020.1, read as the reverse complement.
GGAGCTTGTGGCGGTTGCCGCAGCGGTCCATCGAGCACCAGCGTCGCGCCCCCGGACGGGAGGTGTCGAGAAAGAGCAGCGGGCAGCGCTCGCCGTCGCACACCCTGATCCGGTCGAGGGCCGGCCCGCCGAACACCTCGACGGCGTCGCGGGCCGCAGCGGAGAGGAACTGCGTCCCGGTGACGGGCAGGGCCCAGGAACGCTTCAGGCCGGGGCCGATGACCGGGATGGGCGGCGGCGCCGCGGCGGCCTCGTTCAGCGTGGCGAGGTCGGCCTCCGCGAAGGCGCGCGAACCCGAGGCGGCGGTCGCGGCGAGTCGCTGGAGGGCGGCGCGCAGGCGGAGGACCGCGGCGAGGTCGTCGGCGGAGACCTGGACGAGGTCGCCGAGGCCCGCCCTGGAGAGCGGTATCCAGGCGGCGAGGTCGTCGGGTGTGTGCAGCCGCTCCCACTTCGCGAGCCCGCCCTCGCCTCCGGTGACGAGAAGCTCCAGGCACAGCGTGCCGGCGTCGAACCTGAAGCGCTGCCCGCCGAGGGAGCCGAGCTCCATCACGTTTGCCAGGTTCATGGGTCGAGTGTAACACTGACACCGGTTAAACAGGTGTCAGTGGGAGGGAGTGCGGCGATGAGCCCCGAGCGTGAGCAGGCCGAACGTGGGTCGATCGAGCGTGAGCTGATCGAACTGTCCGAGCGGGCCTGGGAGGCGAACAGGAACGGCGACGCGGAGTTCTACGACCACCTCCTCACCGAGGCACCGCTGAGCGTGTCGCAGTGGGGGATCGTCGACGACCGGGAGGCGATCCTGAAGGGGTTCGCCGAGAACCGCAACCCGTACACGCGTACGGATCTGAGCGACCACCGGGTGATCGTCCTGGGTGACGGCAGCGCGACGCACACCGTCACCGTGGAGATCGACGTGCTCGTCGGCGGCACCGAAAAGCAGACCATGAGGGTCTTCGCCACCACCGCGCTGACCCGCCGCGACGGCGAGTGGCGGGCCGCCCTGTTCCAGATCAGCCCGGCCCCCACCGGCTGAGACACGTTCCTGTCCGGAGATGCCGACGAGCGGCGTCTTCGCGTGGGGCGCGGTCCACGCGAAGACGCCGCTCGGAGGCGGTCAGCCGACGCCGCAGTCCCTTCCGTCGAGGCTGAAGCGCACGGGGGTGGGCGCGGGACCGCTGTGGGAGGCGACGAATCCGACCTGTGCCGTCGAGCCCGCGGGGATGACCCTGTTCCAGTTCTCGCTCGTGGCGGTGAGCCGTGAGCCGGTCTGGGTCCAGCCCGCGGACCAGCCGGAGACGAGGCGTACGGCCGATGTCGGGTAGTCGATCGTCAGCCTCCAGCCGTCGAAGGCGGTCGTGCCGACGTTGCGCACGGTGATCTGCGCGCTCAGCCCGGAACCCCACGTCGTCGCGTGGTACGACACCGTGCACGACGGAGGCAACGGGCTGGGGGTGGGGGAGGGGAGACCGCCCCTGGCGAGGGCCGACAGCGGATCCGACGGAACGCTGAGGTTGCCGGCCGCGTCCCTGGCGACCACGACGTAGGTGTAGCGCTCCCCGATGACCAGGCCGGATTCGCCGGAGCTCTGGTACGAGGGATGGGTGGTCGTGCCGACCTTGACATATCCCGTCGCGGTCTCGCGGTAGACGTCGTACGCTGTCACCGCCACGTTGTCGCTCGACGGCTGCCAGCAGAACGCGACGCCCCGGTAGTCCCACGGACAGGGTTCGTTCAGGCCGGTCGGCTTGGACGGGGGCACGCGGTCGCCCGGCGGAGGGCTCGGCGAGGCGCTCGGCGTCATGCCGACCGTCGCGGACACCGTGATCAGAGCGGAGGGCGGGCTGATGTTCCCCGCCGAGTCCCTGGCCACGACGTACATCGTGTACAAGCGGTTCAGTTCGCCCGAGAAGCCGCCGACCGTGCCGGTCGTGGTGGCGACGAGGACGAAGCCGTCGACCCCCAGGCGGTACAGGTCGTAGCCGGCGACCCCCGTGTCGTCCGTCGAGGGATTCCAGCAGATGGAGGCGTAACCGGTCGAGGTGGGGATGCCCGGAACCGGGCAGGGCCGCGTTCCGGTGGGACGTGTCGGTGGCGTGGTGTCGTCGGCCGCCCCTGCCGGAACGGCGGAATTCGGGGCGTTTCTCGCCGGGGCGGCGGCCAGGGCCGTCTCTCCGGCCGGGCCGATCGTCGGTGCCGCGATGAGTAAGGCCAGGGTGAGAAGTCCGAGGGTGAGGAGGACCGCCCCCAGGGATCGCCTGCCGGATTGCATGATGCCCCTATCGGATCGCGTCGGCGTGTGACCCCCCGCAGGGATTGTGAACCACTTCCGGCATCCCGTAAAGCGGTCCGGTCCGGTGCGCCTCGGTCTTCGGCCCGGTCTGTCGGACGAACCGAGGTGAGGGTGTGGGCGAGGGCGGCCAGTGGGCCGTCACACGACCTTGCTGGGGAAACCAGACCTGAAGAGAAGCGGTCACCCGGCTGCGATACCCGGTCAACGTTCGGAGACAGGCCACCAGCGGCGGTTATTCGTCGTTCGTGGCCCCTGCCTGCCGTTCCGGCGAGTGTCGGCGGCGGTTTTGTCAGTGGGCTGTCGTAGCGTCGGTGCCCACGACCGTGGCGGGTGTGTCGCGAGCGGAGTCGACTCCGAGCCCGGCCGGACGATCGGGAGTGTGGCGCGGTGCCGGCACGGGTCGGCGCCGGGATCGGAAAGGAGCCCCGGTGAGTGGTGTACGAGTGCTGGTCGGCACGCGCAAGGGCGCGTTCATCCTGACGTCGGACGGCAGACGCGAGCGGTGGGACATCAGCGGCCCCCACTTCGGGGGCTGGGAAATCTATCACCTCACGGGATCCCCCGCAGACCCCTCCCGCCTCTACATGTCGCAGTCCGGCGGCTGGTTCGGGCAGCTGATCCAGCGGTCCGACGACGGCGGCGCGACCTGGGAGCCGGTCGGCAACCAATTCCAGTACGACGGCGTCCCCGGCACCCACCAGTGGTACGACGGCACGCCGCACCCGTGGGAGTTCACCCGGGTCTGGCACCTGGAGCCGTCGCTCACCGACCCGGACACGGTGTACGCGGGTGTCGAGGACGCCGCCCTGTTCCGTTCGGCCGACGGCGGGCAGAGCTGGCAGGAGCTGCCCGGGTTGCGCGAGCATCGCTCGGGGCCCTCCTGGCAGCCGGGTGCCGGTGGGATGTGCCTGCACACGGTCGTCGCGGACCCGCGCGATCCCGGGCGTATCACCGTGGCGATCTCGGCCGCGGGCGTGTTCAGGACCGACGACGCCGGCAAGAGCTGGCAGCCGAAGAACCGGGGGCTGAGCTCGGAGGGCATTCCCGACCAGGACGCCGAGGTCGGCCACTGCGTCCACCACATCGCGATGCACCCTTCGCGTCCTGACGTGCTCTTCATGCAAAAACACTGGGACGTGATGCGCAGCGACGACGCCGGTGAGTCGTGGCATGAGATCAGCGGCGACCTGCCCAGCGACTTCGGGTTCCCGATCGCCGTCCACGCGCACGAGCCGGACACCGTCTACGTCGTCCCGATCAAGAGCGACTCGGAGCACTACCCGCCGGAGGGAAGGCTGCGCGTCTACCGCAGCCGGACGGGCGGAAACGAGTGGGAGCCGCTCACCAGGGGTCTGCCGCAGAGCCACTGCTACGTCAACGTGCTGCGGGACGCGATGGCCGTCGACTCGCTGGACTCGTGCGGCGTCTACTTCGGCACCACCGGCGGGCAGGTGTACGCCTCGGCCGACTCCGGCGACAACTGGACGCCCATCGCCAGGGACCTGCCGGCCGTGCTGTCCGTCGAAGTCCAGACGCTGCCATGATCCGCGTCGTGCTCCCGGCGCATCTGCGCAACCTCGCGAGCACGGAAGGCGAGGTGGAGCTCCATGTTCAGGGGCAGGTGACGCAGCGTTCGGTCCTCGACGCGCTTGAGGCCCGCTACCCGATGTTGCGCGGGACGATCCGCGACCACGTCACGCAGCGGCGCCGCCCCTTCGTACGGTTCTTCGCCTGCGAGCTGGACCTGTCCCATGAGCCGCCGGACACCCCGCTGCCCGAGCCGGTCGCGACGGGCGCCGAGCCGTTCATGGTCGTGGGGGCGATGGCGGGCGGGTAGGCGCGGGGGAGGAGGGTGGTCCGCCTCCCCTGTGGTCGCGGTATCGAGGGTGGCTGCACGGAGCGGACGCTCGGCTCCACGTGCCGGGGGCCGGCGGGCCGCACGCGAGACAGGGGACGCGTTCGTCCGGGAGGTGGCCCGGGGCTCGCGTAGGGAAGGCGTCAAGTCTTGGCACCGGGGCGTATGGAACCCGTCAAGACGCGCGGGAAGCGCGGAAAACGGCGGTTTCCTTGCGTATGCCTCACCCGTCGGGTGATGGCGGACAAACCCCGGATGCGAGGAGTGGGGATGGCTGACGTCATCTTCGTCGCCCTGACGATCGCGGTCTTCGCGATCCTCGGGCTGGCCGTCAGAGCGGTGGAACGGTTGTGAGCGCCGTCAACGCCGTGGGTCTGGTCGTGGTCGCCGCCCTGGTGGTCTTCATGGTCGCGGCCCTGCTCTTCCCGGAGCGCTTCTGATGAGGGAGCGCTCCTGATGTCCTCGACCACGGCGGGGATCTGGTTCATCGGATCCCTCGTCGCCGCCCTCGCGCTGGTCCACCGGCCGCTGGGCGACCACATGTACCGCGTCTACACCGGTACGAGACATCTCGCCGCCGAACGCGTGATCTACCGGCTCGTGGGTGTCCGGCCGGACGTCGAGCAGAGGTGGGGCGTCTACGCCCGAGCCCTGCTGGCGTTCTCGGTGACATCCGTCCTGTTCCTCTACGGTCTGCAGCGGCTGCAGGACAGGTTGTTCCTGTCGCTGGGGCTCGCTCCGGTGCCCGACCACGTCGCCTGGAACACCGCCGTCAGCTTCGTCACCAACACCAACTGGCAGGCCTACCCGGGTGAGTCGACGATGGGCTACCTGGTGCAGATGTCCGGTCTGGCGGTGCAGAACTTCGTGTCCGCCTCGGTGGGCATGGCGGTGGCGATCGCGCTGGTTCGCGGCTTCGCCCGCAGGAGGACCGAGGAGATCGGCAACTTCTGGGTGGACCTGGTCCGCGGCGTCGTCCGCGTCCTGCTGCCGCTCGCCCTCGTCGGCGCGGTCGTGCTGCTGGCGGGTGGCCTGATCCAGAACTTCACCTCCCCACATGAGGTGACCACCCTGACCGGCGGCACCCAGACGATCACCGGTGGTCCGGTGGCCGGTCAGGAGATCATCAAGGAGCTGGGCAACAACGGCGGCGGGTTCTACAACACGAACTCGGCCCACCCGTTCGAGAACGCCACCGCCTGGACCAACTGGTTCGAGATCTTCGTGATCCTGCTGATCCCGTTCGCGCTGCCCCGCACGTTCGGCCGCATGGTCGGCGACCCCCGGCAGGGCCACGCGATCGTCGCGATCATGGGGACGCTCGCGCTGGCGAGCGTCGCGCTGCTGACCGCGCTGGAGACCGCCCACGGCGGCACGGTCCCGCAGGCGGTGGGCGCGGCGATGGAGGGCAAGGAGGTGCGCTTCGGCGTGCCCGACTCCGCCACCTTCGCCGCGGCCACCACGCTCACCTCCACCGGAGCGGTCAACTCCTCCCACGACTCGTTCACCGCGCTCGGCGGCATGCTCACGATGTTCAACATGATGCTCGGCGAGGTCGCCCCCGGCGGCGCGGGCGCGGGACTGTACGGCATGCTCGTCCTCGCGGTGATCACGGTTTTCGTGGCCGGCCTCATGGTCGGCCGCACCCCCGAATACCTGGGCAAGAGGATCGGCTCCCGCGAGATCAAGTTCGCCGCGATGTACTTCCTGGTCACGCCGCTGCTCGTGCTGACCGGCACGGCGCTGGCGATGGGCTCGGCCGAGCGGCGGGCGAGCATGCTCAACGGCGGCCCGCACGGTTTCTCCGAGGTGCTGTACGCCTTCACCAGCGCTTCCAACAACAACGGCTCCGCCTTCGGCGGCCTCAGCGCCAACACGCCGTGGTACGACGTCACCCTCGGCCTGTGCATGGCCTTCGGCCGCTTCCTGCCGATCGTCTTCGTTCTCGCCCTGGCCGGATCCCTGGCGGGGCAGGCACCGGTGCCCGTCTCCGCGGGCACGCTGCCCACGCACCGCCCGCAGTTCGTCGGCATGGCCGTCGGCGTGACGGTGATCCTTGTCGCGCTGACCTTCCTGCCGGCCCTGGCGCTCGGCCCGCTCGCGGAGGGAATCCAGTGACGCCCCGGACGCTCGAAGTGCGGGGCCCCGCCCCCGCACCAGGGGAGGGAAAGGTGGGCGGCGGCCTCCTCGATCCCCGGCAACTGCTCACCTCGCTTCCGGAGGCGGTCAGGAAGCTCAACCCGGCCACGCTCTGGCGCAACCCGGTGATGCTGATCGTCGAGGCCGGCGCGGCCTTCACCACGGTGCTCGCCGTGCTCACCCCGTCGTTCTTCGCCTGGGCCACCGTGGTCTGGCTCTGGCTCACGGTGATCTTCGCCAACCTGGCCGAGGCGGTCGCCGAGGGGCGCGGCAAGGCCCAGGCGGCCACGCTGCGCGCCGCCAAGCGCGACACCACGGCGCGGCGGCTGCGCGGACGCGACTCCACCGGCTGGGACGTCGTCGGAGCCTCCGAACTGCTGCGGGGTGATTTCGTCGTCGTGGAGGCGGGGGAGATCATCCCCGGTGACGGCGACGTGGTCGACGGCATCGCCTCGGTGGACGAGTCGGCCATCACCGGTGAGTCCGCCCCGGTCATCCGCGAGTCCGGCGGCGACAGGTCGGCGGTGACCGGCGGCACGAAGGTGTTGAGCGACCGGATCGTCGTCCAGATCACCCAGCGGCCCGGCGAGAGCTTCATCGACCGGATGATCGCCCTGGTCGAGGGCGCCGACAGGCAGAAGACGCCCAACGAGATCGCCCTCAACATCCTGCTCGCGGCCCTGACGATCATCTTCCTGGTCGCGACCGCGACCATGCAGCCGCTGGCGATCTACGCCAAGGCCCAGAATCCCGGCGTACCTGACTCGCTCGCCCTCACCGGGGACGGTGTCACCGGTGTCGTGCTGGTCGCGCTGCTGGTGTGCCTCATTCCGACCACCATCGGGGCGCTGCTCTCGGCGATCGGCATCGCCGGCATGGACCGGCTCGTGCAGCGCAACGTTCTCGCGATGAGCGGCCGCGCGGTCGAGGCCGCGGGAGACGTCAACACCCTGCTGCTGGACAAGACCGGCACCATCACGCTGGGCAACCGGCAGGCGTCGGAGTTCCTCACCGCCCCCGGGGTCTCCGCCGACGAGCTGGCCGCGGCCGCGCAGCTGGCCAGTCTCGCCGACGAGACCCCAGAGGGCCGTTCCATCGTGGTCTACGCCAAGCAGGCGTACGGCCTGAGGGAGCGCGGGCCGGGAGAGCTGGCGGGTGCGGAGTGGATCGGGTTCACCGCGCAGACCCGGATGAGCGGGGTCGACCTCGACCGTCGCCGGATCCGAAAGGGTTCCGCCACCGCCGTCATGAAATGGGTACGCGAGCACGGCGGTCACCCCACCGACGAGGTCGGCGGCATCGTCGACGCGGTCTCCGGCTCCGGCGGCACCCCGCTGGTCGTCGGGGAGGTCACGTGGGAGGCCGGGGGCACCGGGAACGTCGGGGGCGCCGGGGGCACTGGGGACGCAGTGGGCAGGGCGCGGGTCCTGGGGGTCGTCCATCTCAAGGACGTCGTCAAGCAGGGCATGCGCGAACGCTTCGACGAGATGCGCAGGATGGGCATCCGCACCGTCATGATCACGGGCGACAACCCGCTGACGGCGAGGGCGATCGCCGGCGAGGCGGGTGTGGACGACTTCCTCGCCGAGGCCACGCCCGAGGACAAGCTCGCCCTGATCAGATCGGAGCAGGAGGGCGGCAGGCTGGTCGCGATGACCGGAGACGGCACCAACGACGCGCCCGCGCTCGCTCAGGCCGACGTCGGGGTGGCGATGAACACCGGCACCTCGGCCGCGAAGGAGGCCGGCAACATGGTCGATCTCGACTCCAACCCGACCAAGCTCATCGAGATCGTCGAGATCGGCAAGCAACTGCTCATCACCCGCGGCGCGCTGACGACCTTCTCGATCGCGAATGACGTCGCCAAGTACTTCGCGATCATTCCCGCGATGTTCGCGGCGGTCTACCCGGGCCTGGACGCGCTGAACGTCATGCGCCTGTCCAGTCCGCAGTCGGCGATCCTGTCCGCGGTCGTCTTCAACGCGGTCGTCATCGTGGCGCTGATACCGCTCGCCCTGCGCGGTGTGCGCTACCGCCCCTCCAGCGCGTCGAGGCTGCTCAGCCGCAACCTCTACGTCTACGGTCTGGGCGGGATCGTCGTGCCCTTCGTCGGCATCAAGTTGATAGATCTGATCGTCCAGTTTCTTCCGGGGATGTCTTAAATGGAACGCCTGCCCAGCTGGATCCTCCGGCATCTTGCCGCGCTCCGCGCGCTGCTCGTCCTCACCCTCGTCACCGGGGCCTTCTACCCGCTCGTGGTCACCGGCATCGCCCAGACGGTGTTCCACGCCGGCGCCAACGGCTCCCTCGTCCAGAAGGACGGAAAGGACGTGGGAAGCGCGATCGTCGGCCAGAGCTTCACCGGCGCCGACGGCAGACCGGTCGGCCGCTACTTCCAGAGCAGGCCGTCGGTGGCCGGTGCCGGCTACGACATGCTCTCCACCGCCGCGAGCAACCTCGGGCCCGAGGATGTCGTGGACGTCCTGCCCGTCCCCGGGACGAACGGCGCCGACGGCAGGCGGAGCCTGCTCACCCAGGTCTGCGCCCGCTCCAGGGCCGTCGGGGAGCTGGAGGGGGTCAGTGGCGCCCGGCCGTACTGCGCGCCCGACGGGGTGGGCGCCGTGCTGAAGGTCTTTCCCGTCGCGGGCATCCCCTCCCGGGTCGTGAGCGTGAACCAGGCCTGTCCCGCGAGCCCGTTCGTCGCCGAGTATCGTGGTGTGAGGGTCGAGTGCGGCAGGCCGGGCGAGGACTACGCGGCCGGGCGCACCGTCCCGGTCCGCGGCACGGCGAGGGCCGTGGTGCCCGCCGACGCGGTCACCGCCAGTGGTTCCGGCCTCGACCCGCACATCTCCGTCGCGTACGCCGACCTTCAGGCACCCCGGGTGGCCAGGGAGCGCGGCCTGCCCGTGGAGACGGTGAGGGGACTGATCATGGAGAACACCACCGGCCGTCCCCTCGGCTTCATGGGCGAACCGGCGGTGAACGTCCTCGAGCTCAACCTGGCCCTCGACCGATGAGCAGGGGGCGAGGGCGGCTGCGCGTCTATCTCGGGGCGGCCCCGGGTGTCGGCAAGACGTACATGATGCTCTGCGAGGGGCACCGCCGCCTCGCGAGGGGCACCGACGTCGTCGTGGGCCTCGTCGAGACCCACGACCGTCCCCGCACCGCCGAGCTGCTCGACGGCCTGGAGACAATCCCGCGCAAGAGCATGGTCCACCGCGACAGCGTGTTCACCGAGCTCGACGTGGACGGCGTCATCGCCAGGAGGCCCAGGGTAGCCCTGATCGACGAGCTGGCCCACACCAACGTGCCGGGCTCGCGCAACGCCAAACGCTGGCAGGACATCGAGGAGATCCTGGAGGCGGGCATCGACGTCATCTCCACCGTCAACATCCAGCACCTGGAGTCGCTCAACGACGTGGTCAAGGAGATCACCGGGGTGGCCCAGCGCGAGACGGTGCCTGATGAGGTGGTGCGCCGCGCGGACCAGGTGGAGCTGGTGGACATGGACCCGGAGGCGCTGCGGCGGCGGATGGCGCACGGCAACGTGTACGCCCCGGAGAAGGTCGACGCGGCACTGTCGAACTACTTCAGGGCCGGCAACCTGACCGCGTTGCGTGAGCTGGCGCTGCTGTGGGTGGCGGACAAGGTCGACGAGCAGCTCGACCGCTACCGCGCCGAGCACGGCATCGCGGGCACCTGGGAGGCGCGCGAGCGCGTCGTGGTCGCGCTGACCGGTGGCCCGGAGGGCGACGCGCTGATACGGCGGGCCGCCAGGGTCGCGGGCAGGGGCCAGGGGGCCGACCTGCTGGCCGTGCACGTCACACGCTCCGACGGCCTGGCCGGAGCCGACCCCGCGAGCACGGCCCGTCAGCGCACCCTGGTGGAGGACCTGGGCGGCACCTACCACCAGGTCGTCGGCGACGACGTACCGACCGCACTGCTGGACTTCGCGCGCGGTGTGAACGCCACCCAGCTGGTGCTGGGGGCGTCCCGGCGTGGCCGGTTCGCCCAGATCCTCTCGCGGGGGGTCGGGGTGACCACGACCGCGCGCTCCGGGTCCATCGACGTTCACATGATCACTCACGACGAGGTGAAAAGGGCGCGTGCCCGCGCTCCGTCACGGGCCGCGCTGACCCGCACCCGCCGGGTGGCGGGCTGGCTCCTCGCGGTTCTCGGGCTGCCGCTCCTGACACTGGCACTGCGGCCCTTCCACGGCGCCGTGAACCTGCCGAGCGACATACTGCTCTTCCTGCTCATGGTGGTCGTGGTCGCCCTGGTCGGCGGCATGTGGCCGGCCGTCACCGCCGCCGTGCTGGGCTTCCTGCTGCTCAACTACTTCTTCACCGCGCCCGTCGATCGCCTCACCGTCGCAGCCCCGGAGAACCTGTTCGCGCTGAGCGTCTACGTGCTGGTGGCCGTCATGGTGAGCGCGGTCGTGGACGTCGCCGCCCGCCGTACCCGGGAGGCGGCCCGCGCCCGCGCCGAGGCGGAGGTCCTCTCCACCCTGGCCGGACACGTGCTCCGAGGCGAGCACGCGCTCGCCTCGCTGCTCGCCCGCCTGAGGGAGACCTTCGCGCTGGCCTCGGTCACCATGCTGGAACGCGTCGGCGAGCAGGGACCCGACGACCAGTCCGACCCCGAGGCGTGGCGGATCGTGGCCACCGCCGGTGACGCGCCCTGTACCTGCCCGGGAGTCGCGGACACCGACGTCGTCGTCGACGAACGGCTCGTCCTGGCCATCCGGGGCAGGCTGCTGGAGGCGTCCGACCGGCGGCTGCTGGAGGCGTTCGCCGCAGAGGCGGGGGTGGCGCTGCGGCAGGACCGGCTGGCGCGGGAGGCGGAGCGGGTCAGGCCGCTCGCCGAGGCCGACAGGATGCGCACCGCGCTGCTCGCCGCGGTCAGCCACGACCTGCGCACCCCGCTCGCCTCGGCGAAGGCCGCCGTGGAGAGCCTGCGCAACACCGGCGTCGACTGGTCCGCCGAGGACAGGCGGGAGTTGCTCGCCACGGCGGACGAATCCCTGGTCAAGCTGGACCGCCTGGTCACCAACCTGCTCGACATGAGCCGCCTGCAGGCGGGAGTGCTCGGGCTGGCACTGGAGCCGACCGCGTTCGAGGACGTCGTGCCACGCGCCGTCGACGACCTCGGCCCGCTGTCCCGGCGGATCGAGGTGGACCTCTCCGACGATCTGCCCGAGGTCGTCGCCGACCAGGTGCTGCTGGAACGAATCCTGGTCAATCTCATGTCCAACGCCGTCCGCCACAGTCCCGAGGGCCGAAACGTCCTCGTCACGGCCGGCGAGTACGGCGACCACGTGGAGCTCCGCGTCGTCGACCGGGGGGCGGGCATCCCGCGTGACGCCTACGACCAAGTCTTCATGCCCTTCCAGCGGCTCGGGGACCGCGACAACCACACCGGCGTCGGCCTGGGGCTCGCGCTCTCCCGAGGGCTCGCCGAGGCGATGGCCGGCACCCTGCTGCCTGAGGAGACACCGGGCGGCGGTCTCACCATGATCCTGACACTTCCGGTTTCCTCCCCCTCGCGACCGCGCCCTCCGGAGGAACGACGGTGACTCGTGCCCCACCGCAGTGGAACGAGGCTCGAGGGCTGTTTTCCGGCGTCTCCGCGTACTGGGCCGATAGGACTCGCACCCGAACTCCCCGCCGCGCCCCGGTGACAGTCGGTAGGGGGCTGCGTGGAAGGCTGTCAATCATGACTGTTCTGGACATTCCAACGGTGAAACTGGTCAACGGCGCGGACATCCCGCAGGTCGGCCTGGGAACCTGGCCCATGTCGGACGCGGAGGCGGAGATCGCGGTCGCCGCCGCCGTCGAGACGGGCTACCGGCTGGTGGACACCGCCCACGCTTACTACAACGAGACCGGGGTGGGGCGTGGGCTGCGGGCCTCCGGCGTGCCGAGGGAGGAGTTGTTCGTCACCACCAAGCTGCACGACGAGTGGCACGGATACGACGCCGCGCAGGAGGCATACCAGGCCAGCCTGGACCGGCTCGGCCTCGACTACGCCGACCTCTACCTGATCCACTGGCCGCGGCCGCGCAAGGATCGCTACGTGGAGGCGTGGAAGGGCATGGTCAAGCTGCTGAGGGACGGCCGCGTGCGGGCGATCGGCGTGTCGAACTTCAAACCGGCCCACATCGAGCGGCTGCTGGCCGAGACCGGCGTGGTGCCCGACGTGAACCAGATCCAGCTCAACCCGTTCCTCACTCGCGACGAGCCCCGGGCCTACAACGCCGAGCACGGGATCGTCACCCAGTCCTGGAGTCCCATCGGGCGAGGGGGCGACCTGCTGGAGCATCCGGTCGTCACGGCCGTCGCCGAGCGGCACGGCAGGACCCCCGCCCAGATCGTGCTGCGCTGGCACATCGAACTCGGGCTGATCACCGTGCCGAAGTCGTCCAGTTCCGACCGGATAAGGGGCAACGCCGACATCTTCCACTTCACCCTCACCTCCGAGGAGGTCGCCGAGCTGTCCGCCCTCGACCGGGGTGAGGCCGCCGCGATCGACTCGGACGCGGCCGACGGCTGACCTCATCGGACCTCGGCGAACCTCACCGCCTCGCTGACCCCTCGCCCGCCGGTCAGGTGTCGCCGCCCGCGGCGACCGGGTCTCGCACAGCCACGAGAATATTTCACGGTTAACCTGTAGAGATAGTAGATTTAATCGAGACCAGCCCGTATGAGGTCGGCGGCCGGAGGCAGAGGCGCACTGTCGGGGGGACTTTCGGATGCACGTCACGGCTCGGAGCGACTACGCCATAAGAGCGATGCTGGTCATCGCGCTGAGCGATCCCGACCCGGTCAAGTCGGAGACGATGGCCCAGGCGCAGGAGATCCCGGCGAGTTTCCTGCGCGGCATCCTGACCGATCTGCGCCGCGCCGATCTCGTCTTCGCCCAGCGGGGGCACGAGGGCGGCTTCACGCTCGCCCGGCCGCCCGTCGACATCTCGGTCGGGGACGTGCTGCGCGCGGTCGGCGGCGAACTGACCTCGGTGAGGGGAGTGCCGGCCGGTGACGTCGCCTACTTCGGAGAGGCGGCGCGACTGCGAACCGTGTGGCTGAACATCGAGACCTCGATAAGCGCCATCGTCGACACCGTCAGCCTGGCGGCCCTCCTGACGCCGGCGACCCGGACCGGCGGTCGGCGCAGGGGGTGACCCCGTGCGTGGGACGAAGATTCCCATCCTTTGAGACGCCTTGCTTGAAACGTGACTTGACGTCGCCTTGGCCTTCATTCACCATAATTCCTATCAACAGAGTGGGAAAAATAGGAAGGGGGGCGTTGTGCGTGCGCTCATCCTCTTGGGCCTGGTCGGCTTCGCGGCGCAGCTCGTCGACGGAAGCCTCGGCATGGCCTACGGTGTCACCTCGACGACTCTGCTCCTGGCCATAGGTACCAACCCCGCCGCCGCCTCGGCCACCGTCCACCTCGCCGAGATCGGCACCACCCTCGCCTCCGGCATCTCCCACTGGCGCTTCAACAACATCGACTGGAAAGTCGTCGCCAAGATCGGTGTTCCCGGCGCGATCGGCGCGTTCGTGGGAGCCACCTTCCTGTCCGGCCTCTCCACCGAGGTCGCGGCTCCGATCATGTCGATCATCCTGCTCACGCTGGGTGTCTACGTCCTGATCCGCTTCACGGCCTTCGGCCTCCCGCGCGGCAACCTGGGCAAGCCGCTCCGCAAGCGCTTCCTCGCCCCCCTCGGCCTGGTCGCCGGGTTCGTCGACGCCACCGGTGGTGGCGGCTGGGGCCCCGTCGGCACCCCGGCGATCCTCGCCAGCGGCCGCCTGGCGCCGCGCAAGGTGATCGGTTCCATCGACGCCAGCGAGTTCCTGGTCGCCATCGCCGCCAGCGTCGGCTTCTTCGTCGGCATCGGCTCCGAGAACATCGACTTCTCCTGGGTCGCCGTCCTGCTGATCGGCGGCGTCATCGCGGCTCCCATCGCAGCCTGGCTCGTCCGTCACATCCCGCCGCGCATCCTGGGCTCCGCCGTCGGCGGCATCATCGTCCTGACCAACATCAGGACCCTGCTGCGCAGCGACTGGATCGACGCCTCCGGCGGCGTCCAGTCCGCCGCCTACATCGCCATCGCCGTCCTGTGGGCCGCCGCCATCGCCTACTCGGTCCGTGAGTACCGCCGTGACCGGGACAACGAGACGGTCGAGGCGATCGAGGAGGAGGAGAAGAAGCGCCGCGCCGCGGAGCAGGAGACCGCGGGCACCGCGAGCTGACCCCGGCGGCGCCCTCCGGCGCACCGCACGCGTGAAGGCCCCTCTCGCACGAAGCGAGAGGGGCCTTCACGCGTTTGCGCCCGCCCGGTCCTCGTCCTGAGGTCGCGCGCGACGGTCAGGACTCCGAGAGGGGCGGGGCGGCCGGTCTGTTCGCGGTACGTGTCCCCGGACGCCGCCCGCCTTCACGGGCTCTTGGTCATGGGCAGGCAGGGCGGCGTCTGGAACACCACGCCGTCCAGGAAGTTGCCGGCCGTCGGGGAGCCTCCCGCGGCCGACACCGACTCGAAGGCGAATCGTGTGGTGGTCTGTCCGGGAGGGACGACGTACGTCCCGGTGTACTGGCGCCAGGCGGTGTTGTCGTCGGAGATGTCCGGGGAGGAGGCCCCGGCGGGGACCTGGGCCACGGTCGCGCCCGGTGCGCCGATGAGCACCCGCATCACGTCGGTACCGAGACGACCCCGATGATAGAGCGACCAGGTCATCGGTGTTCCCGGAACGGTGGGCAGGTCCTGATAGAGGGTGGAGACCTGGTTGGCGTTGAGCTCGGCGAACTGCCGGCCCTCGGCGGCCGGGATCCCGCTCGCGCCGCCGGGCCAGAACTCCAGCTTGTTGTCGGTGGCGGTGGTGCGCCAGCCGACGGCAGGGTTGACGGAGGCGTCGGAGATGGACCAGTCGACCGTGGCCACGGGCGGAGCCTCGAAGCCTCCGTTGACCAGGCTGACCGGTGTGTAGGCGCAGGTGACCGTGACCGTGACCGTGGCGGTGCTGGTTCCGCAGGCGGTGGTGATGGTGTAGGTGAAGGTGTCGGTGCCACCGAGGTTCGCCGCGGGTGTGTAGACCACGGTGCCACCGGAGATCGTCGCGGTGCCGTTGGCGGGCTGGGTGACGCCGCTGATCGTCGGTGAGGTCGCGGTGTCGTTGGTCAGGACGGGAATGCTGACGGCCGTGCCCTGGCCGGTGGTGGCGGTGTCGTCGGTGGCCCTGGTGGGTGAGATGGACTGCCCGGTGGCGATCTGGATCGGGGGGGCGGGTGTGTTGTTCCCGAGCTGGCCCGGCGCGGCGATGACGCTGCTGATCCCGGTCGGCCGGATGGTCATCGCTCCCCCCGCGGTGCCCTGCCTCACCTGGAAGGTGATCACCTTCGCGGGCGGGTCGGTCTTGGTCCCCGAGGAGGCGATCGTCAGGGTGGTGCCACTGATGGTGCCGGTCCCCGACTCGCCGATGACGTCGGCGTAAGCGAGCAGCGACGACAGATCCCAGGTGGTGGTGTAGCGGCTGACCAGCAGCGGCCACTGGGCCGTGCGGTGCGCCAGTGTGAGGGTGAAGATGCCGCCCGGTGCGATCTGTCCGCCCCACAGGGGCGGGGAGGTGACGACCGGGACCGACCCGCTGCCCAGCCTCATGCCGAGCGCGTTCTTCCAGTAGTAGTCCACGGGGTAGGTCGCCTGTCCCTGCCGGACGCACGGCGCGGCGGCTCGTTTGACGTCCTGGCGCGCGGTGGCGGTGGCGTGCGCACCGGTGTCGGCCGTCGCGGGTGTCCCCGGTAGGGCCAGCAGCGCCAGCAGGGCGCAGGCCAACGCGGTGAGCGCGGATCTGGATCGTTGTGACACCAACGTCGAACTCCCGTTCTGTCGTGAGGGATGTCCTCGTAGATCAACTTCACAGCGCACACTACTCTCTGTGGTCGATCTGCCGCGTTAGGTGTTCACGTGGCTTCCGTGTCGCGTCCGGCGTACGGCGTCGGCACCGCGGACCGGACCGCACCCCGGGCCGGAACGGCTACAGCGGGTGGGCCGGGGCGTCCGCCGGCGGACGCCCCGGAGGGCCGAAGTGCTCCGACACGCGCTCGGCGGGGTAGGCGCCGTTCTCGGTCACGATTCTCGTCACCAGGTGCGGCGGGGTGGCGTCGAAGGCGGGATAGTGGCCGGTCACGCCCTCGCCCGCGGTGCGCGTCCCCAGAACGTGCAGGACCTCGTCGCCGTTCCGCCGTTCGATGACGACGTCGCCGATACCCGGTGCCCGCGGATCGGGTGCCGGGATCACCACGTAGTACGGGACGTCGAAGGCGCGGGCGGCGAGCGCCACCCCGAGGGTGCCGACCTTGTTCACCACGTGCCCGTCCATCGTCACCCGGTCCGCCGCGGTCAGCGCCACGTCGGCGAGCCCGTCGGACAGTACCGAGGCGACCATCCCGTCGGTGATGAGGGTGGGCCGGTAGCCCATCTCCACGAGTGTCGGCGCGGTCAGCCGTGCCCCCTGCAGGTAGGGCCGGGTCTCGGTGCAGATGAACTCCAGCCGCTTGCCCGCCTCCTGAGCGGCCTCGACGGTGGCTATCAGGTAGGCGTCCGCCCAGCAGTGGGTGAGGACGCGGGCGCCGTCGTCGAGCAGCGCGGCCGCGTGCCTGCCCATGGCCGCGCTGCTCGCCAGGTAGGCCGCGTCGTGCTCGGACGCCGCCCGGGTCACGGCCTCCACCAGCTCGTCCCCGCAGGCCTGCGGCAGTGGCCCGTTCACCGTGGCGGCGAGGACGGCCTCCACGGCGTCGCGGATGTGGTTGTTCGTGGGCCGGGTCGCGATCAGCCGGTCGCCCGCCTCGCGCAGCCGCGCCGCGGCCCGGCCCGGCGGCTCGCCCCGCGCCTCGCGGGCGGCCAGTGTCATTCCGGCGGTCGCCGCGAACGAGGGGCCGGTGCTCTGGGTGACCATCCGCTCGATGGCCACCGCGACGTCCTCGCTGGTGGCACAGCGCACCCAGCGGTGCTCGAAGGGATAGACCCGGCGGTCGAGGATCTCCACGGCGTCCTCGGTGATCCGGACGGAGTCCGCGAGGACAGGGCGCCTTCGGGTCGTGCTCATGAGACCTCCAGCGGGGGATCGGGCGGTCTGCCGCCGTTCTGCTCGCCACACCGGACGCCGCTCGGCGTCACCGCCGCCACCGCGACCCGGTTGCGCCTCGCGCTTATGCCCTTTTTGGGAGGCTGTGTACCCACGGAGGGCGGACAACCCGCCGCTTTGAAGGAACGAAGAGCCCGAGCGGACCCGGAGACGAGGTCAGAGGGACACCGAGTCGACCGGAAGTTGATTCGGCGGAAGCCGGAGACGGGTCAGGCGAGCTTCTCGCCGATCTCGGCGATCTGGGCGCGCTGCTCGGTGACCATCTTCTCCGCCAGGAGGGTGGTGGGCCGGTGCCTGCCCAGCGCGATCGCGACCTGGGCCATCTGGACACCGCTGTTGAGGTGCTTGCCCAGTACGCTCAGCCACAGCTTGTCGAAGGCGGCGCCGGACCGTTTCTCCAGGGAGGCGATCTGGGTGGCCGACAGCATGCCCGGCATGTCGTGCGCGGAGTGGTCGCCCTCCGGCGGTACCTCGACCTCCCACGACCGCAGCCAGCCCGACATCAGGTCGATGTCGGCCGCCTCCTTTTTCTTGATCTTCGCGGCGAGGTCGTTCACGTACGGGTTCTCGCTCCGGCCGGTCACCAGGTCGGCGAGCTGGATCGTCTGCCGGTGGTGGGGAATCATCTCCTGGGAGAAACGGACGTCCGCGTCGGCCCGATCGCCGGCGAGTCCCACCGCCTGGACGGGGGTTTCGGCGGTCATGGCCGCTGACGAGCACCCGGCGGCCAGCATGGCGGAGACCAGCAAGGAGGCGGTCAGAGACCGTCGCTTGCGCGACCGCCGGGTGCTCATCGAAATCACTGCCCCTTTCCTGCGGGTGGGAAGGATCATTCGTGCCGTTCCGCCCTGAGATACGCGGGTCCCCTTCCCGCGGTTCAGGGTTCGCCGGAAATCGTGTGCCCGGAATTCCGGACGCCGGTTCTGCGGGCGGGGCACGGAATTCCGGGATCGGGGAGCGAGGGAAGGCGGTTCGGGAGTGTGAGCCCTCCCCGCCGCCGGTGGGTCAGCCGGGGGCGTCGCGGTGGTCGGAGACGCTGTCGAGCCAGGCGCGGTGCAGGTCGGCGTAGCGGCCCGCCCGCTCGACGAGCTCGCCGGGCGGACCGTCCTCGGTGATCCTGCCGCCCTCCATCACCAGCACCCGGTCGGCGATCTCGACGGTCGACAGGCGGTGCGCGATGATCAGGGCCGTCCGGTCCGCCAGGATCGTCCGCATCGCCCGCTGCACCAGCCGCTCGCCGGCGACGTCCAGGCTGGACGTCGCCTCGTCGAGGATCAGCACCGCCGGGTCGGCGAGGAACGCCCTGGCGAACGCCACCAGCTGCCGCTGCCCGGCCGACAGCCGGCCGCCGTGCTTGCCGACCTGGGTGTCGTACCCGTCGGGGAGCGCGGAGACGAACGTGTCGGCACCGATCGAGCGGGCCGCCGCCACGATGTCCGCCATGCTCGCGCCGGGTCGGCCGAACCTGATGTTGTCCGCCACCGACCCGCTGAACAGGAAGTTCTCCTGGGTGACCAGGACCACCGCGGCGTGCCGCGTCTGCTCGCCGAGGTCGCGCAGGTCGACCCCGTCCAGCAGCACCCGCCCCGCGACGGGGTCGTAGAACCTGGAGGCCAGCTTCGCCAGCGTGGTCTTGCCCGCCCCCGTGGTGCCGACGAGCGCCACGGTCTGCCCGGCGGGGACCACCAGATCCAGCCGGGGCAGCACGGGGGTGCCGTCCAGGTAGGAGAACTCCACGCCCTGGAACTCGATCCTCCCGCGTGGCCGCTCCAGCGCCGCCGGGTCAGCGGGCTCGGCCACCATGGGGTGCTCCTGCAGCACGCCGGAGAGCTTCTCCAGCCCCGCACCGGCCGACTGGAACGTGTTATAGAACTGCGAGATCTCCTGCATCGGCTCGTAGAACTGGCGCAGGTAGAGCAGGAAGGCGGCCAGCACTCCCACCGTGACCTCGCCCTGGATCGCGAGCGTGCCCCCGTAGAGCAGGACGGCCGCGATCGTCACGTTCCCGATGAGCTTGACGCCCGGAGAGAAGATCGCGACCAGGTGCATGCTCCGCCGGTTGGCGTCGCGGTAGTCGGCGTTCAGCTGGGAGAAGATCGCCTGGTTGCGCGGCTCCCCGCGGAACGCCTGGACCGCGCGCATGCCGGCCATCGACTCCACGAAGTGGACGATCACCAGCGCCACGGTCTCCCGCGTCCTGCGGTAGACGATGCTCGACTGCCGCCGGAACCAGCCGGTGAACAGCATCAGGACCGGCAGCGGCAGCAGCGCGACCACGCCGAGGTGGACGTCCAGGACGAGCAGCAGGACCGCCGTGCCGACCAGTGTCAGCACGGCGGTGACGAGGTCGTCGAAACCCGACTGCAGCATCTCGGAGATGGCGTCGATGTCGGAGGTGAGCCGGGAGACGACCCGGCCCGAGGTGTAGTCCTCGTGAAACGAGAGCGACAGCCTCTGGAAGTGGACGAACACCCGCCGCCGCAGTTCCAGCAGGATGCTCTGGCCGATGTGCCCGGCCATCCTGAGGAATATCCGCCGGGTCACCAGCTGGACGGCCGCCGCCGCCAGGATCGCCACGACGACCGTCACCAGCGTTCGCGGCCCCGCGCCCGCCAGCATCGGCGGGATGCCCGCGTCGATGCCCACCTTGACCAGGTAGGGGATGGAGAGCGAGGCGGCGTTGCAGGTCACGATGATGACGACGAGCAGGACGAGCCTCCCGCGGTACGGGCGCAGCAGGTCGCCCAGCAGCCGCCTGGACCTGTCGCGCAGCAGGAACGACACCTGCGCCGACAGCTCCTCCTGGTTCTCGGCCGCGACGCCCCGCCACTCCCGGGACCCGTTCGCGTTCTCGGCACCGGAAGGCTTGACCGAGGGATGGGTGGAGGGTTCGGTCACGCTCACAGCCGCGCCTCCTCGGTGTCCGGGGCGGCCGACAGCAGCGCGCGGTACTCGGGCACGCTCGCCATGAGTTCGTGGTGCTCGCCGACGTGCGCGATCGTGCCGTCGAGCAGCAGGGCCACCCTGTCGGCGAGGAGTACGGTGGAGGCCCGGTGGGCGACGACGATCCCGGTCGCCTCGCGCAGCACGTGCCGGAGCGCCTCCTCCACCAGGGCCTCGGTCTCGACGTCGAGGGCCGACAGCGTGTCGTCCAGCACGAGAATCCTGGGACGGCTGAGCACCGCGCGTGCCAGTGCGAGCCGCTGGCGCTGGCCGCCGGACAGGGACATGCCCTGCTCGCCGATCCTGGTCTCCAGCCCCCACGGCAGTGTGTGGACGAACCCGGCCTGGGCGATCCGCAGTGCCTGCTCGATCTCCTCCTCACTCGCGTCGTGCCGTCCCAGCGTGAGGTTCTCCCTGACGCTCATCGAGAACAGCGTCGGTTCCTCGAAGGCGGTGGCGACCATCGAGCGCAGTGTGGGCAGCGGCAGGTCGCGGACGTCGACCCCGTCGATCGTGACCCGGCCGGTGCCGACGTCGTGCAGCCGTGGCACCAGGGAGGTCAGCGTGGTCTTGCCCGACCCCGTCGCGCCCACGACCGCGAGCGTCTCTCCCGGACGCACCTCCAGCCAGACGTCGTGGAGCACGGGTTTCCCGTCACCGGGGAAGGTGAACCCCGCTCCCTCGAAGCGCAGGTGTCCTCGGGGCCGTTCGATCACGGCGGTGCCTCCGACGATCTCCGGTTCGGTGTCGAGCACCTCCATCACCCGGTCCGCCGCGGTCATCGCCTCCTGGCCCATCGTGAGGATGAAGCCGAGCGCGGAGACGGGCCAGACCAGTTGCAGCATCAGGGTGGCGAAGGCCACCAGCGTGCCCAGCGTCAGCGTGCCGGAGCCGACCGCCAGGGCACCGAGCAGCAGCACGAGCGCGAGGGTGATGTTCGGGATCACCTCAAGGAAGGTGAAGAACCTGGCCGACAGGCGGACCTTCTCCATCGAGGTCCCGTAGACCTTCAACGCCCCTTTCTCGAAGATTCCGGAGACGTACGGGCCGCGGCCGAACGCCTTGATCGTGCGGATGCCGGCCGCGGACTCCTCGACGACCGTGGCGAGGTCGCCCTGCTCGTCCTGGACCCGCCGGGAGATGGTGATGTACTCGCGTTCGAAGCGCAGGGTGGTGACCATGATCGGCACCGCCGAGGCGACGACCAGCAGCCCGAGCGGCCAGTACATGTGGAGCAGCAGCCCGGTCACCGTCGCGATCTGGACGGTGGTGAGGACGAGGAAGAGCAGGCCGAAGCCGAGGAAACGCCGGATCGTCGACAGGTCGGTCGTCACCCGGGAGAGCAGCTGGCCCGACTGCCAGGAGGAGTGGAACCCCATCGGCAGCCGCTGGAGGTGGCGGTAGATGTCGTCGCGGAGACTGGTCTCCAGGCCGAGGACGGCGGCGGCCAGCAGCCACCGCCTCAGGAAGACGAGCAGTGCCTCGATCACGCCCAGCGCGCAGGCGAGCAGTGCGAGGGGTGGCACGGCCCCCGCCTCGCCGCGGGCGACGGGACCGTCGATGATCTCTCTGCCGATCAGCGGGATGGCGATGCCGATCGCGACCGCGGTGAGGGACAGCACCCAGATGGCGACAAGGCGGCCGACGTACGGGCGGAGGTAGGACTTCAGTCGCCACAGGGAGCCCGCCCCGGCGCGGCGCGAGGGGAGGGGGCGCGAAGTCAGGGATGCCGGGTTGGTGGCGGAGGCGTGAGTGTTGTCGGTATTGTCGGTGTTGTTGGTACTGGCTGAGGTGTTTCCGGTGTCAGGGGGCATCGGCAGGCGGCACGCTCCTCACGGTGTTCTGACGAGGTGAGAGCCGTCCGGGGCAGGGCAGGCCGGAGCGCCATCCCTCCCAACCGGTCTCCCGTACCACCGCTCCAGGTGGCGCCCCGTCGGATCACCGCCACCCGCGTGACGCGGGCGACCATCCAGTTTCCGCACCCGGCCGCGGCGTCGGCAACTGATTTGACGGTCGGCATGGTGTAACCACCGGGCCAGAATGCCCATTGACCGTGAACCCCCTCCTCGGAGTGAACGGGCGGGTCCGACAGCCTTTCCGGTGCGCGAGGCAGTGTCACCGCGCCAAAATAGGGGGGCTAAAATTCCCGGTGGTGTCGAGCGCGAGGAGGCGGCCCCCGATGGACCTGAAGACGCTGCACGACGTTTCCGGGCTGAGCGACCCCATCGAGCGCGCGCGGGTTCTGAGCCGCCTCATGACCGAAGAGCAGGGACTCGTCGCGGAGGCGGCGAAGATGCGCCGTCAGGCGATCGCCGAGGCCCGTGACTCCGGGATGAGCCTGGAGGAGATAGCGGCGCGCCTGGGCGTGTCCCCCGGCCGCATCTCCCAGATGAGGAAGGGGCCGGCGGCGCGGGTCCCCGAGGAGCCCACGGTCCGTGAGCCGAAGGTCGTGGTGCGGCGGGCGCTGCCCACCGACCCCGCCGATCGAGGCTCGGCGTCCCTGTTCCTCGCCGAGGCGGAAAGGCAGGGCGTCACGCCCGGCCGCAGAATGCTCTACGTGGGACCGGAACCGGCCGGTGAACACGTGGCCGCGCGCCTGCGCGTCGAACCCGGTGCCGAGGTGATCGCCCGCAGGAAGATGATGACCGCCGACGGGATCCCGGTGCGCGTCGCCACCAGCTACTTCCGGACGGACCTGTTCGGGGGCACCCGCCTCGCCGAGCCGGGGTTCGTGAAGCCGTCACTGCAGGCGGCGCTGATCGCCCTCGGCCACACCTTCGGCCGCGCCGAGGAGAGCCTGACGGCCCGCCCGCCGACCTCCTTCGAGTACGAGACCCTGGAGCTCGAACCGGGGGAGTGGGTCGTCCACATCCTTCGCACCGGCTACTCCGACGAGGACGTCCCCGTCCACGTCCTGGAGACCGTCTGCGCCGCGAGCAGGCACGTCTTCCCGATCGGCCAGGTCTCCGGGCACGACGAGTTCTGACCGGCCCCGCCGGGTTTCCCGCACACACCCGCGCACCCGAAAGGCGGAGGCGAGACGGACCCGCCCGCCGTGCTCGCGACGCCGCCTCCACGGCCGAGTGACGCTTCGTCCTGAAGAGGAAAAAAGGGGAGGCCACAGCGGGCTGGGCGACTGTATGGTCTGTGACATGACCTGGCGACATTGATCCTGAACGATCGGTCGGTCCGGCGCGAGCTGCCGTGGACCTCCGGAGATGCCGAGCATCCCGAAGTCCGCCAGCCCTCGCGAGAAGGACCTCATGACCACTTCTTCTTTTCTCCGTGCGCCCGAAGGACGTGCGAAGCGCCTCGCCGCGACGCTCTACGTCTACACCTTCCTTGATGAGTTCGTCCTGTTCTACCCGTTCTACGCGCTGCTGTTCGTCGACACGGGTCTGTCGACCGCCGAGATCTCCTCGCTCCTGGCGATCTGGTCGGTCACCTCCGTCGTGCTGGAGGTCCCCTCGGGGGTGTGGGCCGACGCCGTCTCGCGGCGCGCGCTGCTCGCCCTGGCACCATTGCTCGCCGCGGCCGGTTTCCTCCTGTGGGTCGCGGCCCCCTCCTACTGGGTGTTCGCCGCGGGCTTCGTGCTGTGGGGTGCCTCGGGAGCGCTGCAGTCGGGCGCGCTGGAGGCTCTGGTCTACACCGAACTCGACCGCCTGGGCGCGACCGGCCGTTACGCCGCGGTCATCGGCCGTGCCCGCGCGATCGGCACGGGTGCCGTCATGCTGTCCATGGCCGTGGCCGCCCCGGTGTTCGCCGTCGGCGGCTACCCGCTGGTCGCCGCGGGCAGTGTCCTGGCGTGCGTGCTCGCCGCGGTGGCCGCGCTCGCCTTTCCCGAGCGTCGCGTACGCCCCGGGGAGGAACGCGAGGAGGCCGGTGGGGAGGAGACGCCGGCCGGTGGCTACGCCGCGATCCTGCGCGAGGGGCTGCGGGCGGCGCGCGCCGACCGGCCGACGCGCCGGGCGCTGCTGCTGGTACCGGCGGTGACGGCCCTGTGGGGTTCGCTGGAGGAGTACACCCCGCTGCTCGCGGTCGGCACCGGCGTCACCACGCACGTCGTGCCGCTCCTGGTGCTTCTGGTCTCCGTGGGTGTCGCGGCCGGTGGCGTGCTCGCGGCGGCCGGGCGGAGCCTCACCGACCGGGAGTTCGCCGCGCTTCTCGCGTTCGGGGCGCTCGCGCTCGGCGCGGGCGCGTTCAGCGGCGTCGCGGTGGGGTTCGTCGCCCTCGCGACGGCCTTCTGCGTCTTCCAGATGGCGACCGTGCTGGCCGACGTGCGGCTTCAGGAGAGCATCACGGGCCCGGCACGCGCCACCGTGACCTCGCTGGCCGGGCTGGGTACGGAACTGGGCGCCGTCCTCGCCTACGGCGCGTACGCCGCGGCCTCGGCGCTCGTCGGCCATGCCGCGATCTTCACCGCCGCCGCGGTGCCGTACGCCGTCCTCGCCCTGCTCCTGTTCCTCGGCGGGTCTCGTTCGAGGAGGGCCGCGACCACCCGGTCCCCGCTCGGTGGTCCATGAGGCGGGCCGCTCCTGGCGGATCGGCCGGGATCGGCATCCATGGGGCGGGCCGGTCTCCGCCGATCGGCCGGGACCGGCGATCCTCGCCGGTGAGGATCGGGCCGCGTGCCGGTACCGGCCGGGCCCCGGCCTGCCGGGCCGGGGTCAGCGCTTGGTGAAGCGGGGCAGGCCAAGCTCGGCGAAGACCGGACGATGATCGGTGTGCGGGAGGTGGTGGACGCCGAAGGTCCTGATCGCCATGCGTGAGTCGGCGAGCACGTGGTCGATCGTCACACCGGGGACGTTCCAGCCCTGCCGCGGCCAGGTGGGCGTCAGGCCGTTCCCGGTGACGTCGGCCACGTCGCGGTAACCGCTGTCGAGCAGATCGCGTACCGGCCGGTGGTCGAGGGTGGCGTTGAAGTCTCCGGCGAGCACCCGCAGCTCGCCGCCCGCCCTGGGCAGCGCCCGCAGTCCCTGTTCCCAGCACGGCACCCTGCCGCCGTACCGGGGCGCGCAGGGGTGGACCGAGACGACCTCGATCTCGTGGCCGCTCGGGTGCTGGATCACCCCTCGCGCCTGCCGGAACCCGCCCAGCGCGATCAGCGGTTTCTCGCTGAGGGGGTGCCTGGAGTAGATGCCCGAGCCCCCCACCCCGTCGACCGCGCGGTCCACGACGTGGGGCATGCGACGGCGCAGCCCGGCCGCCTCCAGACGGTCGCGCGCGGCCGGGGTGACCTCCTGGAGGGCGAGTACGTCGGGGCCGAGGGAGCCCACCAGCCTCATCAGGGCCTCGGTGTCGCCCGCGCCGACGGCGAGGTTCGCGGCGAGCACCCGGAGCCGACCTCCGTCGGCCGCGGGCTGGTCGTCGTCGCCGAAGTGGCGGGGGAGCACGATCGTCGCCAGCGTCGCGCTCGTGACCAGCGCGAGGGCCGCGGCCGCCCAGCGGCGCAGGCCCAGGGCGAGGAGCAGCGGGATCACCGAGGCCGCCGCCACGTACGGCGTGAACGCCACCAGGGCGACCCACTGCCAGACCGGGGTCCAGCCGCCGGCCCTGAGTAACGCCCAGGCCGCGAAGGGCAGCACCGCCGGCCAGACCAGCAGGCTCACCCATCTCGATCTGATCATGCCCCCGGAGCGTAACGGCCTTCTGTGCAGTTTCGGTGGAGATTGAGGTCTTTACCGGCGCAGATGCACAGAACCACAGCCGTTCAGCCCTGCCGGATTGCAAAGAAAATGAAAGTCATTATCATTCCTTCTGTTGAGTTCGTGGCGAAGGAGATGGTCTTGGGGCATTTGCCGATGGTCGAGAGCCGGGGCGACCGCGACGGCCACCTACTGCTGGAGCGCGTTCCCTGGACCGGTCTCGGTGGCGAGGACACCTCTGGCCTTTTCGGCCTCGGCGTGCGACCGGCGACATGAGAGCGTTCCAGTCCTTTCCACTGTCCGTGCGGCTCCTGCTGGTCAACCAGATGGGCGTCAACACCGGCTTCTACCTGCTGATCCCTTACCTCGCGAGCTACCTCGCCGGGAACCTGGGGATGTCGGCCGCAGCCGTCGGAGTGGTGCTCGGCGTGCGCAACCTCAGCCAGCAGGGCCTGTTCCTGGTCGGCGGCACGGCCTCAGACCGGCTCGGCGCCCGCACGGTCATCATCGCGGGGTGCGCCCTGCGTGCCGTCGGCTTCGGCCTCTTCGCGATCGGCGGCTCGCTCCCCGTGCTGCTCGCCGCCTCGGTCCTGTCAGGGCTGGCCGGGGCGCTGTTCAACCCTGCGGTCCGCTCCTACCTGGCCGTCGAGGCGGGCGATCGCCGCGCGGAGGCGTTCTCCCTGTTCAACGTGTTCGCCAGCGTCGGCGCGCTGCTCGGCCCGCTACTGGGCGGTGTGCTGCTGCTGGTCGACTTCCGGGTGGCAGCCGTCGCCGCGGCACTGATCTTCGCCGGGCTCACGGTGGCGCAGGCGCTGACGCTACCGGCGCGGCCCGTACCGTCCGGCGAGAGGTCGGTGCTCGCCGACTGGCGGGAGTGCCTGGCCAACCGCCGCTTTCTCGCCTTCACGCTGGCGCTGAGCGGGATGTTCGCCCTGCAGAACCAGCTCTACCTGATCCTGCCGATGCGGGCCGAGGAGGTCACCGGCTCCGCGGCCTCGGTGGCGGCGCTGTTCCTGGTCTCCACGGTCGCCACCCTCCTGCTGCAGGTGCGGGTCACCCGGTGGCTGGGGGGCCGTCTCCGCCGGGACACCGCCATCGCGTTCGGTCTGGCGGTGATGGGGGCGGCCTTTCTCGCCCCGCTGCTGCCGGGCCTGATCCCGGTGTTGTTCGCCGCGTTCGGACTGGCCCTGGGCGTGATGATCGCGCAGCCGTTCGTGCTGGAACTGATCCCCGCCTATGGCAGGGAGGGCATCATCGGCACCTATTTCGGGATGTTCTATCTCGCCTCGGGCCTGGTCGCCGCGGTGGGCAACGTCGTCGTGGGCTGGGCGGGCGACACCGCGGGCTGGCTCGCCTGGCCGCTGTGCGCCGCGCTCGGGCTTGGCTCCGCGCTCGCGGTGCGTCGCGCCGGCGTACCGGAGACGGCGGCGCCGGCGGAGAACTCCCCGACACGGGGGCCGCGGCCGCGACCCGTATGAGCTGCGGCTCCCCGACCTCGACCACCTCACGTCCGTCTGATTTCGCCCGTCGTCTCGGCGGTGGGGCCCGGCTGCTCGACATCGGCCGCGACGCCGCCCCCTGGTCTGTCGCGCAACCTCCCGACCAATGAAAGGACCTCCCCTCCATGCAATCCCTGAACCGCCGTGGTTTCCTCGGCACCGCCACAGGGCTGTCCGCCGCCCTGATCGCCGGGTGCGGCACCGCACCCGCCGCCGAGATCGTCGCCGGGGGCAAGCCTCGCGCGGGAGGCCGGCTGCGCGTCGCGTTCGCCGGGGGTGGGGCCCAGGAGACCCTGGACCCGCATATGTCCAACCTGTTCGTCGAGGCGTCCCGCTCCAAGGCGCTGTTCGACAAGCTCGCCGACTACGGCCCCGACCTGTCGGTCGTGCCGCGTCTCGCCGAACGCTGGGAGCCCTCCGCCGACCTCACCAGGTGGCGGATCACCCTGCGCCGGGCGACCTTCCACGACGGCAGGCCGGTGCGCGCCGCCGACGTCCTCCACAGTTACGCCAGGATCGCCGACCCCGCGCGCGCCTTCCGTGCCAGGGCCACCCTGGCGGTCATCGACCTGGCCGACAGCAGGGCCGTCGACGACCGTACGGTCGAGTTCGCGCTCAGACAGTCGTTCGCCGAGTTCCCCAACGTGCTGGCCGCTTTCGGCGTGTTTGTCGTGCCTGAGGGCGCCGAGGACTTCACCAGGCCGGTCGGGTCCGGCCCGTTCGTCTTCGGCTCCTTCGAACCCGGTCGCTCCCTGCTGCTCAAGCGCAACCCCGACTACTGGGAGGGCCCCCCGCACGTCGATGAGTTGCAGTACCTCATCGCCAACGAGGAGTCGGCCCGGGTCAACGCCCTGCTGGGCGGGCAGGCCGACTACGCCCACGACATCACCGCGACCACCGCCAGGACCTACCGGGGTAACGACCGCCTGACCGTCACCCGGCTCACCAACAGTGGCATGCAGGCGTTCGCCATGAAGCTGGACCGTCCTCCCTTCGACGACCGGAACCTGCGCGAGGCGATGTTCCTGCTGGCAGACCGCAGGGAACTGGTCGACACCGTGCTGGCCGGCGCCGGACAGGTCGGCAACGACCTCTTCGGCAAGGGCTACCAGTACTACGCCGAGGAGATCCCGCAGCGTGCCCGCGATCTGGAGAAGGCCAGGTGGCTGGTGGAGAAGGCCGGCGCGAAGGGGGTGAAGGTGCGGCTCGACACCTCGGCGGCGGCCAGTGGCTTCGTCGAGTCGTCGAGCGTCTTCGCCGACCAGATGCGCCAGGCCGGTCTCGACGTCGAGGTCGCGGTGGGCGACAGGGACACCTACTGGAAGGACGTCCTCGACAGGGGCACTCTGTGCTGCTTCCGGTCCGGCGCGATGCCCATCGAGTCCCACTTCGCACAGCGCCTGCTCAGCACGTCCACCACCAACATCACCAAGTGGAAGCGACCGGAGTTCGACGCGCTCTACGCCAAGGCCGTCTCGCTCGCCGACGAGAAGGCGCGCCGCGACGTGTACGCCGAGATGCAGCGCGTCCAGCATGCCGAGGGCGGCTACCTCGTCTGGGGCTTCGCAGACTGGCTCGTCGCGACCGTGCCGGGTGTGGGCGGTGTCGCCGACGCCCCGGCCAACACCCTCGACTGGGCCCGCTTCGACAAGGTGTGGCTGGCTTGACGCGTCTCCGATCCACGCAGCCCTCCCGGCCCCGCTCGGAGGGCCGGGTGAGCCTGCCCAGGTACGCCGCGCGGCGCCTGCTGCTCGGTCTGGCGCAGATCGTGGCGGTCACCGCGCTGGTGTTCGCCCTCACCGAGGCGCTGCCGGGGGACGCCGCCGTGGTGCTGGCCGGGGACACACCCGACCCGGCGCGGATCGAGCGGTTCCGCCAGGAGTTGGGACTCGACCGGCCCGCGCCGGCCCGCTACGCCGAATGGCTGCTCGGCCTGTTCCACGGTGACCTCGGGACGTCCCTGACGGCCGGCCGCCCGGTCACCGGGTTCCTCACCGACGCGGGCGGGCCGACACTCCAACTCGCCGCGATCACCCTGCTGCTCCTGGTGCCGTTGGCGGTGGCCGCGGGCGTCGTCGCCGCGATCCGCGAGGGCCGGTTGCTCGACCGGGTTCTCACCTCGGCCGGCGTCGCCCTGTACTCGGTGCCGGAGTTCGCCCTCGCCGTACTGCTGGTCGCACTGTTCGCTCTGCGGCTCGGCTGGTTCCCGCCCACCGCGGTGGGCGTCGGCCCGAACCTGCTCGCGCAGCCGGCCGTGCTGGTGCTTCCCCTCCTGGTCCTGCTCGCCCGGCCGATCTGCTCGATCAGCAGGCTGGTCAGAGCCGGGATGATCGACGCCCTGAACTCCGAGTACGTCCGCCACGCCCGTAGGCTCGGGCTCTCCGGCCGGAGAGTGGTCGTGGCACACGCCCTGCCCAACGCGGTCGCGCCGGCCGTGCAGCAGCTCGCGAGGACCACCGACTGGCTGCTCGGCGGCGTGATCACCGTGGAGGCGGTGTTCGTCATCCCCGGCCTCGGTACCTCCCTGGTGAGCGCGGTCTCCGCCCGCGACATCCCGGTGATCCAGGGGCTCGCCCTGGTCTTCGCGGCCACCACCGTGGCCGTGAACCTCGCCGCGGACATCGTCGCGTTCCGTCTCGCTCCGCGTGCGGCAGGTGCCACATGAGGCGGGGGGTGGGGCCGGTGATGAGGTGGGGACTGGGCGGGGTGCTGCTGTGCGTACCGCTGTTGATCGCCCTCGCCGGTCCGTGGTTCGCGGGCGAGCCGGTTCCCCGCGGTGCCTCGTTCGGCTCCGGCTCCTTCCTGGGCACCGACTTCGTCGGCCGGGACGTGTGGCGGCAGGTGCTTCTCGGTGGCCGTACGGTCGTGATGGTCGCCCTGGCGGCCACCGCCCTGACCTTCCTGGTGGGCACGCCGCTGGGACTGCTGACCGCGATGACCCGGCGACGGTGGCTGGACGAGTTGCTGATGCGGCCCCTGGACCTGCTGCTGGCCATCCCCTCGCTGCTGATGCTCATCCTGCTCGCCGCTGTCGCCCCGCCGGGGCCCCTCACCCTTGTCGCCGTGGTCGCGCTGATCGGCCTGCCGGAGGTCGCCAGGATCTCCCGCGCGGCGGCCCTGGAGATCGCCGCCAGGCCCGCGATGGAGGCGATGCGGCTTCAGGGGGAGAGCTGGTGGCGCAGGGCGTTCGGCTACGTGGGCCGGTCGATGCTCCGTACCCTCCTGGCCGACCTGGGCGTCCGAGTCGTCGGTGCGATCTATCTTGTCGCGACGGCGAGTTTCCTGGGTGTCGGCGTCTCTCCCGACGCCGACGACTGGGCGGTGATGGTCGACCGTAACCGGACCGGCATGTTCCTCCAGCCGTGGGGCGTGCTCGTCCCCGCGCTGTTGATCGTGGCGCTGTCCGTCGGGCTGAACCTGCTCTTCGACGGGACACGGCGTAGCAGGGGGGAGGCCACGTGATTCGCGTTACGGGACTGCGCGCCGAGGCCGGGGGTGGCACGCTGGTCGACGGCGTCTCCTTCGAACTCGCGCCCGGCCGGGTGCTCGCCCTGGTCGGGGCCTCGGGCAGCGGCAAGACCACCATCGGGCGGGCGTTGCTCGGTGAGCACGCGCCCGGGGTGGTCCTGTCGGGGACGGTTGAGGTGGCCGGAACGGTGGGTTACCTGCCGCAGCACCCCGCGTCCGCCCTCAACCCGGTCCGCCGCGTCGGGGCGGTGCTGCGCGAGATCGCCGGAAGGCACGCGCCGGACGGATCCGTGACGGACCGGATCTCGTCCGCGCTCCGCCGCGTCGACCTGCCCGCCGACGGCGAGACGGCGTGCCGCTACCCGCACGAGCTCTCCGGAGGGCAGCAGCAACGCCTGGTGCTCGCCCAGACGCTGCTGACGGCGCCGTCGGTGATCGTGGCGGACGAGCCCACCACCGGTCAGGACGCCATCACCAGGAGGGAAATCGTGGACGAACTGGCCGACCTCGTACGGCGGGGTATCGCCCTGGTCCTGCTCAGCCACGACCTGGACGTCGTGCGCGCTCTCGCCCACCACGTCGTCGTGCTGCGCGCGGGCAGGGTGGTGGAAAGCGGTCCGGCGGGGGAGGTGCTCTGTCGGCCCCGGCACGACCACACCCGGCGTCTGCTGGCTGCCCGGCTGCCGGTGATCCCACCGTCCGGCGCGGCGCCCCCGTCCCCCGATGAGATCGGTTCGTCCAATGGCCTGGCAGAGGAGGTATTCGCTCGCGAGACGGGTTCGTCCACCGGCGGGACCGGCGCTCTCACCGATGGCGGAGAGTTCCCGTTCTCCGGCGAGGTGGGCTCGCATTCCCGGAAGGCCGCGTCGCCACGGGAGGTCGTGCCGGGGCCGGCCAGGCTCGACGTCGTGGGCCTGACGGCGAGGCACCGCTCGGTGACCGTGCTCCACGATGTGTCGCTACGGATGGCGGCCGGACGGTGCCTGGCGTTGGTCGGACGTTCGGGAAGCGGGAAGACGACCCTCGCGCGTTGTGTCGCGGGGCTGCACGAGCCCGCGCGGGGAGCGGTGCTGCTCGACGGGAGGCCGTTGGCGGGGTCACTGGCGCGGCGATCGCGGCAGGAGGTGGCGCGCGTGCAGTATGTGTTCCAGGACGCGCACGCCTCCTTCGATCCGAACCGGACGGTGGCCGACCAGGTGAGCCGCACCGCCGTGCGGTTGCGCGGTCTGAGACCCGACGCGGCGCGTGGCGCGGCGCTGGAGATGCTCGAACGCGTCGGGCTCGGCGCCACCTCGGCGGTCCGCGGACCCTCCGCGCTGTCGGGTGGCGAGCTCCAGCGCGCGGCGCTCGCCCGCGCGCTGCTCGCCTCCCCGAGTGTCCTCGTCTGCGACGAGATCACCTCGGGGCTGGACACGATCACCCAGGCAGAGGTGCTCGACCTGCTCGGCGAACTGCGCCGCGAGTCCGGGCTCACCCTCATGCTGATCAGCCACGACATGGGTGTCGTCGCGCGGATGGCGGACCATGTCATGGTCCTAGCAGGGGGGAGGGTCGTGGAGGAGGGCACCGTCACCCGCGTTCTGGAGCGGCCCCGGCACCCGCTGACCCGAGGTCTGCTCGCTCCATCGGGCCGCGACGGAGCCAGTGGACGCCCGGTCAGGAGCCGCCGGTGAGGTCGTACGCCTGCGCGATGAGCTCGTAGGAGCGGATCCGGGCGGCGGAGTCGTGGATCATCGTGGTGATCATCAACTCGTCGGCCTCGGTGCGCTTGCGAAGATCCTCCAGCCCCTGCCGTACTCCGGCGGCGTCCCCCAGCACCAGCTTGGACAGATAGTCGTCGAGGAAGTCGCGCTCCATCGGGCTGTACGGGTGGTTCTCCGCCTCCTCGGGCGTGGGGATCGGCTGCGGGGCGCCGCGCCGCAGCCGCAGCATGGACAGCCCGCCGGAGCGGGCCAGGCGCAGCGCCTGCTCCGGGGTGTCGGCGGCGACCGCGGAGACGCCGATCATCGCGTACGGCCGGTCGAGGACGGCGGAGGGTTCGAAGGACGACCGGTACAGGTCCAGGGCGGGGATGGTGTTCTCGCCGCTGAAGTGGTGCGCGAACGCGAACGGCAGGCCGAGCCTCCCGGCGAGCCGCGCGCTGAAGCCGCTGGAACCGAGCAGCCAGATCGGCGGGCGGCCCGACTCGGGGGAGCGGGGCACCGCGACGACCCGCTCCAGAGGGTGGCCGTGCGGGAACGCGCCGTCCAGGAAGGCCGTCAGCTCGGCCAGCTGCTCGGGGAAGTCGTCGGCGTCCAGGCCGTGCCGCCCGCGCAGGGCCCTCGCCGTGGCGGGGTCGGTGCCTGGGGCCCGGCCGAGCCCGAGGTCGATGCGGCCCGGGTGTAGCGCGTGCAGAGTGCCGAACTGCTCGGCGACGACGAGCGGGGCGTGGTTGGGCAGCATGACACCGCCGGACCCCAGGCGGATGCTCCTGGTCGCGGCGGCGAGATGGGCGATCAACACGGCGGGCGAGGAACTGGCCACAGACGGCATGCCGTGGTGCTCGGCCACCCAGATCCGGTGATAGCCCCACTCCTCCGCACGCCTGGCCAGCTCGGTGCTCGCTCGCAGGGTCTCGGTGGGTGTCACGCCGGAACCGACGGTCGCCAGTTCCAGGATCGACAGGGGCACCTCGGAAGAGCCGCGGGCCGTCCCGCGGATGTCGTCATCAGCCATGTAGGCGGCAACCGGGCGAGGCGGAGGTTTATTTCTGCCGGTCATCCGGCATCGCCGCCGGGTTCCGCCGGTCGGCTCGCCGTGGCGTCGCCGTTGGGCGAGCTGTCCGGCTCCGCGGACGGCTCGTCGTGGCCTGCCGTTGGGTGAGCTGTCGGGGTCCGCGGGTCGGTTCGTCGTGGCGTCGCCGTCGGGTGAGGCGCCGGGCACTGCCGACCGGTTCGTCTCATCGCACCGCGGGATCGCCTACCGCACCCGGGATGATCGTCCCTCGGGCAGGCCCAGCGGGACCGGTCGTCCGGGGGCGGGGGAGACGAGCAGGTGGCCGAGACCGGCCTCGGAGAAGGCGGCGAGCACGTCCGCCCGGTTCTCGGTGAAGTGGGTCCAGCCCTCGACGTGGAGCGGCACGACCTGCCGGGCCTCCAGCAGGCGCGCGGCGGTCACCATCTCGGTGGCGTTCAGGGTGAGCCGGTCGTCGATCATGGGCGTGCGGACGGCGCCGCCGAACAGCAGGGCGACGTCGACGGCGGGAAACCGTCCGGCGATGAGCTCCACGCACTCCAGCGAGGCGTTGTCCCCGCTGACGTAGACGGTGGGCAGCCCGTCGCCGGTGAGCACGAAGCCGGTGACCTGACCGACGAAGGGCTCGCATCCCGGCGGGCCGTGCAGGGCGGGAACGGCGGTGACGCGGAGGCGGCCGACATCGTGGTGCTGCCAGGGGCGCAGCGGGGTGACCCCGGTGCGCTCGGCGGCCTCGGGTGTGCTCAAGGTCAGCGGCGCCGCGGACATCACCTGACGGCCCAGCCTGTCCAGGTTGTCGGGATGCTGGTCGTGACTGAGCAGCACCAGGTCCACCCGGCCGACGTCGGCGGGGGAGAGAGCCGGGCCGACGGTCTTGGTGAGCGTGAGCGGCCCGACGGGGTGGTCACCCGGCGGATCGAAGGTCGGATCGGTGAGAATGCGCAGCCCGCCGAGCTCCAGCAGGGCCGTGGGACCGCCGATCACGGTGATGGTGGTCGTCATGGCGGCTCCGTTCGTCGCACGGCCGGGCATCGTCTTGATCACAGCCTCGATCACGCGGGCCGAACGGGACACGGGCCGATCTCCGATCGAGCGTATCTCCCAGAGGACGGCCTTCCCAGTAGGAAAGGCCGCGAGGATCTCGCGTGTCCCGCACCCGCCGGTCATGGCCGCCGCCCGGCGACCATGACCTCCCGCCTGCGCTCTCCGGTGCTCTCACGGGGTCACGTCGCGCTCACGACCCCTCGGGACGGTCAGACGGGCAGGACCCGCAGGGCGGGGTAGCGAGGCGAGTTCAGGTACAGCTTGTCGGTGCCGTGCTCCTTCTCCAGCTCCAGGACGAACCGGTAGCGGTAGAGGCCCGGCCGGGCCTCGCTCATCACCGCCCCGGCCCAGTAGTAGTAGACGGCGGTGTACTGGTCGCGCATCCGGTCGGGGGCGCCGTAGACCTTGAGCTCGGTCATGATCCGGCGTTCGGCGACGTCGTCCTCGTCACCCTTCTCGATGTCGAGGAAGACCAAGTTGTTGATCTTCGGCATCGGCGGCCAGGTGCCGTCCGCGCGGCGGTGCATGTCGATGGGGCGGATGATCCAGTTGACCACCTGCCCCTGCTTGCAGATGGTCTCCAGGTGGTCGGTGCCCTGCCCGACCCCGCCGACGCTGTTGTCCATCATGTAGAGGCAACCGTCCAGGGACTTCGTCGCGGCGGCCCTCTCCATGTCGACGAGGGTCACCACGTTCAGCTGGACGGAGTTGAGCTGGCCACGATCGGTGAAGTCGGTGGCCGCGTACGCCTGGCTCATCGGCCCTCCTTTTCCTCGGTGACAGGACCGGCCAGGGCCGGTCGGGCGGTGGCGGTGAACGGCGTGCTGACGGTGCCGAGCAGGAACGAGAGCCGGTACGGGACCGGTTCGGTGAGGTCCTGCTTCACCTCGGCGGTCCAGAACACGATGTCGGTGCCGGGATACACCTTCTGCGTGGGTTCGGCGACCCGCGGGTCGATCTCGATGCCGGCGAGGGAGACGTAGGTCTCGCACTCCAGCGGGATCACGTTCCACAGCAGGGTGTCGCCCTTGCGCACCCGGCTGTGCAGCGCGGGGGTGCCGAAACCGGTGGATCCCGCGGTCTTGTTGGTGTCGTAGAAGTAGAGGTTGTCGTCGAGGTTCTCCGACGCCAGCGCGGCCACGGGGTCGACCACCGCGGTGATCGTCACGGGCCGGGTGGGCTTGGCGGTCCGGCTTTCCTGCTGCTTGTTCCTCGGGGGCATGCGTTCCTCCGCTCGAAGGTGTTCCGATTCGGACGGGTCAGCCGGCGGCGGGGACGGGTGGCAGGGGGAGCACGCCCAGTCCGGCACCGGTGAACCCGTTACGCTTCGGATCGTTGATGATCTTGAGGCTGGACTCGCAGGTCAGGTCCACGGACTCCCAGACCATCTCGCCGCCCCGCTCGACCAGCTCGTGCAGCTGGATGTGCATCGTGTACGGATAGACCCCGGGCCGGCTCGTGTCCACGGTCGCGGCCCAGTACCAGCCGTCGTAGATCATGTCGGGGGACCCGTACTGGGCCGGATACATGATCTTCTCGCTCACGGCCTGGCCGGTGATGTCGGTGATCACCGGGGCCGGGTAGTTGTAGGCGCCGGAGCCGCTGGTGGTCTTGCCGGTGACGTCCAGCAGCTTGGCGTCGGTGAGACCGCGCCCGCCACCGCGCTTTTCCGCGTGCTTGCCGACCCGCCGCTGCAGCCGCTTGAGATCGCCCTCGCTCACGCCACCCTCGGCGTTGAGCGAGGCGAGCTCGTTCAGCGTGCGCTGGTCGTCGGCGCGTTCCTGCTCGGCGAGGTAGTTGCGCGGCACCGTCGGCGGGATCGAACCCAGCGCCGCGGGCAACCAGTTGAGCACCTGCTCGGTCGCCTGCGACCCGTCGAGGAAATGGGTGCCGGGCACGATCGTCACCAACTGCTCGGTGCCCACCCCGGTCGAGCCGAACAGCTTCATGTTGTCGAACCAGTACGTGTTGCCGTTGAGCGACCGCGTCTTGAGCGCGTTCTCGACGTCGAAGAGCACGATGATCCCGTGTTGCTGGGCCATGAGACCGCCTTTCGCGAAACGTGGCTCACACGCGCAGCAGCGCGGGCGAGTCGATGGACAACACGCTGTTGGGTCCTTCGTGGAGCCTGACGGAGAGCCGGTAGCGGTACGGGACACCGGGCGTCATGTCGTAGGGCACGACGCCCTCCCACACCAGCAGGTCGTGGTTCTCGTATCCGTTGGAGCCCATGGCGTCGACCGCCGCCCCGGACACGACACCGGGTGCCGGAACGGCGGAGTGGCCCACCGGGTGCGGTGACGCGGCCTGGCCGGCCGCGGGCGCGGCCGGGGCACCGGACAGGAACTCGATGGCCTGGATCTCGACCGGCGTCTGCACGTCCACGTGGATGGGCGTCCACTGGACGATCTGCCCCGGGGCGACCACCGTGACGAGGTCGGGGGTCCCCTTGTGCCTGCTTCCCGCCGCGCTGTCGTCGACGAGCGAGATATTGCCGTTGTGCAGCGTCCGGTCGGACAACGCCCCGACGGCGTCGACCATCACGACGATGCTGATCCTGTCTTGCATCGATCCTCCCTTGTCGGATGTGATTCGGGTCTGCGGGCCACCACTCAGCCCCGGTCCCTGACCAGCGGCGTCTTGCCGACGGTGGTCCGCTCGATCTGTGGTGAGGAGCGGGGCACGAACACCAGCCGGAACCCGTATCCGGTCTGCTCGATCGCCGCCGCGGTCGCCTCCCGGTCGTTGAAGAGCGACAGGGAGCTCGGCAGAGCCTGGGTGAACAGCTGCCGCGTCCCGCTCGGGCCGAGGGCGTGCTCGACGGCGGCGGCCGTCCCCTCGGCGTCGTCCACCGCGACCAGCAGGGTGAGGGTCCGGTCCTCGCGGTGGTTGTGGAACTGGACCTCGTGCGCGACCAGGTCCAGGTCGACACCGGTCGTCGAGCGCAGCCGCGCGCGCAG
Organism: Streptosporangium sp. NPDC049046; assembly: GCF_040649155.1. Lineage (NCBI taxonomy): Bacteria > Bacillati > Actinomycetota > Actinomycetes > Streptosporangiales > Streptosporangiaceae > Streptosporangium > Streptosporangium sp. NPDC049046. The sequence continues at coordinate 117,579 of NZ_JBEZEZ010000020.1, read as the reverse complement.
GGCCGCGTACGCGAGCGTCGCCGAGTACTGGCTGTCGTTGAGGTGCAGCACGTCGGCGGTGCGCCCGGCGAACTCGAACCGCTCGGTGCGCAGCCCCGGCCCGTTCAGGGCGGGGCGGCGGATCATCCGGTCGCCGAGCTTGAGCCGCAGCAGCGGCGTCTCGTCGGAGTGCAGCCGGGTGACGACCAGCTCGCCCTCCTCGCCCTCGGCGACGGCCCGGCCGTGCTCGTCCACGATCTCCACCAGGTGTAGTCCCGGCACGGCGGAGAGCGCCGGCGAGGCGTGGTCGAGCTGAAGCCCGACGCACTCGGCCTGGGTCGCGGCGAAGTAGCTGAGGATCGACACGTTGGGGAAGAACGCCTGCAACTCGTCGCGCTTGCGCTGGGGCAGGGAGCCGCTGCCGTACATCGCGACCCGGAAGCTCGCCCTGGCCTGCGGGGACAGACCCGCGCCCAGCTCGGGCAGGAGCGCGATGCCCGCGGTGATGCCCATCAGCGCCTTGTGACCAGGGTAGGAGAACATGTGCTCCAGCACCGGCGCGCTCACCGGGCCCGCACCGATGTAGTTGACCTCGGGGACGTGGGACAGGACGCCGCCGACCATGGTCCCGCTGCTCCACATCTGGTAGTCGGCCAGCGTGGTGAACAGCCAGCGCGGCGCGGGACCGCGCAGATAGCGGCCGAGCTGGTAGGCGCCCATGAACGCCCCGGAGATGCGGTAGGTGTCGCGCAGCTCCCGCAGGGAGTACACGATCTCCAGGGGCATGCCGTCACCGGTGCCGCCGCTGGCCACCACCTCGAACCCGCCGCGGTCGAGCGGCACGACCATCCCGGCCCGCGCGCCCATGAACATGTCACGCTGCACGGTCTTGTCCGAGAGGGGGATCCGCTCCCACTCGGACATGTCGGCGGGGGCGTCGCGGATCCCGAAGTAGTGCAGCCGCTCGCGCCACAGCGGGTTGAGCAGGGCGATGCCGACGAGCTGCTGAAGCCGGCGGAACACCAGCGCGTTCTGCAGGTCGAGCGGGGACTCGCAGTACGGGGCTCCGGTGAGCCGCCCGCACTCCTCCAGCTTGCCCGCGAACGACGGCAGCCCGATGACGTCGTCCACCGAGCGGGGCCGCAGCTCCTCCTCGGGGATCAGTCGTGCCGCCAGCTCCGCCGAGGTGGCGAGGTCCACATCCGTCATGGTCATGAATGGCTCCTGTTCCGCTGGTCGTCGCGGGTCGTGGCGCTCGTACGCAGCACCCGTTGCCCGATGTCCCTGATCTCGTCGATGAGCATGGTCAGGTGGCCCGCGTCGATCAGGTGGTTCATCACCACCACGCGCAGCGCCGCCACCTTGTCGATGTCGACCTTGGAGATGAAGAAGCGCCCGCCGCCCCGGATCCGGTTGCGGATCTCCAGTTGCAGCCGATGCGCGATCGCCGGTTCCAGGTCGTCCGGCAGATATCGGAAGCACAGGATGTTGGACTCCGGCTCGTGTGCCACGGCGAAGTCCGGTTCGGCGGCGAGCATCCGGTGGGCCTGCCGGGTCACCTCGCACAGCTGGTCGATCCGCTGTGCGAACAGCGCCGGGCCGTAGACCGACCAGACCGTCCAGAGCGGCATGATCATCGGGCGTTTCGTGCACTCGAGGTTCTTGTCCGCGCTGTCGTAGGCGCTGTAGACGTCGGGCTCCTCGTCGAAGACGTAGCTGGCCCGCTGCCGGAACGCGCCGCGCGCCGCCGCGCCGTCACGGTAGAAGAGCAGCGTGCACGGCGACGGCATGAACAGCATCTTGTGGGCGTCCCAGGTCAGGGAGTCGGCCTGCTCGATGCCGCGCAGCCGGTGCCTGTGCCGGTCCGACAGCAGCAGGCTCGCCCCGTGCGCCCCGTCCACGTGGAGCCAGAGCCCGTGCCGGCGCGCCACGGCGGCGAGCTCCTCCAGCGGGTCGAAGGCGCCCACCGAGGTGGTCCCGGCCGAGGCCACCAGGCAGAACGGCCGCAGGCCGCGCCGGTAGGCCTCGTCCAGCGCCGGGCCGGCCAGCTCCGGGCGGATCCGCCCGGCCTGATCGACGGGGAGACGGATGATCTGTCCTTCTCCGATGCCGAGGACTCCTGCCGCCCGGGTCACGCTGTAGTGGGCCTCCTCGCTGACCGCGATGGCCGGGGGACCGGGCAGGGCGCCCACGCCGCGGGTCCAGATCTGCGGGAAGGCGCGGTTGCGGGCGGCGAGCAGCGCGGTCAGGTTGGCGAGGGAGCCCCCCGAGGTCGTCACCATGGCGAACCGGTCACGGTCCCAGCCGATGAACCCGTTGAGCTCCTCGGCCATGAGCCGCTCGGCGACGCTGGGGAGCTGCCCGGCCTCGTAGAAGGAGGAGGGCTGGTTGACCACCGAGCCGACCAGGTCGATGAGGCTGGCCAGCGGCACCACGCCGGAGAACTGCCGTCCCATGTAGCCGGGTGAGTAGACGGGGATGCCGGTCCCCGTGTACAGGTCGACGATCTGGTTCACCCGCTCGGCGTCGAAGTCGGCGATGCGCCGCCGTTCCCGGGTCATCAGCTCGCGCGCGGTCTTCAGCAGCACCGCGGGATCGAGGAGGTCGAGTCCCCGGACCGACCGGTCGCCCAGATACGTCGTCAGACGGCCGACGATGTCCATGGCGCCGTCGTGGAAACGCTCGGGGTCGAAGGCCGCGGTGAGGCCCGGCATGGCTGAACGGGAGCCTTCGCCGGTCGCCGGCTCGGGAGCCTTCGGCTCGGGAAAGGAACTCTGGACATCGGAAAGCGAACTCGTCATGGAGGGGCCTCCAAATGACCCGAGGTCGAGAACTCCCAAATGTTCGTGCCTGAATGGGAGCTCGGAGACGGTGAATCGAACTCCCGGCGATCACGTGAGGGTTCTCGCGAATAAACGCGTGGTCTTCGGTGATGCGTCGATCGAGAAAGAGGTCCTCGACGTCGGGGGACGCTAGGCGGCATTCATGCCGTCACCGGCCGTTCCCGGTGTATGGAACGGTCCAATATCGAGGGGTGTCGATGAGTGATGGTGGAAGATGGTACGAGAATGCCTCGCCACCCTTGGGCGGGTGGTTGAGGTCGGTCTGGCGATCAGGGTCCGGAGGAGGGTCGTCGTGGACGAGTCACGGCTAATTCGCCTTGAATTTCAATCGCCGTATATGTTGGCACGCCCTTCATGTAAGTGACCTAATCATTGTTCACGGCAGGGGCGCAAGACCTCGGATGCAGGTGGAGTGGCAGATTGCGGCCACGGTTAACGCGTGTGGTGATCGGTGTGAGGAGATGGTCGGCGAGTCTCGGTTGTTTTACTTCTTATGGGTTTTTTCTCATTAAATTTCATTAAACTCGGCATTCGCGACATTCGCCGCCGTGGGCCGTGTCGCGTCGTGTTGTGCCGTGCCGGGTGGGCTCATGCCGTACGGCCCCGGGGCCGTCACCTCGACGCCCCGCCGCGCACCCGTGACCCGGCGGAAAGACGCGGCAGGCGGGCGCGGGGAAACCCGGGAGGCGTTTCACGAGCCGCGAAAGGAGGCGTGCGGGGTGTTCACGAGCCGCTCGCGGAGGCGTGCGCGGGTGCGGGGACCTGGAGGTCGTGGCCGAAGGAGCCGAGTCGTCGGGCGGTGGCGGTGAGCCGGGCGGTCAGCTCCGGGAGCCGGTCGTCACCCAGCCGTACCGCCGGGCCCTGGATGGCGAGCGCGGCCAGCACGTTGCCGTGGCCGTCGCGGACCGGGACGGCCACGGCCCGGACCCCGGCGACGCGCTCCTCGAAGTTGACGGCCGCACCCCGGGCGCGTATGCGGTCGAGTTCGGTCTCCAGGCCGGCCCGGGTGGTGATCGTGGTGTCGGTGTAGCGGGCGAAGGGCTCCTCCATGCCCACCCTCGGATCCCCGAAGGCGAGCAGGGCCTTGCCCATCGCGCACACGTGGATCGGGTTGCGCTGGCCGGGCTCCTGCTCGTAGCGGAGCGGCTGTCGTGAGGGGACCTGGAGCAGCACGGCCACCTCGTCGCCGATGCGTACCCCCAGGTTGACGGCCTCCCCGGTCAGGTCGCGCAGGGCCTCGAGTTCGGGGAGCATCGTGGTCGCGCCGAGGCGTTCCAGGGCGAGGCGGCCCAGCGTGGCGGTGGTGATCCCGAGGTGGTAGCGCTCGGTCACCGGATCCTGGCCGAGCATGCCCGCCGCGTGCAGGGCGCGGACGATGCGATGGGCGGTGCTGACCGGCAGGTGAAGCCGCTGCGCCACCTCGGTGGGGGAGAGCGTCGTCGACCGCTCGAACGCGCGCAGCACCGCGATGGCGCGTTCGATCGCCTGGGTGCCCCTGCGGGCGGCGTCTTCAAGCTTCGGCTTCATCGGGTCCACCGTTCCAGCTTAGGGCGGAGAGCTATTTCCTACACTCTTGACGGGTTTTTAGGGAATTACTACTATGTGGAATGAAGATCTTGCCATGTGGGATCTGGCTCGTTCCCCTGAGAGGACCCCCGTCATGCCTGTCCGTCGGCTTCTGCGACCACTGGCCCTGCTCATCTCGGTCGTTCTCGCGTTGACCGCCTGTGGCGGCGGCACCCAGTCGGTGGGCACCGCCTCCGGCGCGGAGGGAGGCACCCTCAAATGGGGCTGGAGTCTTCCCACAACGTGGGATCCCGTCACCTCCAGCGCCGGTAACGACGTCAACGCCCTGTCCCTCGTCTACAGCGCCGTCACCCGCCTGGACGACAGGGGCGACGCCGTCCCCGGCCTGGCCACCGCCTGGAAGTACACCGACGGCGGCAAGAGGGTCACCTTCACCCTCAGGACCGGGCTGACCTTCTCCGACGGCTCCCCGCTCGACGCCGAGGCCGTACGCAAGAACCTCCTGCGCGGCCGGGACCAGAAGGACTCGCTCATCGCCTCCCAGCTGCGCGGGGTGAAGGACGTCGAGGTCGTCTCGCCGACCGAGTTCGGGATCCTGCTCGACCGGCCCGACCACCAGATCCCCAACCTGCTCGCGGGAAAGACCGGGATGATCGTCAACCCCCGGGCCTTCGAGGCGGACGCCAAGGCCGTCAGCGCCAAGCCCGCGGGCGCGGGACCCTTCACCCTCACCCAGCTCGTTCCCGGCTCGCACGCCAACCTGGACCGCAACCCGTCCTACTACGACGTCGCGAACATCCACCTGGCCAAGTTCGAGCTGAAGACCGTCTCCGAGCCCGCCACCGTCGTCGCCGGACTCCAGTCCGGCCAGTTCGACGTCGCGATACTGCCCGCCGCCCAGATCGACGCGGCCAAGGCGGCCGGGCTGAAGGTCGACCTCATCCCGTCGCTCATGGTCCGGGTCCTGGACGTCAACAACAAGATCGCGCCGTTCGACAACCCCAAGGTCACCGAGGCGCTGAAGTACGCGGTCGACCGTGAGGCGCTGCTGGAGACCTCGGGATTCGGCGTCGGCGAGGTGAACACGCAGCCGTTCCCCAAGGGCCACCTCGGCTACAACCCCGAGCTGGAGAACCTCTACCCGCACGACCCCGCCAAGGCCAGGAAGCTGCTCGCCGAGGCGGGGTTCCCCGACGGCATCGACGTCCCGCTGACCACCGCCGACCCCGAGGGCCTGCCCGAGCAGGTCCAGGAGCAGCTCAAGGCCGCGGGCATCAGGACCACGATCAAACTCATCGCCCCGGCGCAGCACACCCAGCTCGTCTACGTCCAGCACAACGTGGCCCTCGCCCCCGACGCCTTCGTCGGCCGAGAGTCACCGCTGCAGGCGCTCGGCGTCGTCTACGGGCCGGAGGGCCTGATGAACCCCGGCCGCAACACCCCCAAGGCGCTGCTGGAGCAGTTCGACAGGGTCCGCGTCACGCCGCCGGACGATCCCGGCTACGCCAAGACCGTCCAGGACGCGGTCGCCATCGGGGTCAGGGAACTGCCCAACGTCTGGCTGTTCTCCACACCGCGCATCTTCGCCCGCAGCCCCAGGGTCTCCGAGCTTCCCACCAACCTCGCGGTGCAGCGCTTCGACGGCGTACGGGTGACGAACCCGTGACCGCGCTGGGATCACGCGCCCCCGCGTCCGCGCGGGGAGCGGGGGAAGACAGGGAAACCGGGGGAGCCAGGAAGGGCGGAGGGGACGAAGAGGTCGGCCGGCCCGTCATGACCGCGCCCTCGGCAAGACCCTCCCGGGTCCGCCGGAGCGCGGGGACCGCCCGGTGGCGCGCGGTGGCGCGCGGATCGGCCGCCCTGGTGGTCGTGGCGCTCGTCTCCACCTTCATCACCTACGGGCTGGGCGCGCTGGGCGACGCCAATCCGGCGGCGGCGGTGCTGGGAGAGACCGCGACCCCCGAGGACATCGCCAGGATGAGCCACGAGTTCGGGCTCGACCGCCCCTTCCTGGAGCAGTACGTCACCTGGCTGGGCAACGCGCTCACCGGAGACCTGGGCCGCTCCTGGTTCACCCAGCTCCCGGTCGCCGAGAGCATCGCGCAGCGCCTGCCCGTCGACCTGTCGATCACCGGCCTCGCGGTGCTCATCGCGATCCTCGCCGGAGGCGCGGCCGGCGTCGGCGCGGCGGTGAGCAACGGCGGCAGGTTCGACCGGATCGTGACCGCCGTCTGCGCGGTCGCCTCCACCCTGCCCGCGTTCGTCGTCGGCATCGGACTGATCGTGGTCTTCGCCGTGATCGTCCCGGTGTTCCCCTCGGGCGGGTACGTGCCGCTCACCCAGGATCCCGTCCAGTGGCTGAGGCTGATAACCCTCCCGGCGATCGCGCTCAGCCTCGACGCCGCCGCCGACCTCGCCAGGCAGCTCCGTACCGGCCTGGTGGCCGCCCTGCGGGAGAACTACGTGACCGGCGCGGTGGTCCGCGGGCTCCCGGCGCGGCGGGTGCTGTTCCGGCACGCGTTGCGCAACGCCGCGGGCCCGGCGCTCACCGTACTCGGGATGCACATCCCACGCCTGATCGGCGGCGCGGTGGTCACCGAGGCGGTCTTCGCCCTGCCGGGTCTCGGCCAGCTCACCGGCGAGGCGGCGCTCAAGCACGACGTGCCGGTGATCCAGGGCGCGCTGCTCACCACCATCGCGCTGGTGCTCGTCTCCAACGTCACCGTCAACGCGGCCGTCGCCAGGCTGCGGGGTGCGCGATGAGCTCCTTCCGCAGGGCGTGGCGGCTGCCCTCCGTCAAGCTGTCCGTGACGATCCTCACCGTCGTGCTCCTCGTCGCGGTGTTCGGCGACCTGCTCGCTCCGCACGACCCGCTCGCGCAGAACCCCCGGCTGCGCCTGCTCGGGCCGTCGGGAGAGCACCTCCTGGGCACCGACTACCTCGGCCGCGACGTGCTCAGCCGGCTGCTCGCCGGGACCGGTCTCTCGATCGCCGCGGCGGCGGAGGCGGTCGCCATCGGGCTGCTCCTGGGGGCGATCCCCGGCCTCGCCTCGGTGTTCTTCGGCAAGGTCTTCGAGTGGACGACGATGCGGCTGGTGGACGCGCTGCTCACGCTGCCGTTCGTCATCTTCGCCATCGCCGTCGCCGGGATCCTCGGCAACGGCCCGCACCAGGCGATGGCCGCCATCGGACTGCTGCTCGCGCCGGTGTTCTACCGGGTCACCCGTACGGCGGCGCTGGGTTTCACCCGCGCACAGTACGTCGAGGCGGCCGAACTGCTCGGCGCGTCCCGCTCCCGGATCCTACGCACCCACATCGCGGGCAAGGTGCTGCCGACGGTCGCGGTGACCGCGGCGGGGGCGTCCGCCGCGGCGCTGCTGGTGGTCTCCTCCCTCGCCTTCCTCGGCATCGGTGTCGAACCCCCCGCCCCCACCTGGGGCGGGATGCTCGCCAGCGACCTGGGTTACCTCCACCAGCGGCCGCTCGCCCCGCTCGCGCCCGCCGTCGTGATCATGCTGACCGTCGGCGCGCTCAACGCCCTGGCCGACGCCGTACGCGACACGACCGGCCTGCACACCGACAGTCACCGTATCGACGAGAGCGAGGAAGTCCATGCCCGCTGAAGCGCTGTTGAGCGTGCGCGACCTGCGCGTGACCGTCTCCGGAGGCCGGGCCGAGGCCGTGCGCGGGGTCTCCTTCGAGGTCGCCCCCGGCGAGGCCGTCGGCCTGGTCGGCGAGTCGGGCAGCGGCAAGACCCTCACCTGCCGTGCGGTCCTCGGCGCCCTCGCCCCCGGCTGCTCGGTGAGCTCCGGCGAGATCGAGTTCGGCGGCCACGACCTGACGGGGGCGAGCCGCAGGCAGTGGCTCGGGATCCGCGGGAGCAGGATCGGTGCGGTCTTCCAGGACCCCGCCTCCTACCTGAACCCGTCCCTGCCGGTCGGCGACCAGCTCGCCGAGGTGCTGCGGGTCAAACTCGGCCTGCGGCGGCGCGCCGCCCGCGAGCGCGCCGTGGAACTGCTGGGCGCGATGGGCCTGCACGATCCGGCCCGGGTCCACGGCCAGTACCCGCACGAGCTGTCCGGCGGCATGCTCCAGCGCGTCCTCATCGCCGTCGCCGTCTCCTGCGATCCCGAACTGCTGATCGCCGACGAGGCCACCACCGCCCTCGACGTGACCGTCCAGGCCGAGGTGCTCGAACTCCTCGCCCGGCTGCGCGCCGAGCGCGGCCTGTCGATCGTCTGCGTCTCCCACGACCTGGCGGTCATCGCGGCGCTCTGCGACCGGATCGTCGTCTTCTACGGCGGCGAGATCGTCGAGTCGGGGCCGGCGAGAGAGGTCCTGGACAGTCCGGGGCACCCCTACACCGAGGCTCTGCTGCGGGTCGCCTCGGCCGGAGACTGGGGCAGACGGACGCTGGAGGTCATCCCCGGCCAGCCGCCGCCCGCGGGCGCCTCGCTGCCGGGCTGCCGCTTCGCCGGCCGCTGCTCCTTCGCCGAGGAGGCATGCTCGGCGGCTCCCGTTCCCCTCACCGCCCACCCCGGTGGGCGCGAGGTCCGCTGCCTGCTGCGCCAGGAGCCGGTGGGGCGCGACGCGGTGAGCGTCGGCGCCGGAGCGCGGGGGAGCGACCTGTGAGCGGCCCCGAGAGCACCCCGGTGACCGGTCCCGGGTGGACTCCCGCGACCGCGGCCGGTCCCGCGAGCACCTCCGCGACGGGTAGGGCGACCGCGGACGGCTCAGCGGCCACCTCCCGCACCGCCCCGGCGGGGACGCCACTGCTGGCCGTGCGAGGCCTGAACGTGTCACTCGGCAGACCTGCCGTGCGGATCCTCAGCGAGGTCGACCTCACCGTCAGGGCCGGGGAGATCCTCGGGATCGTGGGGGAGACCGGCTCGGGCAAGACGACCCTGGCCAGGACCGTCGTCGGCCTGGTCGGCCCCGACTCAGGTTCGGTCGAGGTGGAGGGGGTCGAGATCTCCTCGCTGAGAGGCAGGGCGTTGCGGGCGCATCGCCGTACGGGAAAGGTGCGGTTCGTCTTCCAGGACCCGCTCCGCTCGCTCGACCCCGACCACAGCGTGGGAACCGTCGTCGGCGAAGGGCTGGCCGTGCGGCGCGTGCCCCCGGCCGAACGCGCGGCCAGGGTGCGGGCGGCACTGGAGCTGGTCGGCCTGGACCCCGCCCTCGCGGCCAGGACGCCCGGCCAGATCTCCGGCGGGCAGCGGCAGCGCGTCTCGATCGCCCGCGCGATCGTCGCGGAGCCGTCGCTGCTGATCTGCGACGAGCCGGTCAGCGCGCTGGACGCCTCCAACCGCAACCACATCCTGCGCCTCCTGGACGACCTGCGCGGCAGGCTCGGCGCCGGTGTCGTCGTCATCTCCCACGACCTCAGCTCCCTGGCGGGCGTCGCCGACCGGGTCGCGGTCCTCTACCGGGGCCGGATCGTCGAGGAGGGCCCGATCGGCGAGGTCTTCGACGACCCCCGCCACCCCTACACCGCGCTGCTCGTCGCCTCGGCCCCACGCGTGGCCGGTGCCGTCCGCCACAGCCTGGAGAGGCTGCGGGCGGCGCCCACAGGCGTGGCCGGCGCGGGCGGCGCCACCGGCGGCTGCGTCTTCGCCCACCGCTGCCCGTTCGCCACCGAGGCCTGCGCGGTCGTTCCCGAACCGGTCGTCAGGGGCGGGCGCGCGGTCGCCTGCCACCACACCGGCACCTGGCCCGCACGGGCCGCCGCGTCGACGCCCGCCCCCGATCCCGTCCCGGTGGCCGTGACCGTTCCCGGCCGCGGCTCCGTCCTCGAAAGCCCTCTTTCCGAAAGCCTTGTTCCAGAAAGCCCTGCTCCCGGCTCCGTTTCCTTCCGCGGGTCCGCGAGCGGTCCCGGTCCCGCACCGAACCTCGCCTCCGCTCCCGTCCCCGATCCGGCCTCCGGTTCCGTTCCCCGCTTCGTCGCCCGCTAAGGAGTACACGCATGTCCATCGAGATTCTCGGCATGGTCGGTACGAAGGACTTCTCAGAGACCCACGGTTCCTTCGTCGACGGCCCGCCCATCGACGTTCCCTACCTGGCCACGTTCGCCCGCGCCCACGAGGCCGCCGGGTTCGACCGGGTGCTGATCGGCTACGGCTCGTCCTCGCCCGACGGGTTCGCCGTCGCCGCGTCGGTGCTGCACGCCACCGAGCGGCTGCGCGTGCTGATCGCGCACCGGCCCGGCTTCGTCGCCCCGACGGTGGTGGCGAGGAAGCTCGCCACTCTCGACCAGCTCACCGGGGGAGGCAGGGTCGCCATCCACCACATCACCGGCGGCGACGAGGCCGACCAGCGCCGCGACGGCGACTTCCTCGACCACGGTGGCCGCTACCGGCGTACCGGCGAGTTCATGTCCGTGCTGCGCCGTACGCTCACCTCGGCCGAGCCGTTCGATCACGAGGGTGAGTTCTACCGGTTCGAGGGCGCCTACAGCTCGGTCAGGGCCGACATTCCGCTCTACTTCGGCGGGGCCTCCCCGGCGGCCGTCCAGACCGGGGCCGAGCACGCCGACGTCTACATGCTGTGGGGCGAGCCGCTGGCCGAGACCGCCGAGCGGATCCGGCGCGTCAGGCAGGAGGCGGCCAGGCACGGCCGGGAGATCACCTTCAGCCTGTCCACCCGGCCGATCGTCGCCGCGACCGAGGCCGAGGCGTGGGAGCGGGCCGAGCGGATCAGGGCCGCGACCGCCGCGCGCGTCTCCGGCGGCGGACTCGGCTGGAGCAAGGGGAAGAGCGAATCGACCTCCGTCGGAGCCGCCAGGCTCCAGGAGCAGGGCGCCGAGCGGGAGGTGCACGACGAGCGGCTCTGGTACGGCGTGACCAACCTGATCGGTCCCGGCGGCAACTCCACGGCCGTGGTCGGCACCGCCGAGCAGGTCGCCGAGGCGCTGCTGAAGTACCACGACCTCGGCGTCACGACCTTCCTCATCCGCGGCTTCGACCCGGTGGACGACGTCGTGCGCTGGGGTGACGAGCTGGTGCCGCTGCTGCGGCAGGGGGCCGAGCGGCGCGAACCCGCGGGCGTGGGCGCGTGAGCGCGACACGCGCGGCCAGGGGCGCCGGACCCGAGGAACCTGGGCGCCTCCGGCCCGGCAGGGCCGGACACTCGCGGCGAACCGATCATCAGGGACACGGCACAGGAGGTGGTGGCACGATGAGCGCCGAGGCGGTCGGCGGCGGGCAGCCGCGCGATGTCTTCCTGTCCGCCTTCCGCAGGCACGCCGCCGGGGTCGCCGTCGTCACTGCCCCGGGTCCCGCCGGTTTCACCGCGACCTCGCTGACCTCGATGTCGCTCGATCCGCCGCTGCTGTCGTTCGGCATCTCGGTCGGCTCGTCGAGCTGGCCGGCGATCCGGGACGCGGACGCGTTCGTCGTCCACATCCTCGCCGGAGGCCAGCGGGACGTGGCGGAGCTGTTCGCCAGGAAGGGCGCCGACAGGTTCGCCGACCGGGATCGCTGGGAACCCCTCCCCGGAGGGGAACCCCTGCTGTACGGGGTGGCCGCGTGGCTGCTCTGCCGCACCCAGGAGCGGTTCATCGCGGGGGACCATCGGCTGGTCGTCGGCAGGGTCGTGGAGGGGCACACCGACCCCGCCCACCCTCCGCTGCTGTACCACGATGGAGGTTTCGGCGCGCTCGCGCCGCACCCTTCCGACCGAGCCAGGAGTGACTGATGCCGATCGTCCTTCCCGAAGACCCCTTCCACCGCCGCCTGCACCACATCGCGCCCGGCGGTCTCACCTCCGAGACCGCCCAGACCGGCGGTATGCGCCGCCGCGCGGCCATCAGCGGAACCACCGTCGGCTCCAGCCGTCTGTGGATGGGGCAGACCCACGTGGCGCCCGCCACCGCCTCGGCGAACCACCACCACGGCGAGTCCGAGACCGCCATTTACGTCGTCAGCGGCCACCCCTCGTTCGTCTTCGCCGACATCGAGGGGGAGGAGCCCGTCGAGGTGCGCATCGACACCGAACCCGGCGACTACATCTTCGTGCCGCCTTTCGTCCCCCACCGGGAGGAGAATCCCGACCCCGACCTGGAGGCGATCGTGGTCATCGCCCGCAGCACCCAGGACGCCATCGTGGTCAACCTGGACGATCTCACCTGGACGGGACCGGTTCTGACCTCACGGTGACGGCGGCCCGTCGCGGGCCACCGTCACCGTGAGGTCAACGGGAAGTCACTGGGGGATCATCGCGAGGTCATCGCGTGCCCGTCGCCCGGAACGCCGGGCGGCGTCCAGGCCGGTCGCTTCTCGCCCACCGGCGCGGAGGGTGCGCCGGTGGTGAAAAGATCGCGGGCGTGTCCGAGGCGCCGGGCGGTGTCCGACCGGCCGTTCACCCGCCGGTGTCCCCGGCCGCCAGGCCGCCGGCCGCATCCCCGGCCAGCCGGTCGTCCGCCACGACCCCGGCGTACACCAGGGCGGGAGGTACGTTGCGCCAGATCGGCCCCAGGGCGTCGACGGTGGTGAACGTGCTGTTCATGAGGCCGCGGAAGTGCCGGGAACGCTGGAACGGCATCACGGTCAGCGTCGTGATCGTGCTGAAGGCGCCGCCGGGGGCGAGACAGGCCGCGATCTCCTCCAGAACGCGTTTCTGCTGGGCCTCCTCGAACAGGGTCCAGGGGAGCGAGGAGACGATCGCGTCGGCGTGGGACAGACCGGCCTCCCGCAGTATCTTGCCGAGGTCACCCGCGTCCCCGCAGATCACTTCCAGCCAGGGCCTGCTGCGCCGCAGGTGGTGCACCATGCCCTCGTTGAGCTCTATGGCGAGCTGCCGCCCTCCCACGGGGAGACGGTCGCGGATCGCGTCGCTGATCACTCCGCCGCCGGCGCCGAGTTCGACGACCGTGGCTCCGGGGGTTGTGGGAACGATCGAAGCCGCCAGGCGTGCGACGGCCTTCGAACTGGGAGCGATCGCCCCCAGCTGGTGGGGATTACGCATGATCGCACCGAGGAATGTGAACGTGTCACTACCGGCAGGACGATTTTGAGAGAGCATCGACAGCTTATTCCCCCTGTTGAGGGGGTTATGCCAGATAACGGGCTTCGATGATCGGGGTTCCACCGCCGTACGGTCGCCGTACAGGTGCCGGTCCGCCTGGCGAAGGAAACGGACGTTCCGGCGGCGGTGTGGTTCACCGTCGGTGACGATCGCGACCCTCCTCTGCCCCGGGAAGGCGGGGCGAGGTACCGTCGTCTTATCGGATCCCGGTCATGAGGGGAGCCGCCATGCCAGACGATTCCGATCACGTGCTCGACTCCATCGACGGTGCGGTCGACGAATGGCTCGCGATGAGCGACGACTCGATGCGCTGGACACCGCCGGAGAAGGCGCGGCCGAAGCCCCAGCTCGGCCTGCCGGTGCCGCCGCTGCCGCAGGTGCTGGAAGACTTCATTCAGGAGGTCGGAGCCCGTCTCGGCCCACCCGCCCAGGCCGTGGTCGACGCGTTCCGTCCGCTGGGGGAGGGGGTGGTCGACGCGGTCTCCACGTTCCTCGACAGCCCGCCCGTACGGCAGCTTCTCGATCCGCCCGACCCGTCGGGCGATCGGCCGGAGGCGCTCGGGGTTCACGCGTTTCCCGACACGTTCGGAACGCCGCCGGAGGGCGCGTCCAGGCCGCCGCGTATGATCGAGTCACGGCTGGAAGAGGTCGAGCCGCCCGCGGGCCCGTCCGATCGCGAGGGTCCGCTCGGGCCGCCGGATCGGTCCGGGGCCTCTCCCGTGCGGGAGCGACCGGACGCCGGGCCGTCAGGAGACGGGGATTCTCCGGCCGGGTCGCCACCGGCGTAGGTTCCGGGGACTTCCCGGTCGTCTCCGGTCATCGAGCCGGGCCGGACAGGGCCGTACCCCGCTCGCGCAGGGAGCCTTTGAGACGGAGCCCTTTGGACACGGGCGCTTGGAAGGGACCGCCTTGGGCGGAGCCTCTTGAAGGAGGCCCCCTTGGAGGGATTGGACGGATTGGGCGGACTCTCACCGTGGCCGGTCGCCGACGGTGCTTTGTTCGAAACTCCGGTGAGATCTTTCCGCGGAAACAGGTGAGTCTTCCCGCCGGAGGGGAAGCGGGTGTGTCCCGATCGCGGGGGAGCGGGCGCACAGTTTCACTTTCGCCCAAAGTGTGCGGTGAAGTGCGAAACTCCCTTTTTCGGGCAAAGAACAAAAAACGCATTAACCGGCGTAGTTCAGGGGTGATGAGGCAATGGCGGGTCTGGCGGGGCCGATCGCGGTCGGCGTCGAAGAGGAGTTCCACGTCGTCGATGTCGACACCCGGCACCTGGTCCCACGGGCCGGTGTCCTGCTGGAACAGCTGCCGGCCGAACGCTTCACCCATGAGCTGCAGCGTTCCGTGGTCGAGGCCAACAGCAGACCCTTCATGCACCTGGAGGACCTCGGGCACGACCTGACCGCGCTACGCCGCACGGTGATCCAGGCGGCGGACGGACTCGGCCTGGGAATCGTGGCGGCGGGCAGCGTACCGATGGTGGATCTGGAGGCGCTGAAGATCTCCCCTGACCCCCGCTACGAGCAGATGCTCGCCGACTACCAGCTGCTCACCCGCGAGCAGCTGATCTGCGGGACGCAGTTCCACGCCGACGTCGAGGACCGTGACCTGGCCGTGGCCGTCGCCCATCGCCTCGCCCCGTGGCTGCCCCCGTTGCTCGCCCTCAGCTCCAGCTCGCCGTACTGGCTGGGGTCCGACACCGGGTATGCCAGCTACCGCCCGCTGCTGTGGCAGCGCTGGCCCACCGCCGGCCCCGTCCCCAGGTTCGAGTCGGCCGCCGAGTACGACCAGGTGGTGCGAGACCTCGTCGCCTCCGGAGTGATCACCGACCCCGGCATGATCTACTTCGACATCCGGCCCTCGGCGCACCTGCCCACCATCGAACTGCGGGTCTGCGACGCCTGCCCCCGCGTGGGTGACATCGTGCTGATCGCCGGACTGTTCAGGGCCCTGGTGGCCAGGGAGCTGGACGCGGCGCAGAACGGCCCCGAGCGCACGGTCCGCCTGGAGATGGTCCGCGCCGCGTCGTGGCGGGCCTCGCGCTCCGGGCTGGAGGGTGACCTCGTCGACCCGGTCGAAGGCACCCCGCGACCGGCCGCCGAGGTGATCCGGCGGATGGTGAACAGCCTGCGCCCGCAGCTGGAGCAGTACGGCGACTGGGAGCTCGTCACCTCCCTGGCCACGGAGTCACTCGCCAGGGGGAGTTCGGCGGCCCGCCAGCGGCAGGCGTACGCCCGCGGCGGCCAGTTGTCCGACGTGGTCGACCTCGTCATCGCCGAGACGCGATCGGAGGAGTGGGAGACCGCCTTCGGCGGGCCGACGCCGAGGATGCACACCAGTCTCCTCGACGGCTACGAGGCCCCGGGCGACGAGGCGATCATCGAGGGCACGGTGCGCGAGTCCTACCAGCCGGTGCTGCGGGTCCTCGACCGCCTGGGCGTCGAGGGACTGCGCGAGAGGGAGGGCAGGCGCGACGCCTACCAGCGCGACAACGGCATGACCTTCCAGGTCGAGGGAGGCGGCGAGAGCCGGATCTACCCGTTCGACATGGTTCCCCGGCTCGTCCCGCCCGGCGAGTGGACGGGGATCCAGCGGGCGCTGCCGCAGCGGGTGCGCGCGCTGGAGGCGTTCCTGCACGACGTCTACGAGGGACGCGAGATCATCAGGGACGGCACGATCCCCGCGTGGGTGGTCGACGAGTCCCCCGGCTACCGCAGGCCGGGCCGCAGGGTGCCGCAGGGCACCGTACGCTGCGCCGTGGCCGGACTGGACCTGGTCCGCGACAACGTCGGCCGCTGGGCGGTGCTCGAGGACAACCTCCGGGTGCCCTCCGGGCTCGGATACGCCGTGACCAACAGGCGGCTGATCAACGAGCTGATGCCGGAACTCGCCCCCGGCGAGGAGGTCGCCGACCCGGGCGCGGGCCTGCGGATCCTGCGGGAGGCACTGCTCGCGGCGGGCTCCGGTGACCCGTCGGCCCTCGCCGTCGTCTCGGCGGGACCCGAGGACTCCGCCTACTACGAGCACAGGATGCTCGCCGAGGAACTGGGAGTGGTCCTCGCCGTACCGGCCGACCTGTCCTTCAAGAACGGTCATCTGGAGATCGACGGGCGCAGGATCGAGGTGCTCTACCGCAGGATCGAGGAGAGCGCGCTGCTCGGCGGGCGCCTCGGGCTGGAGATCATGGACGCCGTCGAGCGTTCCGCGCTCGTCCTGGCCAACGCGCCGGGCAACGGCGTGGCCGACGACAAGTGCCTGTACCGGTACGTGCCGCGCATCATCGAGTACTACCTCGGCGAGCGACCCCTCATCGACAACGTCCCCACCTACCTGTGCCGTGACGCCGCGGACCGCGAGCAGGTGCTCGACCGGCTGGCCGAGCTGGTCGTCAAGCCGGTGGACGGGTTCGGCGGGCAGGGCGTGGTCGTCGGCCCCGACGCCTCCGCCGACGAGCTCGAACAGGTCAGGAAGACGATCCTCGCCGCCCCCGAGGGGTGGGTCGCCCAGGAGACGGTCCGGTTGTCGACGCACCCGACCTTCGACGGAGACCGGTTGAGCCCGCGCGTTGTCGACCTTCGGGCCTTCGTCTGCTTCGGCGAGACCGCGAAGGTGCCGCCGACCGCGCTGACCCGCGTCGCCCCGGCCGGCAGCATGATCGTCAACTCCTCCCAGGGGGGTGGTTCCAAGGACACCTGGCTGCCGAGTGGGGACGTCGAGGTGGGGCTTGAGCGATGAGCTCAGGCGTGAGCCCGAGGCGTGAGATGTGCGATCTGAGCGGTGAGTTCCGGCGTGAGCCGGTCACCGGGGGGTTTCGATGTGTGGTTTGAGCGGTGAGCTCCGGTTCGACGGCCGCCCGGCGGACGTCGCCGCAGTGGCCCGGATGAACGATGTGATGCACGACAGGGGCCCCGACGGGGCCGGCCTGTGGTCGCTGGGGCCGGTCGCCCTCGGCCACCGGCGCCTGAGGATCATCGATCTGTCGGACCGGGGTGCCCAGCCGATGGTGGACAGCGACCTCGGCCTGACGGGAGTCTTCAACGGATGCCTGTACAACTACCGTGAGTTACGGCGCGAGCTGGAGGGTCTGGGCTACCGCTTCTTCTCCACCTCCGACACCGAGGTGCTGGTGAAGTCCTTCCACCGCTGGGGGAGTGGCTGCGTCGACCGCTTCAGGGGCATGTTCGCCTTCGCGGTCGCCGAGCGCGACACCGGCAGGCTCACCCTCGGCAGAGACCGGCTGGGGATAAAACCGCTGTACGTCACCCAGGACGCGAGGCGGCTGCGTTTCGCCTCGTCGCTGCCCGCGCTGCTCGCCGGGGGCGGGGTGGACACCGGCATCGACCGGGTCGC
The DNA here is from genome assembly GCF_040649155.1 of Streptosporangium sp. NPDC049046. NCBI lineage: Bacteria > Bacillati > Actinomycetota > Actinomycetes > Streptosporangiales > Streptosporangiaceae > Streptosporangium > Streptosporangium sp. NPDC049046. Next base: position 99,862 of record NZ_JBEZEZ010000020.1, on the reverse strand, counting down.
CCTGCACCACTACATGACGTTCCACTCGGTGGTGCCCGCCGAGCGCACCATCCTCGCCGGAGTGCGCAAGCTCCCCCCGGCCACGGTGCGCACCGTCGAACCCGACGGCACCGTCACCGACCACCTCTACTGGCAGCCGCTCCACACCCGCTCGGCCCTGCCCGAGTACGTCGGGCTCACCCCGGACGAGTGGTGCGAGGCCGTGCTCGACCAGCTGCGGACGGCCGTACGCAGGCGCATGGTCGCGGACGTGCCCGTGGGCGTGCTGCTGTCGGGAGGCCTGGACTCCAGCCTGATCGTCGCGCTGCTGGCCGAGGAGGGTCAGGCGGGCCTCGCGACCTTCAGCATCGGGTTCCCGTCGGCGGGAGGGGAGCGGGGGGACGAGTTCGTCTACTCCGACCTGGTCGCCAGGGAGTTCGGCACCGATCACCAGCGCATCCTCATCGACGACACCCGCATGCTGCCCGCCCTGGAGCACGCGGTGCTCGCCATGAGCGAGCCGATGGTGAGCCACGACTGCGTCGCCTTCCACCTGCTGTCGGAGGAGGTCTCCAAGCACGTCAAGGTCGTCCAGTCAGGCCAGGGCGCCGACGAGGTGTTCGCCGGCTACAGCTGGTATCCGCCGCTCGCCGGCGTGTCGCGCGAGGACGCCGCCGCCGTCTACGAGAGGGAGTTCTTCGACCGCTCGCACGCGGAGCTGGCCGGGATCCTGTCCCCCGACTACCTGCTGGACGAGGACGTCAGCGGCGACTTCGTCCGCCGCCACCTCGCCAGGCCAGGCGCGGACACCGCGCTCGACGCGGCGCTGCGCCTGGACACGAACGTCATGCTCGTCGACGACCCGGTCAAGCGCGTGGACAACATGACCATGGCCTTCGGGCTTGAGGCCAGGACCCCGTTCCTCGACCACGAACTCGTCGAGCTGGCGGCGGCCTGCCCGCCCGAGCTCAAGCTCGCCTCCGGCGGCAAGGGCATCCTGAAGGGCGCCGCGCGCAAGCTGCTGCCCGCCGAGATCATCGACCGGCCCAAGGGGTACTTTCCGGTCCCGGCCATCAGGCACATCCACGGCCCGTATCTGGAACTCGTCAGGGAGGCGCTGACCGGCCCCGCGGCGAGGGCCCGCGGCCTGTTCGACCAGCCATATGTCGACAAGTTGCTGGCGGCTCCGGACGAACACCGCACTACCCTGGGTGCGAACGCGTTGTGGCAACTCGGACTCCTGGAGCTGTGGTTGCAGGCACAAGGAGTTTGATGACCGAAATTCTCGGCGCCCGTTCCCGCCCCTCGATGGGCACGGGCCTGACCGCCTGGAGCTGCCGGGCGCCCGCCCTGGCGCCCGACCTGAGCGCCGTCGCCTTCATCGGCGACAGGGACGGCTCGCCGAGGGTCTGGATCCAGCCCCTCGGAAGAGACCTGGAGGCGTGGCCTCCGGGAGAGCTCGAGGATCTCCTGGATCTCCACCAGGAAGACCGAGGCGCCTGGCCGATCGACACGGGGGCCGAGCCCGTCGCCGACGTGAGCTGGTCCCCCGACGCCCGGCGGCTCGCCGTCCTCGTCGTGCCCGGCGGCGGGGAGCACACGCAGGTCTGGACGGTGAGGGCCGACGGCGGCGACCTGCGCCCGCTGGCCGCGCCCGAGGGCGGGTCGGCGTCGTTCGTGCGCTGGACGGGCCAGGGGGAGGTCCTCCTCGTCGCGGAGGTCTCCTCCTCCGGCCGTACGGACGCGGTGCTGATCGACGCGGGCTCGGGAAGCCGGGAGGTGATCGCGGCGGGGGCGCTCATGCACCCGGCCGCGGTGAGCCGTGACCACCGGCGGATGCTGCTGCGGCGCGGCCCGCGCGGCGTGCGCCGGATGTACGTGGCCGATCTTCCGGCTCTCGCCGGCGACCCCACGGGCCACCCTCCCGCCCTCGCCGGCGATCCCGCGGGGCCCGGCGCCCTCGTGCCCGGCCTGTCCCATCCCGGGGATCTCGCCGCGGACCCGTCCGGTGACCTCTCCGCCGACCTTCCCGCCGGGATTCACCTCGACCTGTCCACCGAAGATCTCTCCGATCTCTCGCCCGGCCTGCCCGCCGACCCTCCGGCCGGGATTCGCGTCGATCTTCCCGCGGGCCATCTCGAAGATGTCCCGCCCGGCCTGCCCGCGAGCCTTCCCGACGAGGCCGCCGGTGACCTGCCGGGCCACGGGGAGCTGCCGTTGCTGGCCGGGCTGACCGGCACCACCGACTACGGCATCCTCTCTCCCGACGGGAGCACCGCCTACCTGCTGTCCGACGTCGGCCGCGACCGGGCCGCGCTGGTCGCGGTGGGCGAGGACGGGGTGGGCGTCGTGCTGGCCGAGCGCTCGGACGCCGAGCTGGACCAGTTCGCGCTGAGCTCCGACGGCCGCCGCGCGGTGCTGGTGTGGAACGACTCCGGCCGCTCGGGGCTGGAGGTGATCGAGCTGGACACCGGCCGGACGCGTCCGCTCCCGCCCCTGCCCGCCGAGGTGGTGTCCTCGATCAGGGTGTCCCTGGACGGCAGCCTCGCCGTCCTGGCCGCCGAAGGGCCCGGCCACCCCTCCCACGTGCTGCTCTGCGACCTGGAGGTGGGCGGCTACCGGCGGATCGCGGGATCGGACCGGATCCCCGAGGCGGCCGGCGCGGAGCTGATGCGCTTCCAGGCGGGCGACGGCATGGAGCTGACCGGCTGGCTCTACCGTGTCCCCGGCGTCCCCGGCCCCGCGCCCTTCGTCGTCTACCTGCACGGCGGCCCCGAGAGCCAGGAAAGACCCACCTTCAACCCGCTGTTCCAGAATCTGCTGGCCGCCGGGATCGGGGTGTTCGCGGCGAACATCCGCGGCTCGTCGGGTTTCGGCCGGGCCTTCCGCAACGCCGACAACCACGCCCTCCGCTTCGACGCGATCAACGACGTCGCCGACTGCGCCCTGGAACTGGCGCGGGCGGGCATCGCCGACCCGGCCAGGATCGCCTGCATGGGCCGCTCCTACGGGGGCTATCTCACGCTGGCCGCCCTCGTCACCCACCCGCGCCTCTTCCGCGCCGGAGTCGACGTCTGCGGCATGGCCGACTTCGAGACCTTCTACGAGCGGACCGAGCCGTGGATCGCCGCGGCGGCGGTCAGCGAGTACGGCCACCCCGTCACCGACCGCGAGCTGCTGCGGGCCCTGTCACCCCTGCACTCCTTCGACCGGCTCGCCGCTCCGCTGCTGGTCGTGCACGGTGCCCAGGACACCAACGTCCCCCTGTACGAGGCCGAGCAGGTGCTCCAGGCGGCGCGGGCCCGTCAGGTGCCCTGCGAGCTGCTGCTGTTCGAGGACGAGGGGCACGAGATCCGGCAGATCCCGAACCGGGTGACCTTCGTCAAGAACGTCGTCGAATGGCTCAGATGGCACCTCGCGGTCCCCGATTCGGAGTGAGGCCGCCTCACTCCGGCACCCCGGAGCGAGGCCGGTCACCGTGGCGAGGGAGGCCGTTGGCACCTGGCGGCCCCCGACCCGGCGTGAGGCCCGACACCGGTCTCACCTGGGCGTGAGACCACGAGGGGGATGATCGCGCCCATGTGGGGAGGGGCCCGACGCCGGTCTTAGCTGGGCGTGAGGCCGGTCACCGCGGCGTGGGGGGCGCCGCCTCCGTCTCGGTCCGGCCGGTCCTTGTGGCGAGCACCTCCAGGGGGTTGGCGAGGAGCTCGGAGAAGGCGAGTTCGGCCGCGCCGACCAGGGTGGCGTCGTCCCCGAGAGCCGAGACGCGCAGCCGCACCCTCTCCCGGGAGATCACCAGCACGTTCGCCTCCACCCGCCTGTGCACCTGGGCCGCCGCGCCCGGGTAGACCTCGCGCAACATCCCGCCGAAGATCACCAGGCCGGGGTTGAAGAGGTTGATCAGGTTCGCCACCCCGATGCCGAGCCAGTCGCCGATCCGGAGCAGCGCCTCCGTGGCCGCGGGGTCCCCTCGGTCGGCGGCCTCCACCACCGCCCGTACGCCCTCGCGGCCGGTGAGCTCGGAGGAGCGGCCGGCGGCGTCGATCAGGGCCTGCTCGCCGACCTCCGCCTCAAGGCAGCCGCGCGAGCCGCACCCGCAGGGCCGCCCGTTGTACGGGTTCACCATCATGTGCCCGAGCTCGCAGCCGTACCCGCCGTCACCGTCGAGCAGCTTGCCGCCGACGATGATCCCGCCGCCCACGCCGACGTCCCCGTGCAGGTAGACCAGGTTCTGGAAGCCGACGCCCACCCCGCGTTCGAGCTCGGCCAGCGCGCCCAGGTGAGCCTCGTTGCCGACCGCCACCGGGAGCCCGAGTCCGAGCCTGAGACCGAGTTCGGTGCCGAAGGCCTGGTCCACCCAGCCCATGTTCGGCCCGAAACGCACCATCCCGTCACCGGGCCTGATCATGCCGCAGTAGGCGGCGCCGACCCCGACGCACACCGAGTCCGAGGGTGCCTCGCGGTCTATCTCGCGGGCGAAGGCGGCGAGGGTGCCGACCACGTCGTCGAGGTCGGCCCCGGCGCGGGGCCGGACCGCCTCCCTGCGGTCCAGGATCGTTCCGCCCAGCCCGACCCTGGCGGCGACCAGCCGGTCCACGCGCACGTCGAAGGCCATCACGTGGAACCGGCCGGACTCCGGGCGGACCACCAGCGACGGCCGGCCCGCCTTGCCGGTGTCCTTGGGGAGTTCCTCGCGGACCAGGCCCGCCGAGGCGAGGTCCCCGGTCAGCCCCATGATCGTGCTGCGGTTCAGGCCCATCCGGTCGGCCAGTGCCGTGCGGGAGAGCGGGCCGCCCAGGTGGACGTGCCGGAGCAGAACGCCAAGGTTGTGCCGGCGAATCTCCTCCTGGGAGCGACCGGCTTTCAGCATCGTGGGAATCCTGACGACTGAGGGCTTGCCAACGTGGTGCGCCACGACGGCGGGACAGGATTGCCACGCCGACCTGAGGCACTGCGATAGATCCTGTCACACCGGGGGAACCCCGGCCGATGGCTGCGGAAGCGTTTTCCGTCACTCCTGGCCGGCGCCTCGGGCTCGCCGTTCGGAAGGTGCCGGATCTCGCGATCACGGATTATGAATCTACATCGTAAAGGGTGTGGGCTGATGAAGAACGCCAGGGCGTACGGAGGTGTTCCGACTGTCGGAACTGTGAGGAGTGCGGTGCGGACAGCCACATTAGTGTCCGGACGTGACGACCGGCGACGCGGTGCAGGCACTCGTCGATCGTGTGGGCCGGCCGGAACGCGAAGAAAGGCGCTCGCGCGTTCGTCGGGCGCGGGCCTTCGGACTTCACCGATTCCTGACCATGCGGTGACATACCACCAAGCTGGAAAGGAAGACCGGTCCACCGGGCGGCGTCGGTACGGAGGGAAGGGAACAGTCACATATGTCAGGTCCTTTGGAAGGCGTCAGGGTCATCGACCTCGGCCGGGTCGCGTCGGCGCCGTTCGGAGCTCTCATACTGGGCGACCTCGGCGCGGAAGTCATCAAGATCGAGGATGTCAACGGCAGCTTCGACCGCCGGATCGGGCAGCCGAGCCGTAACGGTGTGGAGGCCTTCTTCATCAACACGAACCGGGGTAAGAAGTCCATCGCCCTGGATCTTCGTTCGCCCGAGGGGCGCGAGGCCGCACTCACGCTGATCGCCGATTCGGACGCGGTGGTCGCGAACTTCCGGCCGGGTGTGCTGACGGCGATGGGCCTGGACTACGAGGCGATCCACGCTCGCAACCCGCGGGTCGTCGTCGCCGAGATCACCGGCTTCGGGGAGAGCGGCCCGTACCGGGACATGCCCGCGTTCGATCCGGTGATCCAGGGGCTGGCCGGCATGATCGCCCTGCAGCGGCCGGCCGCCGGCGGGCCGCCGGACGTCATCCACAACATGATCGTCGACAAGATCACTTCGCTGTTCGCCGCCAACGCCATCAGCGCGGCCCTCTACGCGCGCGAGCGCACCGGTCTGGGGCAGCGGCTGGAGATTCCGATGCTCGACTCGGCCGTCTACTTCCTGTGGCCCGAGGGCATGGCGGACCAAACGTTCGTCGGCGACTTCGAGGCCGGCCGGATGGGGGTCAAGACGCTGCGGCTCACCGAGGTCGCCGACGGCTTCGTCGTCTACATGGCCATCGCCCTGAAGCAGCGGCTCGGTCTGCTCGACGCCGTCAACCGGTCCGACCTGCGCACCGACCCGCGGTTCGCCACGCAGAGCGAAATGATCAAGCGTGAGAATCTCGACGCGCTCGAAACGATCGTCCGCGAGGAGGCGCTGAAGTTTCCCAAGGAGGACTTCATCAAGCGCATGAACGACGCGGGGGTGCCCTGTGGGCCGGTGTTGGAGACCTCTCAGGTGGTGCGCAACGAACACGTCGAGCAGGTCGGTCTGCTGCGTCAGTGGACACATCCGGTCGGTGGTGAGGTGCGTTCGCCGCGCCCGCCGGTCCGGTTCAGTGACACCCCGGCCGATCCGACGCTGGAACTGCGCCCCTTGGGGGGCGACGGTCCTGATCTGTTGCGCGGCAGCGGCTACAGCGAGGAGCGCATCGCCGAACTGATCGAGGCGGGCGTGCTCAACCCGGGCGAGCCGCGGTAACGTCCGCGTGATCACGGCGGCACGCCGGAGCCGCCTGCGCTGCGCCGGTGTACGAGGGCCGGATCAGGCGGCCGGGGAGGAGTCCGGGCCGAGCACCGCCGGTCGGCACAGGTAAGCGGCGCCTGCGATGACGACGGCGGCCACGATCAGTGACGTCGGCAGTCCCGCCGTGTCGGCGAGTACCCCGGTGGCGGTGGTGGCTATCGGGCGTACACCGAGGAAGGCGAGGAACCACAGCGCCATCACCCGGCCCCGGACCGAGTCCGACGCCTTCTCCTGGATCAGCGTCGTGACGCAGATGAAGGCGAGGGTCATGCCGATACCGCTGAGTCCGAACGCCCCCAGCGCCACCGGCGGGATCCAGGCGACCGCGAGCGCGAGCAGCCCCACCGCCATCAGCAGCATGCTGGCACCGGTGAGACGTTGCATGCTGACCCAGCGGCGGATCACCCCGAACAGCAGGAAACCCACGCAGGCACCGATGCCGAAGCCGGACGTCAGCCAGCCCGCCAGCGCGGAGCCGCCACCGAGGTCGGCGGCGATCGTCGGGGACAGGGTCACCGACGGTTCCGCGGCGACCCCGATCGCCGCCACCGCCAGCAGCAACGCCGGCAACGGCGCATGGTCGCGGACATAGCGCAGCGACGCGGTCACCGACAGGTCGTCGGTATCGGTACCGACGGGTGTGGTGGCCCGCCGCACCCGCAGTGTCAGGACCGCGACAGCGTGGATGAGGTATCCCGCCGCGGCCACCAGCAGTGCCGCCACCGGTCCCAGATGCAGGGCCAGGAACGCGCCCGCCGCCGGCCCGATCGCCCGGGACAACGTCATCGGCACGCTACTCAACGCCATCGCCGCCGGCATCTCGCCGGGGCGGATCAGCAGCGGGATCATCGTCTGACTGGCCGGGCCGACGAGCACCAGACCGAAGCCCATCAGCGCCGCCGAGACGCACATCAAGACGGTGCCCTCGACGCTGCCGACCGGATCGAACGCCCACAGCCAGATCGCCATCGTCAGCGGCCCGACCGCCGACACCAGCCGGCCCAGCGCGATGAGCCGGCCGAGATGCCGGCGGTCGGCGAGTTTGCCGCTCAGCAGTGAGAAGATCTGCGGGACGTTCTGTGCCACGACCACCAGGGCGACGACGGAGGCGGAGTCGGTCAGTTCGTACGCCAGGATCGCGGTGACGATACTGAAGATCCACAGTCCGGTCGCGGCGCACGTGTTGGTCCAGAAGTACACTCCGTAGCGCGCGTCGAACATCAGCCGGTAGGAGCCCCGGGGGCGTGCCGTGCCGTGTAGTTTCGCCGTGGACACCGTGTTCCGCCTACTCCGCGACAGCGGTCAGCAGCGCCCACGTACCGCCGGTGCCGCCGGTGAGGGCGGCATCGGTCAGCCAGTCATCCCAGTGACGTACCGCCCCGAACTCGGAGCGCCATGCCAGAAGCCGGGTGGTGAACAGGTGGAGATCGTGTTCCGCGGTCGTGCCGATCGCCCCGTGCACCTGGTGGGAGTTGCGCACCACCACCGACGCCGCGTGTCCGACGCAGGAGCGCGCCACCGCCACCGCGAACAGGGCCTCGTCGGTCAGCAGCGACTTCGTCGCGACCCGCACGGCGGCGTCGGTCGCCGCCCGTGCCAGCGACGTCTCCGCGGCGAGATCGCTGACGAGCTGCTGCACCGCCTGCAGTTTCGCCAGCGGGCGTCCGAACTGCACCCGTTGCGTGGTGTGCTCGACGCACAGTTCGAGGATCTTCTCCATCGCGCCGCACATCTGCACCGTACGTGCCAGTGCTCCTCGCAGCCGGAACTCGGCGACGACCTCGTCGGCGATCGGAACCCCGGCGAGCCGGTCCGTGGCCACCGTGACATGGTCGCGGGGTTCCCCGGCGAGGTTGCGCCCGGGACGCAGGGAGACCTCGGCAAGTGCCACGTCCGCGGCGTACCAGGTGCCGCCGTCGGACCAGAGCACCACCAGCGACCGCACGTGGCGAGCCCAGGGCACGGCGGTGGCCGTCCCGTCGGCGTTCAGCACGCACGCCGAGCGCAGAGCGTTGTCGACGGGGAGCCCGGCCGTCTCCAGCAGCCAGCCGGCCAGCAGATCGTGTTCGGCCAGCGGCACCGTCGCGGCGTGTTCGGCGGCGGTGGCGAGCAGTGCCGCCGCCTCCGGCCAGCCCGCGCCGCTGCCGGAGTCGGACTCGCGGCCGGTCAGCCGGGTCAGGCCCAGCGATTCCAGGGTGTTCCACAGCTCGGCGTTGAAGGTGCGCTCGGTGGTCCGTGGACCGGCGGTCCGCGTGTGATCCTTGAAGACCTGCCGCATCATGTCGAGTAGTTCGGCGTTGTCGTGGCCGGACATCAGCGCATCCCCAATCCGCGGGCGATCACGCCGCGCAGTACCTCGTTCGTGCCGCCGCGCAGTGTGAAACCGGGCCGTTGGATCAGGCTCTCGCGCAGTAGTCGCTCGTAGCGTTCGGCGCCCAGTGTGTCGTCCGAGATCAGGTCGGCGAACTCCGCCAGGTCGCCCTCGGTCGTCGTGCCGAGTAGTTTCACCAGCGCCGCCGCCGTGTCCGCGGGCTCGTCCCGTTGCAGGGCGCCCGCCACCGCCAGCGACATGCGGTGCAACCCGGTGAGCCGGGCGAAGAGCCGTCCCAGGTTCGCGTCGCGGCGTAGTGAGCCGTCGCGCATCCCGTCGATGACCTCGGTGAACAGCTGGTAGGTCGAGAGCAGTCGCTCCGGGCCGCTGCGTTCGAAGCCGAGTTCGTGGTTGACCTGCTTCCAGCCCTCACCGATGGTGCCGAGCACCGACTCGTCGGTGACCAGCACGTCTTGGAGGAAGACCTCGTTGAAGTGGTGTGAACCGCCCATCGACACGATCGGCCGGATGTCGACACCCGGCGAACGCAGGTCGACGATGAACTGGCTCAACCCCTGGTGACGGTTCTTCGGGTCCTGCGGGGCGGAGCGGGCCAGTACGAAGAAGGCGTGTGAGCGGTGCGCGTTCGATGTCCACACCTTGTTGCCGGTGATCTGCCAGCCGCCGTCGACCCTGACCGCCCTGGTTCGTACGCTGGCCAGGTCCGAGCCCGAGTCGGGTTCGCTCATCCCGATACCGAAGTACGCCTCGCCGGCGGCGATCTTCGGAAGGTAGCGCTGTTTTTGCTCCTCGGTACCGAACGCGAGCAGTGACGGCGCGATCTGCCGGTCGGCGATCCAGTGCGCCGCGACCGGGGCGCCCGCGGCGAGCAGCTCCTCGGTGACGACGAACCGTTCCAGATGGGTGCGGCCCCGGCCGCCGTACTCGGTAGGGATGGTCATGCCGATCCAGCCGTGGGCGGCCAGCGTTCGGCTGAAGTCCTCGTCCCAGCCGGTGAGCCAGGTGTCCACCCCGGGGGTGAAAACGCCTTTCTGAGCGATCTCTCGGAGGAAACTTCGAACCTCAAGGCGGAGAGCCGTCATCTCTGACGTCTCCTCCAGAGCCGGAGGGACAAGATTGCCGAGCACCGTGCCTCCCTGATCGGTGGCAGTTTTTTCGTGAAAAACGCGTGAGGATCCTCAAAGCGCGTCGCCGCCGACTACAGCACACCGTTTATCCGGGTGACAAAGACGTTCTCGCAAACAATCGGATAGGAGCGACCTATGAGAGCGCCGAATACGTCCGCGTTCTTCGACGCCATAGGCGGCGCCTATCCGAATGTTCGACGGTTGCTCTTTGACGTTCCGGTGGCTCGTGCCGTGAACTGCTGTCGAGGATGGTCGGCTGGAGAGACGTCAAGGTCTGTGCGCCTTCGGCGGAAGGGAAGTGTCAGGCATGTCGAGCAGCACCGCAGCCGCCCCCGTCGGTTTCGCCGCCGTCGCCGCCGCCGATCCGGATCGTGTCGCCGTCATCGACACCGACGGCACGTCGATGACCTTCGGCGAGCTGGCGCGGCGGGTCAACCAGCTGTCCCGGGCACTGCGGGAGAGCGGCCTGCGGCCCGGAGAGTGTGTTGTGGCGATGCTGCCCAACCGGCGTGCGTACTACGAGTTGCGGCTGGCCACCTTCCAGGTCGGGCTTTACTTCACCCCGGTCAGCCACCATTTCACCGCGGCGGAGATCGCCTACATCCTGCGGGACAGCGGCGCCGGTGCCGTCGTCCTCGACGCGTCACTGATCGACGTCGTCGCGCCGGCCCTCGCCGAGGTGGACCTGGATCCGCGGCGGCGCATCTCCGTCGGCGGTACTCCCGGCTGGGTCGACTACGAGGCACTGCTGGCCGGGTATTCGACGGCGCCGCTGGAAGATCCGATCGCCGGTGAGTACATGGGCTACACCTCCGGCACCACCGGCCGTCCCAAGGGCGTCCGCAAGGGGTTGCCGGGGAGGGCACCCGCCGTGTCGGCGTTCACCCTCGGATTCATGGGGCGCCTCGGGATCCGTCCCGGCCGTGAGGTACACCTGGCGGCCGGCCCGCTGTACCACGCGGGACCGGGCACGTTCTCGTTCATGGCCCTGCAGTTCGGGCACACCGTCGTGGTCGCCGAGCGCCCTCGTCCGGAGAAGATCCTCGCCCTCATCGAGCGGCATCGGGTGTCGGTGACGTTCACCGTGCCGACGGTCGTGCATCGGCTGCTGCGGTTGCCCGAGGAGGTCCGCGCTCGCTACGACGTGTCCAGTATGCGTGCCATGGTGCTCTCCGGAGCGTCGTGCCCGCCGGAGGTCAAGCGGGCCGCCATCGCCTGGTTCGGGCCGGTCGTCTGTGAGTTCTACGGCACCACCGAGGGATCGGCGGCCGCGCTGAACTCCGAGGAGTGGCTGAGCAAGCCGGGGAGCGTGGGACATCCCCTGCCGGGAATGCGGCTGCGGATCCTGGACGCCGACGGCGTCGAGTTGCCCACCGGAGAGATCGGCAACGTGTACTTCATGCCGCCGGTGCCGTTCGAGTACCACAACGATCCGGACAAGACCGCCTCGGCGATGCGTGACGGGTTCTTCTCCGCCGGTGATCTGGGTTACCTGGACGCCGACGGCTGGCTGTACATCGTCGACCGGCGCGTCGACCTGATCCTCTCCGGCGGAGTGAACGTCTACCCCGCCGAGATCGAGGTGGCGTTGATCACCCACCCGGCCGTCGCCGACGTCGCGGTCATCGGCGTGCCCGACCCCGACTGGGGGCAGCGGGTCGTCGCCGTCGTACAGCCCGAGCCCGGTACGCGGGCCGGCGACGCGCTCGCAGAGGAGCTCACCGAGCACTGCCGAGCCGTGCTGGCCGGATACAAGGTGCCCAAGGCTTTCGAGTTCCGTGGGGAGCTGCCCCGCAACGGTGCCGGCAAGCTGCGGCGCAGCGAGGTGCGAGAGACGTTCCTCGCCGATGAGTGAGATGAGTGACGAGTCGCACCACACCGTCGACCGCCGCGAGGCCACGATCGTAAGGGAAGAACCATGAGAGACGCGGTGATCGTCGACGCGGCCCGTACGCCGGTCGGTAAGCGCAACGGTGCTCTGGTCGGCCTGCATCCGGGTGATCTGTCGGCGTGCGTGCTGCGTGCGATCGCCGAGCGCAACGGCCTTGAACCCGCCGAGATCGACGACGTGGTGTGGGGCTGCGTGACGCAGGTGAGCGAGCAGTCCGGCAACATCGGGCGGGTGTCGGTGCTCAGCGCCGGGTGGCCCGAGTCGATCCCGGGCACCACCGTCGACCGGCGCTGCGGCTCGGGACAGCAGGCCGTGCACTTCGCGGCGGCGTCGGTGATCGCCGGGCACTACGACATCGCGATCGCCGGTGGCGTCGAGTCGATGAGCCGGGTACCGATGGGCTCCAACGTGCAAGACGGGCAGCAGTACCCGGAGTCGGTGCTGGAACGCTACGGCGTCGGCGGTTTCAACCAGGGCATCGGCGCGGAGCTGGTGGCCCAGAAGTGGAAGCTGTCGCGCGCCCGGCTCGACGAATACTCGGTGCGTTCGCACCGGCTGGCCGCGACGGCGATCGACGCGGGAGCCCTCGACGCGCAGCTCGTTTCGGTGAACGGGCTGCTCACCGCCGACGAGGGGGTGCGCCGGGGCAGCACCACCGAGGTGCTGTCCGGGCTGCGCACCGTGTTCCGCGAGGATGGTGTGATCACCGCCGGTAACTCGTCGCAGATCTCCGACGCGGCGGCGGCGTTGCTGATCACCACCGGTGAGCTGGCGGCGGCGCGAGGTCTGCGGCCGATCGCCCGGATCCACACGGTGGCGCTGGCCGGCGACGACCCGGTGATGATGCTGACCGCGCCGATCGAGGCGACCGCGAAGGCGCTGCGCCGGGCGGGCCTGAGCATTGACGACATCGGCGTCTTCGAGGTCAACGAGGCGTTCGCGCCGGTGCCGCTGGCCTGGCAGGCCGAGACCGGGGCGAGGACCGAGCGGCTGAACCCGCTGGGCGGGGCGATCGCGGTCGGGCACCCGCTGGGCGCCTCCGGCGGGGTGCTGATGACCCGGATGGTGCACCACATGCGTGACAACGGCATCCGTTACGGCCTGCAGACGATGTGCGAGGCCGGCGGCCTGGCGAATGCCACGATCCTCGAACTGCTGTAGACGGCGCTGGAAGAGACGAGACGATGAAGAGCACCCTGTACGGCTCCGATCACGAGGCGTTTCGCGCGACGGCGCGTGAGTTCCTCAACCGGGAGGTCGTGCCGCACTATCTCGACTGGGATGAGGCGAAGATCGTTCCCAGAGACATCTTCCACAGGCTGGGTGAGCTGGGCGTGCTCGGTGTCCAGATCCCGGAGGAGTACGGCGGGGGCGGGCAGGACAGCTTCCTGTTCTCGGCGGTCTGGATGGAGGAGACCCAGCGCGCGTACGTGAACCTGGGCGGCCTGGCCGTGCACATGAACGTCGTGCTGCCGTACTTCCTGTCGTACGCGAACGAGGAGCAGAGGCGGCGCTGGCTGCCCGGCATGGCGTCCGGCGAGCTGATGACGGCGATCGCGATGACCGAGCCGGGAACGGGTTCGGACCTGGCCGGTATCGCCACCACCGCGCGGCTCGACGGTGAGCACTGGGTGCTCAACGGGGTGAAGACGTTCATCACCGGCGGTATCCACGCCGATCTGGTCGTGGTGGTGGCACGCACCGGCCAGGGCGGCGGACGTCGCGACGGGTTGTCGCTGCTGGTGGTCGAGAAGGAGATGGCGGGCTTCACCCGGGGCCGCAACCTCGACAAGGTGGGTCTGCGCACGCAGGACACCGCCGAGTTGTTCTTCGACGACGTCCGGGTGCCGGCGGCGAACCTGCTCGGTGAGGAGGGCGGGGCCTTCGGCTACCTGACCGGCAACCTGCCGCAGGAGCGTCTCGGTATCGCCGTCGCCGCGCAGGGCGCGGCGGAGGCGGCTTTGGCGGCAGCGCTGGAGTACGTGGCGAACCGCAAGGCGTTCGGTGTGCCGGTGGCGTCGTTCCAGAACACGAAGTTCGAGCTCGCGTCATGCGCGGTGGAGATCGAGGCGGGCCGGGCACTGCTGGAGAAGGGCCTGGCGGAGCACGAGGCGGGCGAGCTCGGCTCCGTCGACGCCGCCAAGATCAAGATCTTCTGCACCGAGATGCAGTCCCGTGTCGTCGACCGCTGCCTTCAACTGCACGGCGGATACGGCTACATGCGCGAGTACCCGATCGCCCGGCTCTACGCCGACGCCCGGGTCACCCGCATCTACGGCGGCACCACCGAGGTACTCAAGACGATCATCGCGAAGTCGTTCGGGCTCTGACGGTCACAAGGGGAAGACATTGAATCTCGATGGACTCAACACGGCCGTCACCGGGGGGGCGTCCGGCCTCGGCCTGGCCACCGCCCGCCGGCTGATCGCCGCCGGCGGGACGGTCACCGTCATCGACCTGCCCACCTCCGACGGGGCCGCCGTCGCCAAGGAGCTGGGGGAGCGGGCGCACTTCGCGCCGGGCGACGTGACCGACCCGGAGTCGTTCGCCGCCGCCCTCGACGTCGCTGACGCGCGCGGCGGGCTGCGCGGGCTCGTGCACTGCGCCGGGGCGTCCCGCAAGGTGCGCGTCATCGACAGGGAGGGCCGCCCCGGCAGCCTGGAGGACTTCGAATGGACGATCAGGCTCAACCTGATCGGCTCGTTCAACGCGTTGCGCCTTGGCGCGGAGCGCATCGCCCGCCAGGAGGTCGTCGACGGTGAGCGCGGCGCGATCGTGATGACCGCCTCGGTGGCGGCGTTCGAAGGTCAGATCGGCCAGATCCCCTACACCGCGTCGAAGGCCGGCATCGTCGGCATGACCATCGTCGCCGCCCGCGACCTGGCCGGCCGCGCTATCCGGGTCTGCACCATCGCCCCGGGCATCATGGACACACCGCTGCTGGCCCGGTTGCGCGACGACGTCAAGAAGTCGCTGGAGGCCACCGTGCCGAACCCGGCCCGGCTGGGTCGCACCGACGAGTTCGGGCAGCTCGCCGCCACCATTTTGGAGAACGGCTACCTCAACGGGGAGACCATCCGCCTCGACGGTGCCATCCGGATGGCACCCCGCTGACGTGCCGGCTCACCGTGGTGGGGCGCGTGCCGGACAGTAGGGTTCTCGGAGTGGACCTGCATAACCTTGAGTACTTCCTCGCGGTCGTCGACCATCAGGGCATCAACGCCGCCGCGGAGAGCCTGCACCTGTCCCAGCCGACGATCTCCCAGTCGATCCGCGGCCTCGAACGCGAGCTCGGCACCGAACTGTTCCACCGCATCGGCCGGGGCATGGTGCTGACCTCGGCAGGGCACTCCCTGGTCGGCCCTGCCCGGCAGATCCTGCGCGACGTCGTCGCGGCCGAGAGCTCTGTGGTCGACGCGGCGGGCCGGCTGCGCGGGCGGCTCGACATCGTCGCGTACGCCACCTTGTCGGCCGGGTCGCTCGCCGAACTGATCGGCCGGTTCCGGGAACGTAGTCCCCGGGTGCACATCCGCATCGGTGACCTGCAGGACGAGGAGGCCGCCGCATCGCTGATCGTCGACGGGCATTGCGAGATCGTCGTCTGCTATCTGCCCACGGCGACCGGTGGGTTGGACACCTTGCCGCTGGGTGTGCAGGAGTTCTGGGCGGTCTTCCCGCCCGGCACCGAGGTGTCGCGGGCCGATCCGCTGCCGAGGGCCCAGTTACCCGACGTACCCCTGATCGTCGTGCCGCCGGGCAGCTCCTGGGCGACCGAGATCGAACGCGCGGTGACCGCGGCGGGGCGGTTGCGCCGGCCCGCCGCGATCATCGCGCACCGGGAGGCCCGGCTCGCGTTCGTGCTGGCCGGGCTCGGCGGAACCTTCATGGAACGATCCACGGCCGAAGCCGCCGCCGCCCGTGGGGCGGTGGTCCGGGCGGTCGACCCTTGTTTCAGTCGCCCCTACGGGCTGCTGTTCGACCCGGAGGCGCTGTCGCCGGTCGGACGGGCCTTCATCGAGCTGGTACGGGAGCAGGTGGCGGATACAGCCGCCGCACACAGTCGATGAACGCCTGCGCGGCGGGTGACAGCGCTCCCGGCCGGAACACCAGGCCCACCGGACGCTCCAGACGCGGCGTCGTCGAGCGCACCACGACTCCGGTGACCTCCTGTTCGGCCACCTGGCGCGGCAGCAGGGTCGCCCCGGCGCCGTTGGCCACCAGCGCCCAGATGGCCTGCCGGTGGACGCACTCCACCACGACCTGTAACGTCACCCCGGCCGGTACGGCGTGTGCCGCCGCCCGGTTGGGTCCCGCCGCCCCCTCAAGGACGAGCGGGATCTCGGCGATGTGGGCCACCGGCACCGGATCGGGCAGCCGTTGTGCCAGCGCGGGTGGCAGCACCAGGCAGATCTCCTGGGTGAACAGCTCCATGGACCGCAGCGTGTCGCTGCGCACCGGCAGTTCGGAGAGTCCCAGCTCGACGCCTCCCTGGCGGACCATGGACACCACCCCGGCCGGACTGCCCGGGTCGCTGACACTGACCAGCACTCCGGGATGCTCCCGGTTGAACGCGCTGACCAGCCGGGGCAGTGGTTCGACGGCGAGGGTGGAGAGCGCGGCCATGTCGAGGCGTCCGCTGCGCAACTCCCGTACCGCCGCCACCCGCTGCCGGGCCCGGACCACGTCGGCGAGGATCCGGCGCGCCGATACCGTGAACGCCTCTCCCTCGTGGGTCAGCCGCAGTTGCCGTCCGGTCCGGTCGAACAGTTGCACGCCGAGCCGGCGTTCCAGGGTGCGGATCGCCTGTGACAGCGACGGTTGCGCGATGTAGAGCGCCTGCGCGGCCCGAGTGACCCCACCGTGATCGACGACGGCGATGAAATACTCTATGAGCCGGAGATCCACGCTGACACCCTACTGTCGCCCGGGGCCTGAATCCCGTCGGCATCCCGTCGGCGTCGCCGAGTTCCGTCCGGCGGCGACCGGAGCCGTGCGATTCAGAAAACAGCGCGCCATCTGGCCGGAAGCGCGACAGGAGAATCCGTTCCAGTCGTTGGAACAGAAACACGGCCCCGCTACGTCGGCAACTAGTTTGCATTCGAGTCACCAGTCCGGCCGCCGGGAAACGCCATGTCGACGTTCCCGGCCGGCCCGTGCCGTGCATGTGTTTGCGGGCGCCGAAAGAGCAAGGGCGTTGCGATGGAGATCTGGCAGGTCAATTTTCCCATTCCAGGTCGTACCGGCCGGATGGCCAAACGGGCCGAGGACGCGGGCTGGGACGGTCTGGCCTTCGGCGACACCCAGTGCCTCACCGGTGACGTTTTCGTCGGCATGGCGCTGGCCGCGGAGGCCACCGAACGGCTGCTGGTGGCCCCGGGTATCTCCAACCCGGTGACCCGTCACCCGTCGGTGATGGCGGCGGCGGTGCAGTCGGTCCACGAGGCCTCCGGCGGCCGGGCCGTGCTCGGCATCGGCCGCGGTGACTCGTCGCTGACCTACATCAACCGCAAGCCCGCGAAGCTCGCTGACTTCGGTACGTATGTGCGCCAGGTACGCGGTTACCTGCGCGACGAGATCGTCGACCTCGACGGCTTCGAGAGCCGCTCGGAGTGGATCGGCAGGTCGACGCTGCCGCCGGTGCGTGTCGACGTGGCCGCCAGCGGCCCCAAGGCCATCGCGATGGCCGCTCGTGAGGCCGACGGCATCATGTTCGCCCTCGGCGCCGACCCGGAGCGGATCGCCGCCGCGATCGCCTGGGCCCGGCAGAGCCGCGCCGAGGCGGGCAAGGATCCCGCCGACCTCACCTTCGGCGCCTACATCAACGTGATGACCGGCTACGACGTCGAAGCGGCCCGTTCGATGCTGGCCGGCGCGGTGCTGACCATCGCCCGCTTCTCCGCCACCGCGCGGTTCGCCACCGAGGATCCCGCGCTCCAGGAGCAGTATCGGCGGGCCGCCGAGGCGTATGACCGGATCCACCACGCGAGCAGTGTCAGCGGACACGGCACGGTGCTGGAGCCCGAGTTCATCGACCGCTTCGCCGTGGCCGGGCCACCACAGGCGTGTGTCGACCGCCTCCAGGCGCTCAAGGCCGCCGGACTTGACCGGGTGGTGGTGCTGATGGGCGCCCGCGACGGCGACCGCGAGGTGGTGAACGCCGGTTTGAAGCTGTTCACCGAGAAGGTCCTGCCGAACGTGCGGTGAGCAGCCGTCGGCCGGTCTCCGCTTGAAGAAAGGTGCTCCATGTTTGTTCTTTCCTCGTCCGCCGAGGACCAGCTCATCGCCGAGACGGCGCGTCGGCTGGCACTCGGCCCCGTGGACCAGGCGGCACGTGAGGTGGACAGGACCGGCGTCATCGCGGAGGGGCTCTGGCGCCGGCTGCGAGACTTCGGCTTCACCGCCCCGGTGGCCGAGCATCTCGGCGGCACTCCGAACGCGGTCACGCAGCTGCGCGCCGTCGAGAACCTCGCCTACGGCGACCCGGGCATCGTGGGTACCGCCGTCCTGGCCGGTGGCTCCACGTTGATCATCGACGCCGCCGGTACCGGGGAGCAGCGGAACCGCTGGCTCGCCGGGGTCGCGGACGGGGCGCGTCCGGCGCCCGCCCCGGCCCTCTACGAGCGCCACGGCCTGCCGCCCGAGGAGTACGACACCACCATCACCGCCGAAGGCGACGGCTGGCGGGTGCGCGGCACCAAGTACGCGGTGGCGCTGCTCGACGGTGTCACCGAACTGCTCGTCGTCGGGGTGGACTCGCAGGGCGGTCTGCGCGCCGCCGTCGTCGGCCTCGACCGGGAGGGCGTCGACACGAAGCGTGTCTCCGGCACCTCGCACATCGCGCTGAGCGCGGCGCGACTGTCCAGGGTCCACCTCGATGTGCTCGTCGCGGCGGACGACCTGCTCGGCGGCGTGGACGCCGACGCGCGGTCACTCGCGTTCGCCGTCGCCCGGACTCGGCTGCTGGCGCCGGCGGTGGCGCTCGGTGGCGCGAACCGGGCCCGGGAGTACGCCACGAAGTACGCGACGGAGCGCATCGCGTTCGGCAGGCCGATCTTCGACTTCCAGGGAATCTCCTTCACCCTCGTCGACGACCAGATGCGGCTCGACGCGGCCCGGCTGGGCCTGCTGTCGGTGGCGAACGGGCTTGACCAGGGGCGCGAGAAGGCACTCGCCGACGTCGGCCGGATCGTCAACGAGACGCACGCCGCGGCGACCGAGGCGACCCGCAACGCCATCCAGGTGCTCGGTGGCCACGGATTCCTCACCGACCACCCGACGGAGCTGTGGTACCGCGCTGCCGCGCTGCTGTCGACCCTGGACGCCGACCCGTATTTCGCGAGCTTCGCGCCCGCGGTCTGAGAGGTAACCACAGTGACGCTCGCCTTTGAATTCAGCCCGGAGCTGCAGCGCTACGAGCGCGAGCTCAAGGAATGGTCGGTGGCCCGGATCCGGCCGCACGCGCGCCAGGCCGACACCGACCATCGGCCGCCCGCGAACTACCGGGAGATCTTCGAGACCTGCCCGGTGAAGATCAGTAAGCACGTCGCCAAAGGCCGCGACAACGACCTGCCGAAGTTCCCCGACGGTGAGCTGATGCGGGTGATGGCCCAGTACGAGGGCCTCAACTACGGCGACACGTGGGCGCAGAGCTACGTGAGCGGCGGCATCGGCCACGTCGTCGTCAGCCTGCTCGGCACGCCGGAACAGATCGACCGCTGGTACGAGCCGGTGGTGCGCGGTGGCGGCGTCACCGGGTTCGGTCTCTCCGAGCCGGGCGCGGGCTCCGACACCAGCGGGCTGGCGACCAGGGCCGTCCGTGACGGCGACTCGTGGGTCATCAACGGTTCGAAGATCTTCTGCAGCCACGCCGCGTCCGCCGAGTACGTGGTGGCGTTCGCCGTCACCGATTCCGAGAAGGGCATCGCCTCGGCCGAGGCGTTCGTCATCGAAAGGGGCACCCCCGGCCTGGTGATCCTCAAGGAGAACGAGGACAAGCTGGGTCTGCGGGCGTGGGAGACCACCCAGATCGGATTCGAGGACTGCGTCGTGCCGTTGGAGAACCGGCTCGGCCACGACCCGTCGGCCGGCACGAACGGCGCCGGTGGCGCCCGCCTCAGTGCGCTGTCGGTACTGAACCAGAACCGGCCCAACGTCTCCGCCTTGTCGACGACGGTGGCGCAGGCCGCCCTCGACCTGACCGGTGAGCTGCTGCACGAGCAGCGGCTGGGCTTCCGCGCCGACCGCTGGTCGCTGATCCAGCGCGAGCTGGAGGGCATGGCCGCGGCCCTCACGCGTAACCGGCACCTGAACCGGTACGCCCAGTGGATGCGGCAGCACGACCTGCAGAACCGCGTCGAGGCATCGATGGCGAAGGCGTTCGGCCCGCCCACGTCCGAGCGGGTGGTGCGGCGCTGCATGCAGCTGCTCGGGCCGGAGGGCACCAGCACCGAACTGCTGCTGGAGAAGTGGTACCGCGACCTGAAGATCCTGGACATCTTCGAGGGCACGGGTCAGATCCAGCGCGTCATCGTGGCCAAGGATTTCGCCAAGAGGGCTCGGGGCTGACCCGGCGCAACGCGAATCGGCCGGTTCCCCGCCCTGGGGAACCGGCCGATTCGCGTTGTCGCGCCGGTCAGTTCTTCAACGTCGGGGTCTTCGTGTCATAGCCGGCCTTCAGGAAGCGGCGCAGCAGGTCCCGATCGCCGACGACGCGCCGGAACCGTTGCACCTCCCGGTCGAGCCGTCGTGGATCGTCCATGTTGAAAACGAACTGCTTGAACTCCGACGACAGCGGTGAGGCGTGCTCGGTGAACGCCTGGCGGCGCAGCTGTGAGTAGCGGTCCAGCACGGCCGGGTCGTCGGCGTCGATGATCACCCGGGTCAACGTCTCGATCAGCGTCCACACGTCGAAGAACCCGCCGGCGAAGCCGACCGCCGACGACGGGTTGGTGACGTGGGCGGCATCGCCCACCAGTATGCCCCGGCCGACGCGGAAGCGGTCGGCGACCCGTTCGTGCATACGGAACGCCGACCAGGCGTGCACCTCGATGTCGTCACCGCCGGGCAGTGCCCGTTTCAGTGCCGCGGGAATCCGCTGCGCGATCTCCTCCACGGGCAGGCGCAGCGATTCGGCGTAGGTGTAGCGCCACAGGCCCTCACCGTCGATCTCGGCGACGAGCGCGCCGTCGACCGGGTCGATCATGCCGGTGCAGCGCTGGACACCGAGGCCGGCGAAGTCGTAGGTGATGTTGGTGGCGACGAAGCTTTCCGGCCAGGTCATGCCGGGGAAGCCGAGGCCCATGCCGCGCCGGACGACACTGTGGGCGCCGTCCGCCCCGATGACCCAGGAGGTGCGGTGTCGCAGATTCCCCTCGGGGCCGCCCGCGACGATGGTGGCGCCGTGCTCGTCGAGGGTCACCTCGGTGGCCCGGCTACCCCAGTGCACGGTGACATTGGGCAGCTTGGTGGCATGCCTGAGCAGGATCTCGGCCAGCCGGTCCTGTTCCAGGTGCAGGTTGAAGGGCCGGTTCACCTCGTCGCCGAGGACCCCGAGGTCGAACCGGAACGTCTCGCCGGTGGCGGTGACCCGCAGTGACCAGGAGTCCTGGACGAGGCCGGCGCTCAGTACGTCGTCGAGGATGCCCAGCCGGTCGAGGCCGTCGAGGACCGACCAGTGGATGATCATCGCACGGGGGGCTCGGACGACGTTGCTCGCGGCTTCCAGGACGGTCACGGGGATGCCGGCCTGTGCCAGGCCGAGTGCGGCGAGCAGCCCGATCGGGCCACCGCCGACTACGGTCACGTCATCGCGCGTCATCGCGTTCCTTCTCCACTGTCGAGTCCGCTGTTGAGGGATCACCGCTCCGCCCGGTGAGCAGGGCCACCGCGTTCGCCGAGCGCAGCGCGCCTGACTCGTCGTCGGTGATGGTCCCGTCGCGACGGGCCGTCTCGATGTCTTCGGTCGCGGTATGGATCTGGCGGGTGATGAACGGGTGGTCGGTGCCGGTCATCACCCGGTCGGCACCGAACCGGTCGATGATCAGACGCAGGTGCCCGGGATCGAAGGTGAGCGAGTCGACCCAGAACCGGCGGATGGTGGCGGCCAGGTCGATGGTGTGGTCGACGTCGCCGAGGCGGGCGCCCCTGGCCAGCCGGGGCCAGGCCCAGGGCAGGGTGCCGCCACCGTGCGAGAGCATCACCCGCAGCCTGGGGAAGCGCTGCATGACCCCGCCGAAGATGAGCGCTCCGGCGGCCATCGCCGTGTCGGTGAGCATGCCGAGGCCGAAGTCGTAGGGCTGACCGCGTCGGCGGATGGCGCCGCCGCCGCCGTCCATCGGGTGGACGAACACGATGGTGTCGGTGGCTTCGGCCGCCGCGAAGAAGGGGGTCAGCGCCTCGTCGTCGAGTTCGAGGCCGTTGACGGTGGTGCCGATCTCGACACCGGTCAGTCCGAGCGTGCCGGAGAGGTGTTCGAGTTCCCTGACGGCGGCGGCGGGATCCTGCAACGGTACGGTGCCCCAGGCGGTGAGCCGCCCGTCGGAGGCCCCGGCGGTCTGGGCGAGGGCCTCGTTGAGGGCGCGGGCGTAACGGGCCGCGGGTTCCGGCTCGGCGTCGTAGACGAGGGTGACAGGTACGGGGGAGATGACCTGGTGGTCGATGCCGGCCTCGTCGAGTTCGCGCAGGCGTTCGGTGACGTCCCAGAGGCTGGGGCGTACGCGCCGGAAGAGCGAGTCGCCGATCAGGATCTGACCTTCGGTGTCGCCGGTCCGAAGGCGTGGCCACCGGGGGCCCGCGGTCTCGTCCGGCCAGCCCGGCAGGTGCCCCGGGAGGAAGTGCGCGTGGACGTCGACAGTAGGCCGGCGTTCCTGCCCCATGGTGCCTCCTCCGCTGCGGGCGCGAGCAGGCGATGGTCGTCGCCGGGAGACGGTTCGGCTCCCGAGGGTCGCACTGCTGATTGATCCATTTACATCCGGGCATGTTAGGGCATCCGGAAATCGGTTGCGGAGATTTGTTCCAACCACCGGAATCTCCCCGGGGCCGGGTAACGTGCGTCACACTCTCCGCAAGATCCGCTGTGACTGTGTTATCCTCCACGAAACATGCAGGAAACAATGCGGGATTTTTGTGGAAAAAGGGTCTCGGCGTAGCTCTACCAGGCCGGATCAAGCTCGACGGGGGTGCCGATGGCGGAATTCGAATCGGTGGATCCCGTCGATGGGGATTCCCCTTCCATTCTCACCAAGGCATTCGATATTCTCCGGGCTTTCAGTGCCGACGACCGAGTAATGACCTTGAGTGAACTCGCGCGTGCGGCCGGATTGCCGAAATCCACGGTGCACCGCATCATCGCCCGCCTCATCGACCTGGGCGCCATCGAACAGCACCGGCGCGGCTACAAGATCGGCCTTGGCCTCTTCGAGATGGGTGTGATCACGCCGGCCGGCAGCATGCGGGACAAGGCGATGCCGTTCCTCGCGGCACTGCACCGGTGGACCGGGCTGACCGTGCACCTCGCCGTGCTGCGCCAGTTCGACGTCGTCTATCTGGAGAAGTTCGCGTCCGCGAACTCACCGGTCACCGTTTCCCGGGTCGGCGCGCGACTGCCCGCGAACTGCACCGCGATCGGTAAGGCGATGCTCGCGTGGGAGAACTTCGAGGATCTCGAGGCGTTCCTCCCCTCGCCGCTGCCGCGGCTGACGCCCGCGTCGGTCGCCACGATCGACGAACTGCTCGTCGAGCTCCGTAAGATCCGAGCCGAGAAGAGCGCGCACGAATCGAACGAGTCGCAGGCCGGTGTCGCCTGCATGGCCGTTCCCGTCATCGTCCAGGACGCCGCCGTCGCCGCCGTATCGGTCGCCTACGACTCGGCCACCCGGCTCGACTTCAAGGTCGAGGGCGCGTTGCGGCAGACCACCGCCCGGATCGCCGCGGCCTGCCGCATGGGTCTGGCCAACGGTCACTCACACTGGTTCCCCCGCGACTACTGAAGCACCCCCGGACGGGGTTCTTCGGCACGGATGTTCCGGTTGCCGGGACACGCTGTCGGAGTCGGCACCCATGGTGCCCGACAATCGGCGGCGTAGTAGACCGTGAGCGGCGACAAGGGGGACTGATGGAATGGCGTTTGGCCTGTGGTGTCGATGACCTGGAGCCGGGGACGTCCATGACGTGGAAAGGCGCGGGGGAGGAGCCCATCGCGATCTACCGCACCGAGGACGGCGAGTTCTACGCCACCCACGACGTCTGCACGCACGACAGATGGTCGCTCGGCGAGGACTCCGACCTCGAAGGCGCCGAGATCGTCTGCCCGCTGCACATGGCCCGCTTCGACATCCGCACCGGTGCGGCGCTGTGCCTGCCCGCGACCATCGGCCTGAAGACCTACGAGGTCCAGGTCGAGGACGGCAAGGTCTACGTCCAGTGCTGAGGGTTCCGGTGGCTGGCACCGGCACTTCCCGGCCATCGTGCCCTGCACGACGATGTCCGCCATGGGAATCCTGATCGTCGGGGCGTCGATCGCCGGAGTGCGAACCGCACAAAGCCTTCGCAAGTCCGGATTCGCCGGCCCCGTCACCATCGTGGGGGCCGAACCGTACCTTCCGTACGACAAGCCCCCCGTATCCAAGGACATGATCCTGCCGGAGACCGACGGCGCCCCGGTTCCCCTGCTCGGCGCCGAGGAACTCGACGCCCTCGGCGTCGACCTGCGCGTCGGGGTACGCGCGGTGGCGCTTGATCCGGTGGCCCGCGTCGTCGTCACCGACACCGGCGAGGAACTGGGCTACGACATCCTGGTGATCGCCACCGGTGTCTCCCCGCGAACGCTGCCCGGTGCCGAGGGACTGATCGGCGTGCACACCATGCGCACCGTCGAGGACGCCCTCGCCGTGCGCGCCGCGCTGCCCGCGGCCCGGCACGTGGTGGCGATCGGGGCCGGATTCATCGGGGCCGAGTTCGCCTCCGCGGCGAGGTCGCACGGCGCCGACGTGACCGTCGTCGAGGCTCAGCCCGTGCCGCTCGCCCATCTGCTCGGCGCGCGGGTCGGGGCGCTGCTGGGCGGCCTGCACGAGGCCAACGGCGTCACCCTGCTGACCGGAACGCAGGTCGAACGCTTCGAGGGCACCGGCCGGGTGACCGGGGTGACCCTCGCCGACGGCCGGACCCTGCCGGCCGACCTCGTCGTCGTCGGCGTCGGCGCGACCCCGGCCACCGGCTGGCTCGCCACGTCGGGGCTGCCCGTCGACGACGGCGTCGTCTGCGACGAGCGGCTGCGGGTCCGTGGCTTCGACGGCGTCTACGCCGCCGGTGACGTCGCCCGGTGGCCGCACCCGATGTACGGCGTCGAGATGCGCATCGAACACTGGACCAACGCCAACGAGCACGCCGAGATCGTCGCGGCGGCGGTCACCGGTGCTCCCGCGCCCCGTGTGCGGCCGCCGTACGTCTGGTCCGACCAGTACGGCCATCGGATCCAGATCGTCGGCCGACCCGGCCTCGGACGAGCGGTGCGGGTGCGTACCGCCGCCGACGACCACCAGGTCGCGGCCGTCTACGCCGACGAGGACGGCACGGTCGTGGCGGCCGTCGTCGTCGACGATCCCCGGCTGCTGATGAGGTTACGCCGCGCCGTCATGGCGCGCACACCGCTCGACGCGCTCGACGCACCCTTCTGACACCGACCCGCATCGCCTCGCCGACCGGCGATCGGCGGCGCCCCACCATGTCGCACGCGCGTTCCCACCCCCTGCGAGGCGGCGGATCACGCGACGGGCAACCGAGAGGAGACAACGAGATGGCACTGACAGAGGAAGGCATCATCGAGGTTCCCGGCATGCACAGCCGCTGGGTACGGCTGGCCAGTGGCGCACGGGCGCACTACATGACCTCCGGCACCACCGGTCCTGCCGTGGTCCTGCTGCACGGAGGTCTGCCGGGCTCCTCCGGCACCGCGGGCTGGCGGTTCATGGCGCCGTTCCTCGGCGAGAATGGATTTCGGGTCTACTGTCCCGACATGCCGGGTTTCGGGCTGTCCGACACCCGCGAGGAGCACCGGCCCACCGGCCTGGAGAGTCACGTCGACTTCGTCCACGAGTTCGTCCAAGCGCTCTGCCTCGACCGGTTCCACCTCGCGGGAAACTCGATGGGGTGCATGAACACGGTCAACTACCTGGTCGCGCACCCGGAGAAAGTCGTCAGCTTCGCGCTGATCGCCGGCGACGTCGGCGATGTGGTGCCCGATGACGCCGTCAAGCCCTCGGCGAAGGTCGCGATCCCCAAGTACGACGGTACCGAGGAGGGCATGCGCGCCCTCATGGGGGCGATCATCCACCGCGAGGCGGCGATCAGCGACGACCTGCTGAAGATGCGCCACGCCGCCGCGGAACGGCACCGTGAGGCGCACGCCCGGCTCTGGCCGAGCGTGTTGCAGTACGGCCGGCGTATCCCGTGGCAGGACCAGAACATCGCCGCGAGGCTCACCACCCGGGGCCGCCTTGACCGGCTGACCATCCCCGGTGTCTACCTTTATGGCACCGAGGACGTGCTCACCCCCGTCGAGTGGGGTTATGAGCAGGAGAAGGTCCTGCCGAACATCCAGTTCTTCTATCCGGAAGAGTGCGGTCACCAGGGGCAGACCGACCGCCCAGATCTGTTCAACCCGCTGTTCTTGGAGTTTCTCCGGGACGGCCGGATCACCCGCGCCACCGCGGACGCGGCCGGGATCTCGAAGAACCGCCCCGAGATCGCGTCGCTCGTCGAGCAGTCCTGAGATCCGGACCGCGGGCGGCGAGATCAAGCCCGTCCAGCGGTCCGTCCGGCGATCCGGCCGGTGTTTCACCTCAGAGTCAGCACGGGAAGGAGCGCAGCGGTTTGACCGCCGAGACCGCGATCCGCTGGGAGCGCGACGACCAGGGTGTGGTCACGCTCACCATGGACGACCCACATCAGAGGGTCAACACCCTCAACGAGCTGTTCATCCGGTCGTTCGCGGCCGTGATCGACCGGTTGGAGGCCGAACGCGACACCGTCATCGGGGTCGTGCTCACCTCCGCCAAGAAAGGCTTCCTCGCCGGTGGCGACCTCAAACGGCTCGTCGGGATCGGCCCCGCCGACCGGCAGGCGTTCCTCGACGATCTCGAACTGCGCAAGTCCCGGATGCGACGGCTGGAGAGGCTGGGACGCCCCGTCGTCGCGCTCGTCGAGGGCGGTGCCTTCGGCGGTGGCCTGGAACTCGCCCTGGTCTGCCACCACCGGATCGCGCTGGACTCCACCGAGGTGATGGTGGGACTGCCCGAGGTGACGCTGGGGCTGCTACCGGGGGGTGGCGGCATCACCCGTACCACCCGGCTGATCGGCCTGCCGCGCGCCCTGCGACTGCTGGTCGGCGGCACCAGGCTGAACGCCCGCCAGGCTCACGGACTCGGCCTGATCGACGACCTCGCCACCTCGCGCGCCGAGGCGCTGGAGAAGGCCCGCGCCTGGATTCTGGCCAACCCCGACGCGGCCCAGCCGTGGGACCGGGGCCGACCGGCGGCGTTCGGTGACGAGGCCGGTGAGGACCCGGTCGTGCTGCAACCGGCGCGCGACCTCGCCCCCGCCGTCGCCACCATCCGCGAGGTCGCGGCGATCGCGGCGAGTGCCGACGTCGACACGGCCCTGCGTGCCGAGAGCGAGGGACTGGCCGGCCTCGTCGTCTCCGACGCGGCGCGGGCGACCATCGCGGTGGCCTTCTTCGACACGGTCCGGACCCGATCGCGGCTGCGTGAGGCTGCCGGGAACGCGCCGGCCCGCACACCGGTGCTGGTGGTCACCGGGCCGGTGGGCCGCCGGACACTCGCCACCGGCGGAATCGCGTCGCTGGCCGTCGTCAGCGACGCTGACGCCGCAGGGCTGTCCCGGCTGCGCGCCGAGGAGGGCAACGTCGTGTTCACCGTCGCCGAGCCGGGCGTCGAGCCGCCCGCCGGTGATCCGGTGCTCTGGATAGCCCCGGACCGGCTGGGCGACGGCGGATACGTCATCGAGTACGCGGCCGCGGACGAACCGGTCGACGACGTCGTCGCGCGGCTCGCGCGCACCGGAGCACTGGCGGTGCCGCTGGCCGACGGGGAGCGCGAGGGGTTCGGAGGTCGCGTCGCGGAGGCCGTGAGGGCCGCCGCCGACGAGGCGCGCCGTGCCGGGGCCGACCCGGCCGTGATCGAGCGGGCGCTGGTCGTGGCGGGACTGCGGCCCGCGCCGCTGACCGCCGCCCCCTTCGCGCGAGAGCCGGTGGTGACCGAGGAGGTGGCAGGTCTGGGCAGGCGTTTCGTCGACGCGGCGGTGGCCGCGGCGGTGAGGCTGTGTGATGAGGGTGTGCTGCGCCACGCCGACGACCTGGACGTGGCCTCGGTACGCGCCGGAGGTGTTCCCGCCTGGACGGGAGGCGCCGGCCGCTGGTCGGCGGACGCCCGACAGAGAAGCAGAGAGAAGGAAGAAGAACGATGACCGAGTTCACGAAGCTCACGGCCGACGGCCCGATCCGGCACCTGATGCTCGACGCGCCGCAGCGGCGCAACGCCCTCAACCTGCCGATGCTGCGGGAGATCGCGGAGGCGGTCCGGACGGTGGCCGCCGACGACGAGGCCCGCGCGCTGGTGGTGAGCGGCGCGGGCAAGGCGTTCTGCGCCGGCGCCGACCTGAACACCATGTTCGGAGACATCGACCGGAGACCGGCGGAGATCCGCGAGGACCTCAAGCGGGTGTACGCGTCGTTCCTCGGTATCAAGGATCTGACGATCCCCACGATCGCGGCGGTAGGCGGGGTGGCGGTAGGCGCGGGCGTGAACATCGCCCTGGCCTGCGACATCGTGATAGCCGGCCCACGGGCGAAGTTCGCGCTGACCTTCGCCGAGATCGGGCTGCACCCGGGTGGCGGGTCGAGCTGGTTCCTGACCCGCAGGATGGGGACCGGGCGGGCGATGTGCGCACTGCTGGGCGCGGAGGTGCTCGACGCCGGGCAGGCGTACGAGACGGGCCTGGCGACCCGGCTCGCGGACGATCCGCTGGCCGAGGCGACGAGCCTGGCCCGGCTTTACGCGCGGCGTGACCCCGCGCTGGTGCGGGACCTGAAGCGGGCCGTCCAGATGTCGCAGGCCGCGGATCTGGACACGGTGCTGGAGTTCGAGTCGTGGGCACAGGCGTCGGCCGTGACCAAGCCCCGCTTCCAGGAGTACATGGCGGACTTCCTGAAATAACCGGCTGAGACGACGCGGGGAGCACCGGATGAGTGAGACCACCGCGCTCACCGGTCTTCGCGGATCCGTTCCGGGAACCGGAACGGTGGCTTGAGGCCTGGCACGCACTGCCCGCACCCTGACCGGGAGCCACCCGGCAGCACGTTACGAGGAGATGACATGGCGTTCCCCCGTACCTCGTCGGAGATCACTCTGCCCTGGCTGGCCGAGCTGCTCCGCGAGCACCATCCGGACGCAGCGGCGCCGGTGGCGTTCGAGACGACCCCCCTGAAGTCCGGGGTCGGCGAGATGGGAACCCTCGTCCGTGTCGGCCTCGGCTACGCCGACGGAGACCGGGCCGGACCCGCGAGCCTCATCGCCAAGTTCGCCACCGACAACGAGCACCACCGCGAGCGGGCCCGGAGCATCCGGCTCTACGAGCGCGAGGTGCGCTTCTACCGGGAACTCGCCGCGCATGTGCCGGCCCGGGTGCCCCACGCCTACCTCGCCGCCGTCGATGACGACAGCGCCCGCTACTGCCTGGTCCTGGAGGACTTCTCCGACCATATTCCCGGCGACGAGGTGCGCGGCTGCACGCCAGGGGAGGCGGCTCTGGCGGTGGCCGAGGTCGCCAAGGTCCACGCCGCGTTCTGGAACCGCACCGATGGCCCCGAACTGGCGTGGGTCCCTCGCCACGACGGCGTCTTCGCCGCCAACCGCCACCGGGCCGTCATCCAGGGTTGGCCGAACATGATCGCCAATCATGAGGCGCAGTTCGGTGACCAGGTCCGCGCCTACGAGCAGGCGTACGTCCAGGCCTTCCCCCGGTTGCTGCGTCTGATGGCGCGGCAACCGGTCACCTTCGTCCACGGCGACCTGCGCATGGACAACCTGCTGTTCGGCCGATCCGGCCGGCCCGATCCGGTGGTCCTGCTCGACTGGCAGGGCAGTGTCGTCGGCCGCGGCGTCCAGGACGTCGCCTACCTGGTCACCCACAGCATGACCACGAACGACCGGCGCGCCGCCGAGAGCGAGCTGATCGACCTTTACGTACGCACCCTCAACGACGCCGGGGTCGACTACCGCCGTGACGAGGCCGAGGAGCACTACCGCCTCGCCATGCTGTTCATCTTCTCCATCGTCGTCGGTATCACCGGGGGCATGAACAACAAGGACCCGCGTGCCATCGCGCGCAAGAAGGGACTGGTCGACCGCGCGTTGACGGCGATGGACGACTGGAAGGTCTGGGATCTGCTCTGAGCGCTCCCAGCACGGCAGAACCACTCACCACGAACCGAAGGACCATCCATGCTGCTTCCCGCCGACGAGTCGATCCACGAACCCCCCCAAAGTGAGGCCTGGCAGGAGAACTACCTGTTCCACGGCTGGGACGAGGCGTTCGGCAACGGGGTCTACCTGCATCTCCAGCACATCCCGGCCGAAGGTCTCGTGGACGTGCGCGCCGCCTCGTGTGTCGACGGCGTGCTGACCTCGACGGTCAGGCAGCAGGCGGGCAGCAGTGCTTTTGGCGCCGACGGCTTCGACGTCGACATCGCCGTGCCGTTCGAGAAGATGCGACTCGGTTATGACGGCCGTGGCCGGGTCGGTCTGGACGAGTCCGGCTGGCTCTGCTCCGGGGCGGGGGACTCCCCGTTCGGCTTCGACATCGAGATCGGCACCCGTTGTGCGCCGATCTCTTGGCGGCCGATCACCACCGAGCTGTTCCCGGTCGACCCGACCAACATCTTCACCGTCGCCGAGCACTACGAGGTCGGCTCGGTGTGGAAGGGCACGGTGTGGAGCGGCGGCCGGAAGATCGAGGCGAGCGGCCTGATGTGGCGTGACCACTCGTGGGGCCAACGCCGCTTCCGCAGCAACGCCGGATACTGGACGCCGGTCGTGCTCGACGGCGGGCGGCGCTTCCTCACCGCGCTGACCAAGCGCTATGAGGACACCTGGTACAGCTTCGCCGCCGAAGCCGTCGACGACCAGGTCGTCAACGTCTACACCGACTATCTCGTGCGGCAGAACACCGCCCACGGCGAGGTGTTCACCGACGCCAGTTCGCTCGCGGTGCGCGACGAGCGGGTGACCCGCTTCGACATCGACGTCGTCCGGGTGATGGGCGCCCCCCGTAACTGGGACGTCAACGGCCTGCCGAACTGGGGCCTGGTCGACCACGTCGGGCACGTGCGCTCGGGCGATTCCGCGGGCATCGGCTCGTTCCAGACGGCCCCGGTGTCGACCGCGTCGATCATCAAGGCATCGGGTTCCGGCGCGGTGCGCTGACCTGCGCGCTCAGAGCTGCGCCCGTGGTGTTTCCGCGATCCGGAGGAGAGGTTTCCCGGGCGTGGTAGCAGGCTGCCCTCTGACACGTCAGCCCCGGTCAAGAGGCTGTGTCGGGCCGGTGACGCCGATGTTCCAGTGCTCGGAACTTCTGGTGGCTGTGCGTATTCGGTCATCTTAGTGTCCCCCCAAGTGGTCCAGGGGGCGCTCGCGCAGCGCGGTCCCGTCGACCTCCGAGAGGCGACAAAGAACCTGGGGCGAGGTTCGGAAATCCAAGTCAGTACGCGACTCGGGGCAGGGCCGCGCGAAGCGGTGAGAAGCTCCCCGATTCCAAATGTGAGGCAGCGGATGTTCAAGCGTAAGAGAGTCTCAGCAATCCTCACGGCCGGTCTGTTGGCCGTCGTGACCCTGGCGGCCTGTGGCGGCTCCGATGACGAGGTTGCCACCGGTGCGGCCGGTGCCGCCGGTGAAACCAAGGTCCGGCTGCTGCTCGCCGCGGACACCACCGGTTTCGCCGACGTGATCACCGCCAAGAGCGCCGGCTACTTCGAGAAGAACGGGCTGAACGTCGAGTTCCTCCCCTATATCGCGAACTCGGGCACCCAGGTGCAGGCGGCCGTCACGGGTGACACCGACATCGTCGGCGGGGCGATCTCCGCGCTCTTCTTCGGCACCGCGAGCGATCGTGACGTCGTCGCCGTCGCCCGGGCGTCGAACACCCAGAACGGCGTCCTGCTCGTCAACAGCGACTTCGTCAAGGCGCAGGAGGCCAAGGGGGTCACCCAGGCGTCTTCGGTCGAGGAGCGCATCAAGGCGCTTGAGGGCGCCAAGTTCGGCGTCGCCTCCCGCGGTCCCGGTAGTGAGGCGTCGCTGCGGGCGCTGCTGCTGCACTACAAGGTTCCGTTCGGTGAGAACAGCTTCGTCGCCCTGGGCTCGCCCGCCGGCCTGGACTCCGGTCTGAAGGCCAAGCGCGTCGACGCGATCTACACCGGCCTGCCCGGTGGCCTCAATCCGGTCAAGAACGACTACGGCGCGATCTGGCTCGGCCCGGCGGACTATGCCGAGACCGGTGCCTGGGACGCGGGCAACATCGCCTACATGGCGGCCGGTCCGTGGGTCGAGCAGAACCGCGAGACGGTCAAGAAGTTCCTCGCCTCGCTCAACGAGGCCCGTCAGCTGCTCGCCGGCGACCCCTCCAAGGCCGCTGAGGCGTATCTGACGTTCTCGCCGAAGAACGACGCGGCGTCGGTCAAGGAGTCGTTCGAGATGGTCAAGGCGAACTACGAGGGAGACGCCAAGATGACCGAGAACTACTTCGAGAAGAACAAGGCGATCTACGAAATCTCCAGCGACAAGCCGTCGACCCTCACCTTCGCCGACGGTGTTTGGACGGAATAGGAGATGTCCTTCACCGGAACGCGGCAGACCACCACCGCCGGCGCCCAGACATCGGGCGCCGGCGGGGACGAGAACTTCCTCCGCGCCGAGAACGTCTCCGTCAAATTCGGCAAACGAGGCAAGAACGAAGTGCAGGCGCTGTCGAACGTCAGCCTCGGTATCCGGCGCGGGCGGTTCGTATGCTTCGTCGGGCCCAGTGGCTGCGGCAAGTCGACGCTGCTCAACGTCTTCGCGGGGCTCCTGCGCCAGACCGAGGGCCAGGTGTACTTCGACGGCAGGGAACTGGGCGGCGTCAACACCGGTGCCGGGTACATCACCCAGCACGACACCCTGCTCCCGTGGTCGACCGTCGAGTCGAACATCGAACTGGCGCTGCGGGTACGCGGCTACGGCAAGGCCGAGCGCAAGGCACGCGTCGAGCGGGCACTGGAGAGCGTCGGCCTGGAAGGTTTCCGTACCCTCTACCCGTCGCAGCTCTCCGGCGGCATGCGCAAGCGGGTGCTGCTGGCCCGTACGCTCGCCTACGAGCCGTCACTGATCCTGATGGACGAGCCGTACGGCGCGCTCGACGCACAGATGCGCCAGCGCCTCCAGACGCAGCTGCTGGAGACCTGGAGCGCCGGTGACAAGACGATCGTCTTCGTCACCCACGACCTGGACGAGGCTCTGCTGCTCGCCGACGAGATCGTCGTCTTCGCGGCGCGTCCCGGCCGGATCGTCTACCGCACCGAGGTGAACCTGCCCCGGCCGCGCGACCTCACGTCGCTCCGTACCGACCCGGGCTTCGGCGAGCTGTGGCAGGACCTGTGGAACCGGATGGACCACACGGCTCAGGAGGACGAATGAAAGGCAGAGTCGCGCCGGCCGAGGAGGCGGAACCGGCGCGGGCGCCCGCCGGCCGGCCGCCGGTCGCGGAGCCCGGCAAGCTTTCACAGCGCCGTACGATCGGCACCCGGGTGCGGGAACGGATCACGCCGCGCGCCTTGGTCGTCGGCGCCGGAAACATCGGGGTCCTGGCACTGCTCATCCTGGCCTGGCAGGTCTTCGCCGGTCGTCCCGGTGAAGGGCTCGCCATCGTCGACGAGTTCTACGTCGGCCGTCCCGGTGAGGCGTGGGCCGCGTTCGTCGGGTGGGTCGAGGACGGCACGCTGCTCACGAACACCATCATCACCCTGCGCGAGACGCTGTACGGTTTCGCGATCGGTTGTTCCCTGGGCGTCCTGGCCGGTTTCGCGCTGGGCCTCAGCAACATCCTCGGCGACATCCTGCGGCCGCTGGTCATGGCGGCGAACACGATCCCGAAGCTGGCGCTCGCGCCGATGCTGATCATGTGGTTCGGCATCGGTGAGGCGTCGAAGGTCGCCGTCGCCGCCCTGCTGGTCTTCTTCCTCGTCTTCAACAACACCTACCAGGGTGTCCGTGAGGTCGACCAGCACCTCGTGAACGCGTTGAAGATGCTGGGCGCCTCGCGGATGCTCATCCTGCGGCGCGTCACGATTCCGTCCAGCCTGGTCTGGGTGGTGACCAGCATGCGGATCTCGGTGCCGTACGCGTTCCTCGGGGCCGTGGTCGGCGAGATGATGGCCGCCCAGGACGGGCTGGGCACGCTCATCCAGAAGTCCAGCAACGCTTTCCAGCCGTCCGCGATGGTGGCCGCGATCCTCGTGCTCATCGTCATGGCGCTGATACTCAACGCGGTGATCAGCGTGCTGGAGCGGGTGCTGTTGCGATGGAGGTACGTCTGATGAACCTCAAGAACGACGCCGCCCTCTCGCCGGCGACCGTCGCCGATGTCACGGTCGGCTGGCTTTCCCCGATCCTCGCCGCCGAGGGGGTGGCCTCGCCGCCGACCGGTGTGCGTATCCAACCCCTGGGGGAGGGCGTCGGTGAGATGTCCCAGGTGGCGCGGGTGCACCTCGACTACGGCCCGTCCGAGTCGGGCACCGGGCCGGACAGTGTCATCGTCAAGCTCTCCAGCTCGTTGCCCAAGCGCATCGAGATGGCCGTCGAGATGTCGACGTACAAGCGGGAGTTCCGCTTCTACGAGACCATCGGCGACGACAGCCCGTTGCGCTCACCTCGGTGCCACCACCGGGAGATCGACGACGACGGGGCCCGGTTCGTCCTGGTCATGGAGGACTTCCCGCATCACATCCCCGGCGACGACGTCGCCGGGTGCACCGTGGAGCAGGCCGCCCTCGCCCTGGAGTCGGTGGCCGCGCTGCACGCGCGCTATTGGCGCACCCAGGACCCGGTGCTGCATCGGACGTTCGCCCGGCACGACGCGAGCCACGGGCCGTCGATCGCGGCGAAGGTCGAGAGCGGCTGGGCCACGATGATCGCCGACTTCGGCGACCTGCTGCCGGAGCGGCTGCGCGGCATGCGTGACGAATATCTGGCAGCCCTGCGGTCGCTGCAGACCTGGCTGTCGGAGGACGCCACCATCGTGCACGGCGACTTCCGGCTCGACAACCTCATGTTCGGCCCGCCGGGACACCCGGACGCGTTCGTCGCCCTCGACTGGCAGGGCATCATGCGGGCCAAGGGCATCCAGGACGTGTCGTACCTGGTCACCCACTGCATGGACACCGAGGTCCGGCGACGCCACGAGCAGGATCTGCTCGGCGTCTACAGCGCCGCCCTCGGCCGGCACGGGGTCACCTACGGCCTGGAACAGGCCTGGCACGAGCACCGGCTCGCGACGCTGCTGTTCTTCTCCTACGGGGTGGTCGTCTGCGGCTCGCTGAAGACGGACAACCCGCGGGCCCGCCACCGCGCCGCCGGCCTCGTGCGGCGACTCGGCCAGACCCTGCTCGACCACGATTCGATCACGTTGATCGACGAGATCAACGTGAAGGGGGTGTGAGGTGGTGGCGGAGTTGACCGGTGCCGACGAGTTCGCGCACGTTCCCGGCGAGGGCTCCTGGCAGGAGAACTACGCGTTCTACGGCGGCAACGCCGCGCTGACCGAGGGCCTCAGCCTGCACCTGCAGCACGTCGCCCGGGACGGGACCCTGGACGTACGCGCGGGGGTGACCGTCGGCGGCGTTTCCACGACCACCACCACGCACAGCTCCGGTGAGGACTGTTTCGCCTCACCCGGGCTCACCGTGGAGGTCGTCGAACCGTTCCGGCGATGGCGGCTGCGCTACGAAGGCCGCGGCTTCGTCGGGCCGGACGCCGACGGCTGGTACTTCACCCAGGACGGCGACGTGCCATTCGGCTTCGACGTGGAGTTGACGACCCGGCACCACCCGGTCTTCGTCTCCGAACTCGCCGCCAAGTTGTTCGCCGACGATCCGGGCGCCCGCGAGATGGGCATCTGGTTCGTCGCGAACCACTACCAGGCCGGCGCCGAATGGACCGGCAGGCTGTTCAGCGGTGACACGGTCACCGAGGCGTCGGGGCTGCTGGTGCGTGATCACACGTGGGGTCCGCGCGACATCAGGATCGACGACATCTTCTGGACGCCGATGGTCTTCGACGGCGCCCGGCGCTTCGTCGCCTCCAGCTGTGCCCTCTACGACGGGGTTTGGCGCAGCTACTTCATCGAAGCCGACGAGACCGGCATCGTGCACGTGCTCCCGGACTACCGGGTCCGCACGAACGCCGTCGGGTCCAGGCCGGCCTTCACCGCGGCCGACTCCATCGCCGTCGGCGACGGAGTCGTGCGCCGCTTCACCCATCCACGCGGCGTACACGTTCCGGCCGGGCGTAAGAAGACCTTCCAGGGCAGCACCCGCGGCCTGGTCAACTTCCTGGCCGAGGTGCACTCCGACGCGTCTGTGGGGTTCGGCACGGTCCAGTACGTGCCGATCAGGCCCTGACCCTCGATGGGTTCCGGACACCAGAACGTGAAGTGGTCTGCTGCCGGGGAACCCCGGAGCATGGCCCCACGTGACAACCCGCCGTCCGTACGCGAACCGGGCGGTCCGCGTTCCCGACTCGCAGAGGATTCAACATGGCAGACGTGATCGGTCTGGGCATGACCCACTACCCGATGGTGGCCACGGACAACGCGAACATGGCGAGCCTGCTTCGCGGAACGCTGAAGGACCCCGACATCCCGGCCGACCGCAAGGATCCGGAGAACTGGTCCGAGCAGGCGCGGCGTGAATGGGGCGACGACGCCGGTGCCGCCGCGGCGCAGGGGCACCGTGAGGCGCTGCGCGCCGGCTTCGACCGCATCCGGGCCGAGCTCGACGAGT
The DNA here is from genome assembly GCF_040649155.1 of Streptosporangium sp. NPDC049046. Lineage (NCBI taxonomy): Bacteria > Bacillati > Actinomycetota > Actinomycetes > Streptosporangiales > Streptosporangiaceae > Streptosporangium > Streptosporangium sp. NPDC049046. The sequence goes on along the minus strand of NZ_JBEZEZ010000020.1, from coordinate 62,799 downwards.
TCCAGCCGGACGTGATGGTGGTCTGGGGCGACGACCAGTACGAGAACTTCCGCGAGGAGGTCGTCCCGTCGTTCTGCGTGCTGGCCTACCAGGACACCGTCGTGGACCCGCTGGCGCTGCTCCGCAAGCGCAACCATCCGAACGCGTGGGGCCTGCCCGACGAGGGCCAGAGCTTCGTCATGCGGGGCCGGCCGGACTTCGCCAAGCGGCTCGTCACCGACGTGATCAACTCGGGTTTCGACATCGCCTACTCGTACGAGAAACGCAGCGGGATCAACTTCCCGCACGCCTTCGCCAACACCCAGCTCTTCCTCGACTGGGACAACGTCGGCAAGGAGTTCCCGTACCCGATCGTGCCGATCGCGGTGAACTGCTACGGCGAGCACGTCATCGCCCGCCAGGGCGGCATCGCCCGCTTCGCCGACATCAACGCCGGTGAGGACCTGGACCCGCCGGGGCCGTCGCCGCTGCGCTGCTTCGAGCTGGGCCGGGCCGTCGGCCGGTCCGTGCGCGCCGGCGGTCGGCGAGTGGCGCTGGTCGCCTCGTCGAGCTGGTCGCACGCCTTCCTCAACGACAAGGACTGGCACCTGCGTCCGGACACCGAGGCCGACCTGCGGCTCTACGAGGCCATGGTGGCGGGCGACTACGACACCTGGCGCGCGGCCACCACCGGCGAGGTCGTCGCGGCGGGCCAGCACGAGATGCTGAACTGGTTCTGCCTGCTCGGGGCCATGTCGGAACTGGGACTGGAGCTGCGGTGGAGCGAATTCGTCACCACCGAGGTCTTCAACTCCAACAAGGCATTCGCCGTCTACCGCTGAGCGGAGGAAGATCCCATGACTGAGACGACAGCCGTGAGGCCGGCCGCTGCCCCGGTCTCCGACGCGGAGCTGCGCGCGGTGGAGCGGTACCTGTTCCAGGACGCCGATCTGCTCGACGAATGGCGGTTGCACGAGTGGCTCGGGCGGTTCGCCCTCGAATGCCGTTACCTGGTGCCCTCAACCGACCTGCCGGACGGAGATCCGAGCCGGCACCTGTTCCTGGTGCAGGACGACCGGTTCCTGCTGGAGCAGCGGGTGAACTCGCTGCTGACCCGGTCGGCGCACGCCGAGTACCCGCATTCGAAGACGCGGCGGCTGATCACCAACATCCGGGCCGTCGACGAGGGCGACGACCGGCTGACGGTGCACGCCAACTTCGCGATCTATCGCACGCGCCCGGGGGTGTTCGACACCTACGTCGGCCGGTACCGGCACATGCTGCGCCGCGACGCCGAGCACGGCTTCGTCTTCATCGAGCGACGGGCGATCCTGGACCTCGACACGCTGCGCCCGCAGGGAAAGGTGAGCATCATCCTGTGAACAGGTTGGCGGGACGTATCGCGATCGTGACCGGTGCCAGCCCGAACATCGGCGGCGCGCTGGCCCGCGGGCTGGCGGCCGAGGGCGCCAAGGTCGTCTGCACGGATCTGTCGGCGGCCACCGCCGAGGCGTGCGCGAAGAGCATCGTCGAGGCCGGGGGGCAGGCGCTGGCCGTGGCCGGCGACGTCACCGACCCGGCGCACAGCGAGGAAGCCGTCGCCCTGGCGGTCTCGAACTGGGGCGGGATCGACATCCTCGTCAACAACGCCGTTCTGTTCAACCAGAAAGGCATCCTGACGATGCCGATCGAGCAGTACCGGCGTCAGTTGGACGTCATTCTCTCCGGCGCCTTCCTGTTCACCCGCGCCGCCGCGAAGGCGATGATCGCGGCCGGTTCGCCGGGCAGCGTCGTCAACGTGCTGTCGACGGCGGCATGGCAGGGGCAGCCGGGCAACATCGGGTACTCGACCGGCAAGAGCGGTCTGATCAACTTCACCCGGTCGGCGGCGATGGAACTGGCCGAGCACCGCATCCGGGTGAACGCCTTCACCCCGACGGCGACCAAACCGGTCGACCCGGTCAGCATCGAGAGGACGGCGAAGATCAAGGCGACCTCGGCCCGCGACTACACGATGGATTTCGCGGGCCTGATGCCGTGGCATCGGCTTCCGGTGCCCGATGACTACGTGCCGACGGTGGTCTTCCTGGCCTCGGACGAGTCCGCCATGATCAACGGAACGAACATCACCGTCGACGCGGGCGCCACGGCCAAGTACTGGCCCTGGAACCCGCACGGCGCCTAGGTCACGCGCCGGTGCCGGACCGTGAGGATCTTGGCACCTGCCGGGCGCCGCGCCCCGTTCGGACTGGGGGCGGACACCGGTTCGCCGCAGAGTTCCGGCCGCTGAGACGGTAGATGGAACGGGACGCCGCGCACTGCGAGAGTGACGTCGTCGCCGTTCTCCGACGACGTCAGCGAGATCTTCCCGCCGCTGCCGGGAGAGTGAGCGAAGGAGTGCCTCGAAGGTGGACGCCTTGATCCGGATCAAGCCGGCGCGACGTACGGTCGTCGTCGGGACCCGGACCATCCGGGCCGAACAGATCCATCTGGGCGGTGCCCTCCGGGGCGCCGCGCTGGTCCTGTGCGATGCGGGCGACCTCGGCCCGGACAGTGAGGCCGTCGCCAACGACCTGCTCATGCAGGGGTACGAACCGCTGGTCGCCGAGATCGACGGCGACACAACGGAGCGGGATCACCGCGCGGACATCGGCGCGTTGCTCGATGTTCTCGCCGAGCGCGGCTGGGAACACCAGCAGGTCGGGGTCCTGGGCTACGGCACCGGCGCGCGAGTGGCCCTCACCGCGGCCTTCGGGTTCGACCTCGGCGCCGTCGTCAGCATCTCGTCGGCGGCAGCCGATGTCGCCGCTCACGCGCTCCATCTGCTCGACCGGCCCGCGGTCATGCGCGTCCCCTGGCTGGGACTGTTCACCGGCACCGCGACACAGGCCGCCGGCGCGCTGGCCGATCTGCGGCGCAGGCTGCGCGCGGACGCTCCGGTGTACACGCGGGTGGTCGGCTACGCGGACGGGTCGGCGTGGCCGCACCTCGACGATCGCGACGCGGTCGATCACGCGGCCTCCTTCGACTCCTGGCAGAGGGCGATGGAGTGGCTGAACCTCCGGGTCGTCCCGCGACCCACCGAGCTCGCTATGGCATGGGCGCGGCGGCAGGCGAACGAATGACCGCCGCCGAGCCCGGAGCACGATTGGAGAATCGAGTTTCCATGTACATCGACGATGACCGGACCAAACCGCGATTCAGGGTCCACCGGTCGGTGATGGTGGACACGGAGGTCTTCAGGCTCGAGAAGGAGAAGATCTTCAACCACACCTGGTTGTACGTCGGTCACGAGTCCGAGCTGTCCAAGCCGAACGACTTCAAGACCCGTTCGGTCGGTGGGCGGCCGCTGATCTTCGCCAGGAACAACAAGGGTGAGATCAAGGTCTGGATCAACTCGTGCCCGCACCGCGGTGCCCTGCTCTGCCGGGAGCCGAAGGGCAACGCCCGATTCATGACGTGCTTCTACCACGGCTGGGCGTTCTCGATCTCCGGTGAGATGGTGTCGCTGCCCGGCGACCAGTCCTACGGCCCCGACTTCGAACGCCCGTCGCTCACCGCGGCCCCGAGGATCGACTCCTACCGCGGGTTCGTCTTCGTCTCCTTCGACCCCGACATCGTCGACCTGAAAACCTACCTGGCCGGTGCCGCCGAATACCTGGACCTGATCTGTGACCAGTCCGAGGTCGGCATGCAGGTGATCGAGGGCACCCACGAGTATTCGGTCCGGGCCAACTGGAAGCTGCTCGTCGAGAACAGCTACGACGGCTACCACGCGGTCACCGCCCACCAGCGCTACTTCGAGATGGTCAAGGCCGCCCGGGGCAGCCTCGACGGCTCGGCACTGGGCAAGTCCTCGGCGATCGACCTGGGCAACGGCCACGCCGTCATCGCCGGGGCCGTCTCCGCCCTCGACACGTTCGGCCGGCCGCTGTCGGAGGAGGGCCGGCGGGAGAAGGCCGAGCGGCTCGGGCGGCTGCGCCAGATCCACGGCGACGCCTGGGTCGACCGGATGGAGGGCGCCCGCAACTTGGTGATCTTCCCGAACCTGGTGGTCATCGACCTGACCATGGGCGTCGTGATCCGCAAGATCGACCCACTGGCACCGGACCACATGGAGGTCACCGGCTGGGAGCTGATCCCGCCGGAGGAGGGCGACGACCTCAGGCGTCAGCGGCTCGACAACTATCTGACGTTCTGGGGGCCGGGCGGCCTCGCCACCCCTGACGACGTCGAAGCCCTGGAAGCCTGCCAGCGAGGTTTCGCCGCCTTCCAGGAACTGTCCTGGTCGGACATCTCCCGAGGCATGGCGAAGCCCGACCCGTCCGGCTCCGACGAGCTGCAGATGCGCACCTGGTGGCGGCAGTGGAACCGGCTCGTCACCGGTGAGCGACTCCCTCCGGAGGAGCACGCCCCGCTGGCGCCACACTACTCGGGCCGATCCATCCTGCGCGCGGATCTGGAGGCCAGCCCCACCTCCTGACCTCGATCCCGAGGACACCCGCCCGACCTCCGAACTATCCCCCCCGCGTCATCGAAGGATGTGAAACGCCGATGTTCGATCTTTCACCCACCGCCGCCCAGCAGAGCGCGGTGGAGGAACTACGCAGCTTCCGCCCCCGGATCAGAGAGATGGCCCGAGAGGTCAACCGTACCGGGAGGCTCCCCGCCGATCTGAGGACCGACCTGAGCCGTGCCGCCGGGGCGACGCCGGAGGCCGTCGCCGACGGCAGCTCCGTGCTGCTGGACCCGGTCGGCCTCGTTCTCGTCGCCGAGGAACTCGCCATCGCCGACGCCGGAACCGCACTGGAGATCATCGGTGCCGCCCAGGCGCAGCTGCTCGCCGCGGCCCTCGGCGACAGCGCCGCCGTCGAGCGCGTCGGCGCCCTGCGGGCCTTCGGTGACGTGGCCCTCGGTCTGTACGAGGGCTACGGCCGGGCCCCGTCCGAGTACCGGCTGCGCGCGGAACGGCAGGGCGACCGATGGTCGCTGACCGGCCGCAAGGACCCGGTGTCGCACGGCGCCGACGCCTCCGCCGTCCTGCTCGCGGGCCGCACCGACGACGACGCCTCCGCCGCCTTCCTCGTCGAGGCAGCCGGTGTGCAGGTCGAACGCGACGACCGCAAGGAGGGCAAGCTCGCCCTCGGCCTGGTCGCCTCCGCCGCCGTGCGCGTCGACGGCGCGACGGTGCCCGCCACCGCTCGGATCGGTGCGAGCGCCGAGGAGTTCACCGTGCTGCGCGCGTTCAACACGCAGCGCCTGCTCGTCCCCGCCGTCTCCATCGGACTGGGCCAGGCCGCGGTCGACACCACCGCCGAGTGGGTGTCCGGGCGCAAGGTGCGCGGTGCCGCCCTCGGCCGCAACCAGGGCGTCATGTTCCCGCTGGTCGACGCGGGCATCGCGCTCAGCCGGGCCCGGCTGCAGATCTGGGACCTCGCCTCCCGGCTCGCCGAGTTCGACACCGGAGCCGTACTGGAACGCCGCGTCGGCCGTGCCGTCGCCGCCGCCTGCGCCGCCGGCACCCAGGCCGCCCGAATCGCCTGCAACACGATGGGCTGGCGCGGCCTGAGCCAGCAGTTTCTCGCCGAGGCCCGCTACCGGGACGCCGGTGTGCTCTCGGCCGTCGACTTCGACGTGCTCCACCACAACGTCCCCGTCATCGAAGCGGCCTGAGGTTCCTCCTCTCGACCGGCGAAGCGACCACCGACCCCTGCGGAGCAAAGGAATTCAGCGATGGCGATCTCCCTCAAACCCTCTCAGAAGACCGTCGAACTCGTCGAGCTGACCCGCCGCTGGTCGCTCGACGTCGTCCGCCCGTACGCGCGCGAAGCCGACACCAACGAGATCTACCCCGACGTGCCCGAGGTCATCGAGGCCTGTCCGCTCGACGTGGCCCCCGTCGGTTTCGCCACCCTGCGAGACGACGAGTACGTCGACCGGGCCCACACCCTGAAGACCGACATCGAGTTCGGCCCCAACGTGTTGTCGGTCTTCATGACCGAACCGCTGTCGCAGGGCGACTCGTGGGCCTGGCAGATGCTGCACGGCGGCACCGTCTCCGAGGACTTCATCAACCTCATCGGCACGCCCGAGCAGGTCGAGAAGTGGTGCACCGGCGAGCACGTGCTCACCGCCATCGCCATGACCGAGGACCAGAGCGGCACCGACCTGGCCGGCATCCAGACCACCGCCGTGCGCGACGGCGACGAGTGGGTGCTCAACGGCAAGAAGGTCTTCATCTCCAACCTGCTCGAATGCGAGTGGATCGTGCTGCTCGCCACGATCAACCCGGAGGCCGGCAGTGCCGGGGTCCGCGCGTTCATCCTCGACAGGGACGACATAGCGAAGTTCGACGTCACCACCGACAAGGAAGACAAGATCGGGTTCCGGTTCATCCGGAACGCGACGTTCGAACTGCATGACATCCGCATCCCGTTCGACCGTTGCGTCGGCGGTCCTGAGGCCCCCGGCGTCGCCGCCGCCCTCGGTGTCTTCTCGAAGAACCGGGCTACCTGCGCCGTCTGGGGCACCAGCATCGCCCGAGGCTGCCTGGGCTTCACCGAGCAGTGGATCGACGAGCGCGCCGAGGAGTACTCCCCGGCGCGGCTCACGCGCATCCGCGCCGACTTCGCCGAGATGCACGACACCCTCGACGACGTCGTGCGCCTGGCGCTGAAGTCCGCCTGGCTCAAGGACAGGGGCGAGAACGCCGCCGTGACGGCCTGTGAGGCCAAGGCCGTCACACCGAAACTCGCCGAGTCGATCGTCCTTCGCTGCCTTCAGCTCGTCGGCGCGGAAGGCGCCTCCGAGCGGCACCTGTTGGAGAAGTGGTACCGCGACATCAAGATGACCGACGCCATGCTCGGCCCCGGTCAGGTCCAGCGTCGCAGCGTGTCGCAGATGCTGCTGCGCGGGGGAGCGGGCCGGTGAGCGCGTCGTTCGATCTGACCCTGCCCGACGAGGTCGTCGCCATGCGGCAGGCCGCGCGCGGCCTCGCGCTCGGCCGGCTCGACGCGGTCGCCCGCGAGGTCGACACGACCGGGCAGGTGCCCGCCGATGTGGCCGGGCACCTGCGCGACATGGGCTTCACCTGCGTCGTCGACAGCGAGTTCGGTGGCGGTGGTGTCCCCGACACCCACACCCAGCTGATCGGCGTCGAGACACTGGCTCACGGCGATCCGTCGATCGTCGGCGCGGAGGTGTTCACCGGCGGCGGAGCGCTGCTGCTCAGCCTGCTCGGCACCGCCGGGCAACGGCGGTGCTTCCTGCCAGGGGCCGCCGCTGGCTCGGCCGCCGCGCCGGCGGTGGCGCTCTACGAACGCTTCGAGCCCTCTCCGCGCGCCTATGACACAGAGATCACCCGGATGACCGACGGCCGCTACCTGGTACGCGGCGAGAAGGTCGCCGTCGCCCTGGGCGGCGGGGCCGATCATGTGATCGTGGTGGGCCGTGACCCCGAACAGAACGTGTTGCGGGCCGCTGTCGTCGCACTCGCCGACATCGAGGTGGCGAGCGCGCCGGCCCAGGGCCATCTGGCGATGTCCAGTGCCGGGCTGACCCGAATCCGATTCGACGTCACCGTCGACGCCGACGCGCTGCTGCGCGACGAGGCCGACGGTGTCACCCTCGCCCAGGCGGTCGCGCGGACCCGGCTGCTCCCGGCCGCCGTCGCGCTGGGCGGGGCGACCCGGGCTCGCGAGTACGCCACCCGTTATGCCACCGAACGCGTCGCGTTCGGCCGGCCGATCATCTCCTTCCAGGGGGTGTCGTTCACCCTCGCCGACAACCACATGCAGCTCGACGCGGCCCGGCTGGGTCTGTGGAGCATCGCGACGGCACTCGACGGGTTCGACGACGACCGGCTCGCCGACGAGGTCGGCCGCATCGTCGCCGAATGCCACGCGGCGGCGACGACGGCGACCCGCGACGCGATCCAGATCCTCGGCGGGCACGGGTTCCTCACCGACCACCCGGTCGAGCTCTGGTACCGCTGCACCGCCCTGCTGTCGACGATCGACTGTGATCCACGTTTCACCCGGTTCGCACCGGCCGTCTGAGGGAGCCACACATGGTGAATCTGGAGCTCAGCCCGGAGCTGCGGCGCTACGAGCGAGAACTGCGCGAGTGGTCGGTGGGGATGGTGCGCCCGCACGCCCGCAAGGCCGACACCGACCACGAGCCACCCGCGAACTGGAAGGAGATCATCGACTCCTGCCCGGTGCCACTGTCGAAGAACACCGCTCCGGCCGGTGCCGCCGATCACCCCGAGGATCTGCCCACCTTCCCCGACGGGGAGCTGATGCGTGGCCTCGTGCAGTACGAGATGCTGAACTACGGCGACATCTGGGCCATGCACTGCATGGGCGGCGGCATCGCCCACATCGTGGTGCGGTTGCTCGGCACCGAGGAACAGTCGAAGCGCTGGTACGAACCGATCATCAGCGGTGGTGGCACGACCGGTTTCGCGCTCACCGAGCCGCAGTTCGGCTCGGACACCAGCATGATCCAGACACGGGCCGTTCGTGACGGTGACACCTGGGTGCTCAAGGGCCAGAAGATCTTCTGCAGTCACGGTGCCTCCGCCGACTTCGTCGTCGCGTTCGCCACGACGGACCCCGCGCGCGGCGCCGCCGCGTCGGAGGCGTTCGTCGTCGAGCGAGGCACCCCCGGCTTCGAGATCATCCGGGCCAACGAGGACAAGCTCGGCCTGCGTTCCTGGGAGACCTCGCAGCTCGGCTTCGACGACTGCCGGATCCCGCTGGAGAACCGGCTCGGCTATGTCCCCGGTGCCGACGACACCGCGGGCGGTGGGCGGCTGGGCGCGCTCAGCGTGCTCAACAACAACCGCCCCAACGTCGGCAGCATGGCCATCGGCATCGCCCAGGCCGCCCTGGACGTCACCGTCGAGGTGCTGAGGGAACAGCGGCACGGCTACAGGCCGCACCGCTGGTCGGCGATCCAGGACGATCTCGACGCCATGTCGGCGGCGCTGGAACGGGGCCGCCGGATGTGCCGCCGCGCCCAGTGGATGCGCGGGCAGGGCCTGCCGAACAGGCTGGAGGCCTCCGCGGCGAAGGCGTTCTCGCCGGACACCGCCGAACGCGTCGTCCGCCGCTGCATGCAGATCCTCGGCCCGGACGGGGCCAGTACGGACCTGCTGCTGGAGAAGTGGTACCGGGACTTGAAGATCCTGGACATCTTCGAGGGCACCGGGCAGATCCAGCGCATGGTTGTCGGCAAGGAACTGGCGAAGCAGGCCGGATAGGAGTCGGGTTGAGTTGCGGGCCATGAATGTCAACGAGGGGGAGCGTGGTGTGTCGGCGGAGGGCGGGGAGCCCGCTCGACTCGACGACGTGCTGGAGCGGATCCTGGCCGGACGCCACAGCCACCGGGCCTTCCGTTCCGAGCAGGTGCCGCCGGAGCTGATCGAGCGGATGTTCGCCCTCGCCCAGCGCACCGCCTCCTGGTGCAACTCCCAGCCATGGCAGGTGATCCTCACCAGTGGTGAGGCGACCGAGCGGTTCCGTACCGTGCTGTACGAGGCGGCCTCGACTCGTGACGGCAGTTCGGACATTCCACAACCGCAGGAGTACCGGGGCGTTTACCGGATACGACGGCGGGAGGCGGGCCACGGGCTCTACGAGAGCCTGGGGATCGACCGGAAGGACTTCGAGGCGCGAAGGCGCCAGGGCATGGAGAACTTCCGCTTCTTCGGCGCGCCCCATGTCGCAGTGATCACATCGGAGCGGTCACTCGGTCCCTACGGCTACGTCGACTGCGGCGCGTACGTATCCATGCTCCTGCTGGCCGCCGAGAGCCTGGGGATCGCGGCGGTCGCGCAGGGCGCGATCGCGATGCACTCCGATACCGTGCGCGCGCACTTCCGGATTCCCGACGACCGGATGATCGTCTGCGGTGTCTCCTTCGGCTACGCCGACGAGGAGCACCCGGCGAACCTTTTCCGCACCGGCCGAGAGGAACCGACGAACGTGGTCGACCGGCGCGACCGGTGACTGTGGAGGGTCGGTCTTTCATCGCTTTTCTTTGTCTTTGCGGCCTGCTGCTGATAACGGATCGGTAAGACCGTACTGTCATGGGCCGCATACAGTGTGTGATTTTGCCAGGGTGGGAGGGCGAAGCGCGGGACGGGAGGCGAGATGCACGATGAGCATGATCGGACTCACGGTCACGGCCTCACGGCGAGACCGCGAGGGCGCATGCCGTACGGCGATCCGCCGCCCCGGCAGCCGTCGCCGTCCGCCGGGCAGCCGCCTTCCGAGCCGTCGCACGCTCCAGAGGCGCCGAGTGCCATCGGAGTCCCGGATCTCCCTGAGCCGCCGGAGCCGGCCCAGCCTCCGCGCCCCGTACGGCCTCCAGGGTCCCGGGCGCCCGTAGGGCCGCCCTCTCCTCCTGAGCCGCCGGAGTGGCCGGAGTGGGAAGAGGCGACGGTGCCGCGCGGGCCCGCGCGGCACCGCAAGGACGAGTGGGACGGGGAGAGCGGTGGCCTCGCCCCCCGTTCACCGGTCCGCGACTCCCGGACATACCTCGACAGCAGGCCGTTCTCCATGCCCCCGCCTCCCAGCCCGTGGCGGCGGCCGTGGTCGCGTCTGTCGCGCGACCAACTCCTGAGGCCCGCGCTGATCGCGGGATTCCTCGCCGCGGCGGGGGTCGGTGTCTGGTCGTCGGGATGGTCCCCGTGGGACGGCGTTCCCACCGCGGGCACGTCGCCCGCGTCTTCCGGGGAGGGCGTTCTCCGGGGGCACGACATGGTGATCACCGCCTCGCGAGCCCCCGGGGTGGACGCGAAGGTCCCGCCGGGGACGGGGAGGGCTCCCGAAGGCGGAAAGGAAGCGGACGCGAAGGCCCGCAAAGGAAGGGCTCACGGGGGAGGGAAGGGATCGGGCCATGAGGGGGGCGGTAGGGCCGGCGGGGACGGGAAGGTCCCGGGCCGTGCCCCGGCGGGGACGCTTCCGGCGGAACGCGCCCTCTCCTCTGACAGAGACATCGAAAACGAGTGGATCGAGCGGGTGGAGCGGGCAGGAGCCGCCAAGAAGCCGGCCGAGCGGCACGCACGGCACCGCGAGGGCGATTCCGCGCGGGCCGCCGCCGGGGCGGAGACGGGGCGGGCGAAAGAAGGCGCGCGGCAGGAGAGCGGGCGCGGGGCCGCGTCGAAGGCCGGTGCGGGACGGGGGAACGCGAGCGGCGGGCGAGGGGACGGAAGCGCCGGGCGCCGAGCGAGGGACGCCGGTGGGACGGCGGGACGGTCGCGCTCCGAGGCGCGGGAGGACGAGGCGCAGCCCCGGGCGGGCCGGACGGGGGCACCGGCCACCGGGTCGCCGCCACCCTCGGCCTCCAGGAGCAGGCCGTCGTCCGGGGGCGGCATCAGCGCCGGCTACGCCTGCCGTCATCTGTCCTCCACGGACTGGCGCCACGCCTACTGCGTACAGGTATGGAACGACTACAGAAACAGAAACGGCTTGCGTTGACCCGCTTTCCGTGGGTGACTTCGGTTGACGCGGAGTGATGATTAACCGCCGGGCCGGGTCGGACAAGAACGCTGACCCGCGACGATGCGGCACGCGAGGAAAACGGGCACGAATATGTTTTCACCCTGAGCACCGGGTGATCGTCACGTCGGCTCGCAGCCCCGATCTCATCGAAGGATCCGCCGCATAGAAGGGGGGAGGTTCGGGCGTTTCCGCGTTGGTGCGCCTGACCTGGGAAGCCTTGACAGGGGGTTTACAGGCAATTTCCGGCGTGTTAAAAATCTGTAACTCGTGCAGCGGGTCGCGAAAAACCAGATTGTTGGTTGTCGCGGCATCGTTGGTTTTCACGGTTCCGTTCTCGGAGACGGCACCCTCCGAGAACGCGCGCACCACCGCACGAACCCGGTATCACCGCACCACCGCACGAACCCTGGTATCACCGGCAGCGCATGACAACGCCGCCGGCGGCATAAGCGCGGCGGCGCGCGCCTTGCCTGACTGTCCCCCCAAGTCAGGAAAGGACCCTCCATGTCCCCACGCCCTCGGCCGTGGGCCAGGCTGCTGACCGCAGTCCTGCTCATCACCACCGGCGTCGCGGCCACCGGATCGACGGCCCAGGCGGTCACCGGATCGGCCACCGGCGCGGCGGCCCGCGCGATGATCGACATCCCGGCCTCCGACTATCAGCAGGTCGCCCTGGCCAGGGGCTCCGGCTCGCTGGGCGAGGCGATGTCGCTGACGGTGCTGCCCGACAGGTCGGTCCTGCACACGGCGCGTGACGGCACGATCCGCCGTACGACCGCGGCCGGGAGCACCGCGACGGCCGGCAAGCTCAACGTCTACACGCACGACGAGGAGGGGCTGCAGGGCATCGCGGCCGACCCCGCCTTCGCCACCAACCGCTACGTGTACGTGTACTACTCGCCCAGGCTGAGCACCCCGAGCGGTGACGCGCCCACCACCGGCAGCGCGGCGACCTTCGACCAGTGGAAGGGGCACCTGAATCTCTCCAGGTTCACCCTCAAAACCGACAACACCCTGGACATGGCGAGCGAGAAGGTCGTCCTGCAGGTGGCGAACGACCGTGGCCAGTGCTGCCACGTGGGCGGTGACATCGACTTCGACGCGGCGGGCAACCTGTACCTGACCACGGGCGACGACACCAACCCGTTCGAGTCGAACTCCTACGCCCCCATCGACGAGCGCACCGACCGCAACCCGCAGTTCGACGCCCAGCGCTCCTCGGCCAACACCAACGACCTGCGCGGCAAGGTGCTCCGCATCAAGCCGCAGGCCGACGGGACCTACACCATCCCCAGCGGAAACCTGTTCCCTCCGGGCACGGCCAAGACCCGGCCCGAGATCTACGCGATGGGCCTGCGCAACCCGTTCCGCATGTCGGTCGACAAGGCCACCGGCATCGTCTACCTGGGCGACTACGGGCCGGACGCCGGCAGCAGCAACTCCAGCCGCGGCCCGTCCGGCCAGGTGGAGTTCAACCGCATCACCGCCCCGGGCAACTACGGCTGGCCGTACTGCACCGGCACCAACACCACCGCCGAGACCTACAACGAGTACACCTTCCCGTCCGGCCCCTCCCAGGCGAAGTACAACTGCACCGGAGGCCCGACGAACAACTCGTTCCGCAATACCGGTCTGACCACCCTGCCCGCGGCCAAGCCCAGCTGGATTCGCTACGGCGGCGACGCCGGATCGCCGCCGGAGTTCGGCAGCGGCTCCGAGTCGCCGATGGGCGGCCCGGTCTACCGCTACGACGCGAACCTGAACTCAAGCGTCAAGTTCCCCCAGACGCTCAACGGACGGTTCTTCGCCGGCGAGTACGGCCGCCGCTGGATCAAGGCGATCGAGGTCACCTCCTCGGGGGCGCCCGGCGAGATCTCCGCCTTCCCGTGGACCGGCACCCAGGTCATGGACATGTCCTTCGGCCCCGACGGCGCCCTGTACGTGCTCGACTACGGCACCGGCTCGGGCAACCAGGCCCTCTACCGCATCGAGTACATCGGGGGCGGCAACCGCAACCCGATCGCGAGGGCCGCCGCGAACAAGACCTCCGGGGCCGCGCCGCTCGCCGTCACCTTCTCCTCGGCCGGCAGCTCCGACCCCGAGGGCGGCGCGCTCACCTACTCCTGGAACTTCGGCAACGGGGCCACCTCCACCGCGGCCAACCCCACCTACACCTACACGACCAACGGCACCTACACCGCCACACTGACCGTGCGGGACCCCGGCGGGCTGACCGGCACCGCCAACGTCACCATCACGGTCGGCAACACCGCGCCCACGGTGAACTTCGCCCAGCCCGTCAACGGGCAGCTGTTCTCCTTCGGTGACACGGTGCCCTTCCAGGTCAACGTGAGCGACCCCGAGGACGGGACCATCGACTGCAGCAAGGTCACGGTCACCTACCTGCTCGGCCACGACAGCCACGCGCACCAGATCACCAGCAGGACCGGCTGCTCGGGAAGCGTCGCGGTCCCCACCGACGGTGAGCACGACAGCGCCGCGAACATCTACGGCGTCTTCGTCGCCAGCTACACCGACAAGGCCGGCCTGACCACCGAGAGCACGCGCACCCTGCAGCCTCGCCACCGTCAGGCCGAGCACTTCGGCGCCCAGTCCGGCGTCCAGCTCGCCGACCACGCCACGGCCGAGGGCGGCAAGACCGCGGGGTTCATCGACAACGGCGACTGGATCTCCTTCACGCCGTACGCGCTCGGCAACGCGACCTCCATCACCGCCCGCGTCTCCTCCGGCGGTGCCGGCGGAACGCTCGAGGTGAGGGCGGGATCGGCCACCGGCACGCTCCTGGGCACGGTCACCGTGCCGGTCACCGGCGGCTGGGACACCTTCAGGGACGTCTCGGCCAACCTGAGCAACGTTCCCTCGGGCACCACCACGCTGTTCCTCGTCTTCAAGGGCGCGACGGGCCAGGGCAACCTCTTCGACCTGGACGCCTTCACCCTGAACACCGGTAGCAGCGGTACCAGCACCACGGTGGAGGGGGAGGCCTACACCTCCAGCTCCGGTGTGCAGTCGGTCGCCCACGCCGGAGCCAGTGGCGGAAACACGATGGGCCACATCGAAAACGGCGACTGGGCCGGCTACAGCACGCTGAGCGCGTCCGGGGCGAAGACCTTCACCGCGCGCATCTCCTCGGCGGGTTCTGGCGGCACCATCCAGATCCGCGCCGGTTCGCAGACCGGGACGATCCTCGGCTCGGTGGCGGTACCGGTCACCGGTGGCTGGGAGACCTACCAGAACGTCACCACCACCCTCACCGGGACGGGCTCAGGGGCGATCTTCCTCACCTTCACCGGTGGCTCCGGCTCACTGTTCGACGTCGACACCATCACGATCACCAAGTGACGAATTCCCGGCGCGGCACTTCGCCGCGCCGGGGATTCTCACGTACCCGAAAGGACAGCGATGCGTAGTCTCATCGCACGCGGGCTCGCGGTAGCCGCGGCGGCCCTCACGGCGGCAGCGACCGTGCTCGTCCCCGGCGCGGCCCAGGCCGCCGCCCCGTTCGACGTGCTGGTCTTCTCCAAGACGGCCGGATTCCGGCACGACTCCATCCCGACCGGCATCCAGACCATCAGGGATCTGGGTACGGCCAACGGCTTCACCGTCACCGCGACCGAGGACGCGGGAGCCTTCACCACGGCCAACCTGGCCACGTACGAGGCCGTGATCTTCCTCAGCACCACCGGTGACGTCCTCAACAACACCCAGCAGAGCGCGTTCGAGAGCTACATCAACGGCGGCGGCGGCTACCTCGGCATCCACGCGGCGGCCGACACCGAGTACGGCTGGGCCTACTACGGCCAGCTGGTGGGCGCCTGGTTCAGCAGCCACCCTGCGATCCAGCAGGCCACCGTGAGGACCGAGGACAACACGCACCCGGCCACCTCCCACCTCGGCGCCACCTGGAGCCGCAGCGACGAGTGGTACAACTACGGCACCAACCCCCGTTCCAACGTGCGCGTCCTGCAGAACCTCGACGAGGGCAGCTACAGCGGCGGCAGCATGAGCGGCGACCACCCCATCACCTGGTGCCGCACGCAGGGTTCGGGCCGCTCGTTCTACACAGGCCTGGGGCACACCATCCAGTCCTACGCGGAATCGGCCTTCCGTACCCTGCTGCTCGGCGGCATCAGGTACGTGGCCGGGCAGGTGACGGCCGACTGCAGCCCGAGGACCTCCGGCACCAGCATCACGGTCGAGGGGGAGTCCTACACCTCCAACTTCGGTGTGCAGCCGGCGAACCACGGCACGGCGAGCGGCGGCAGGACGGTGGGCTACATCGAAAACGGTGACTGGGTCGGATACTCGTCGGTCAACGTCTCCGGGGCGAAGACCTTCAGCGCCCGCGTCTCCTCGGCCGGTGCCGGTGGCACCATCCGGATGCGCGCGGGCTCGCAGACCGGGACGGTGCTCGGCACGGTGACCGTGCCGAACACCGGCAGCTGGGACACTTTCAGGACCGTCTCCACCACCCTCACCGCGACGGGTTCGGGGCCGCTGTTCCTCACCTTCAGCGGCGGCTCAGGCTCGCTGTTCGACGTCGACACCATCACGATCACCAAGTAGTGCCCGGCGGTCGGCGGGTGCCTCACACGACCGTGATCGGCTTGGTCAGCTGCTCGCGGAAGTGGTCGCACCCGTCGGCCACGCCCGGCGGGACGTTGGGGCTGTGCTCCTCGCGGCACGCCGTCTCCGGCACCTCCCGCCCCGCGGGAGTGATCCCGCCGAGCGCGCTCCGCCGGTCGCGCTCGGCGGTGCCGCGCGCCACGTGACCGGCCGCCGCCGACCGTCGCGCCCCGCCGCAGCATGACACCGCGCCCGCCCCCTGCGGGCGGACGCGGCGGGCACGGGGCCGTCTAGATGACGACGACGCCGGTCCAGAAGGCTTCGGCCTTCCGATAGACCTGGCACAACTCGGTGTCGAAGTACGGCGAGACGCCGGTGTCGTACCGGTCGTCGCCGTCGGTGTCGGAAACACTGATCGTGACGCCGTTGAGGTAGCCGGTACGGCTGTCGTCCGTGTAGCCGGTCAGCCACGAGGAACCGAGAGAACCCTCACCGGTGAACTGGGAGTCCACGCCGACGGGCCGGTCCATGGGGAGACCGGTGACGTTCATCGTGAGCGTCGGCCCGGTCGAGCGTTCGAGTGTCTCGCCCGTGTGGGGCCGGTCGCCGTCGGGGTGGGGGCCGGCGGGGTATCCGAAGACGTCGGCCGCGGGCGCGAGCGGCTGGTTGAACAGGATTCCCTGGGCGCCGACGTTGTCGGCCAGCGACCCGACATTGGTCAGCACGTCCGGGGAAGGAGAGGCAACACCGCGGTACACGTTGACGAAGGCGAGGTCGCGGTCGTAGTCCCGGACGTCGTCGAAGTCCTGGTGAACGAAGCCAACCTTCCCGACGTACAGCCCGAACGGGGCGGTGCCCTCGGAGTAGGCCGGGACGAAGACCCAGTTGGCGAGCGTACCGGCCGGGGCCTCGGTGTCCAGCAGGCAGTGACCCGCCGTCGCGACGGCGTTCCGATACCTTGTGTGCACGACCGTGCCGGTGCACCAGTGCGGCTGGAGGTCGCTCCCGACGAAGAACACCTTGCCCGAGGTGGTGGGCATTCCCCCTTCCGGCGAGGCCGGTCCCTCCAGCGGCGGGATGGAGTACCGGGGGCCGTCCGGGACGATGTCCGTGCTCAGGCGTTCCCCGTCGGCCGCGGTCCGCACGGCGTACGGTGTGGCGTTCCTCAGGTTGGCGGCCCCGTCGGCGAACCAGAATCTCGCGACCTGCTGGGCCTCCGTCGTGGTGGGGGCCAGCCGGACCATCACCACGCTCGCGGCCTGTGCCGGTGTGACGACGGTGGAACCCAGCACGCTCAGACCGACACCCAATGCGATCAGTGCACGTCTCAAGCTTGATCTCCGATCCAGTCATGGGCGTCTTCGCGCCCTGTAGGTGTGGAGAACCGGCCGGTCGGCCCGGCCGGTGAACAGCAAGATCGTAACTTTGACCGCGACCTGTTTCCAGAAGTTTTAGATCACATGTTCGATACAGGGGGGATGGTGGGTCGTCGTCGCACGGCTTCGGAAACTCCGACCACGGCCCCGGCGCGCCGACCGGGATCAGCGTGTGGCTGAGCGCGGCCGAGGACACCCCCTGACGGCCGTCCTCGCTCGCTCGGGGCGTTTCATGAGGGTATGTGGGCAGGGTCTTTTCAAATAGTGGACTGTTGTTTGGCGTCTCGTCTCAACCCTCGGTACCCTTGATCTCAAGGTCGAGAGGCGCTGCAACGGGCTCGGGTCCGCCACGCTCGGCCCTGATCTTCCGGTAAGGGCGCCTCCCAGAACAGGGAGGTGGACCGATGAACGGATCCTTGAAGCACGTCGGCGAGCACGAGGGTGACTCCGCCTCGCACACATCCGGTGACGGTGCGCGTTCCGCGGACGGCGTCCAGGGAGCCGAGGCCCGCGCGCGGGCACTGCGCGAGCTTCTCGGGCAAAGAATCCTGGTGCTCGACGGAGCCTGGGGCACGATGCTGCAGGGGGCCTCGCTCACCCCGGCCGACTACCGCGACGATCGCTTACTCGACCATCCGCGCGACGTGACCGGCGACCCGGACCTGCTGAACCTGACGCGCCCCGACGTCATCCTGGACATTCACCGCCAGTACCTCGCGGCCGGCGCGGACATCACCACCACCAACACCTTCACCGCCACCAGCATCGGCCAGGCCGACTACGGGCTGGAGTCGCTGGTGCGGGAGATGAACCTGCGCGGCGCCCAGCTGGCCCGCCAGGCCGCCGACGAGGCGGGCGGACGCTTCGTGGCCGGTTCGATCGGCCCGCTGAACGTCACGCTGTCGCTCTCCCCGCGCGTCGAGGACCCCGCCTACCGAGCGGTCTCGTTCGACGATGTCCGCGCCGCCTACGCCGAGCAGATCAGCGCGCTCGCCGAGGGCGGGGTCGACCTGCTCCTGATCGAGACGATCTTCGACACGCTCAACGTGAAGGCCGCGATCACCGCCGCGCGCGAGGTCGCCCCGCACCTGCCGCTGTGGATCTCGGTGACGATCGTCGATCTGAGCGGGCGCACGCTGTCGGGACAGACCGTCGAGGCGTTCTGGAGTTCGATCCGGCACGCCGAACCGCTCCTGGTCGGCGTGAACTGCTCGCTGGGCGCCGAGGAGATGCGCCCGCACGTCGCCGAGCTCGCGCGCCTCGCCGACACCTACGTCGCCTGCCACCCCAACGCGGGCCTGCCCAACGCGTTCGGCGGCTACGACCAGACCCCGGACGAGACCGCGGCGCTGCTCGACGAGTTCGCCAGGGCGGGAATGGTCAACGTCGTCGGCGGCTGCTGCGGGACCTCACCCGCGCACATCGCGAAGATCGCGTCCGCCGTGTCCGGCCTGCCGCCCCGCCAGGTGGCCGAACCCGCGGCCCGCACCCGCTTCAGCGGCCTGGAGCCCTTCGAGATCGGCCCGGACACCGGGTTCGTCATGATCGGCGAGCGCACCAACGTCACCGGCTCGGCGCGCTTCCGGCGCCTCATCGAGGCCGACGACCACCAGGGCGCCGTCGACGTCGCGCTGGAACAGGTACGCGGCGGCGCCAACCTGCTCGACGTCAACATGGACGCCGACCTGCTCGACAGCGAGCAGGCGATGACCACCTTCCTGAACCTGATCGCGACCGAGCCCGAGGTCGCCCGCATCCCGGTCATGATCGACAGCTCGCGGTGGAGCGTGCTGGAGGCCGGTCTCAAGTGCGTGCAGGGCAAGGGCGTCGTCAACTCGATCAGCCTGAAGGAGGGCGAGGAGGCGTTCCTGCAGCAGGCGCGGATCATCCGCGACTACGGCGCCGGTGTGGTGGTCATGGCCTTCGACGAGCAGGGACAGGCCGACACCGTTGAGCGCAAGGTGTCGATCTGCGCCCGCGCCTACGACCTGCTGACGAGTGAGGCCGGGTTCGCCGCCGAGGACATTGTGTTCGACCCCAACGTGCTCGCCGTCGCCACCGGCATCAGTGAGCACAACGGGTACGCCAAGGCGTTCATCGAGGCCCTGCCGCTGATCAAGGAGCGCTGCCCCGGAGCGCTGACCAGCGGCGGCATCTCCAACCTCTCGTTCTCCTTCCGAGGCAACGACATCGTGCGCGAGGCGATGCACTCGGCGTTCCTGCTGCACGCGGTGCGCGCCGGCCTCGACATGGGCATCGTGAACGCCGGGCAGCTCGCGGTCTACCAGGACATCCCCGCCGACCTGCTCGAACTCGTCGAAGACGTGATCTTCGACCGGCGTGAGGACGCCAC
The DNA here is from genome assembly GCF_040649155.1 of Streptosporangium sp. NPDC049046. NCBI lineage: Bacteria > Bacillati > Actinomycetota > Actinomycetes > Streptosporangiales > Streptosporangiaceae > Streptosporangium > Streptosporangium sp. NPDC049046. The sequence goes on along the minus strand of NZ_JBEZEZ010000020.1, from coordinate 42,994 downwards.
CGACCGGCTCGTCGCCTTCGCCGACACGGTGAGCGGGTCCGGCACCCGCCGCGTCGTGGACCTCGCCTGGCGCGAGGCCCCGGTGGAAGAACGCCTGTCGTACGCCCTCGTGCACGGCATCGTCGACTTCATCGAGGCCGACACCGAGGAGGCCAGGCAGCAGCGGGCACGCCCCCTGGAGGTGATCGAGGGGCCGCTCATGGACGGAATGAAGATCGTGGGCGACCTGTTCGGGTCGGGCAAGATGTTCCTGCCGCAGGTGGTCAAGAGCGCGCGGGTGATGAAGCGCTCGGTCGCCTACCTCGAACCCTTCATGGAGGCGGAGAAGGAGCAGGCGCGGCTGGAAGGGCGCCTCGACACCAGCCGCGGCCAGGGGAAGGTGGTGCTCGCCACCGTCAAGGGCGACGTCCACGACATCGGCAAGAACATCGTCGGCGTCGTGCTCGGCTGCAACAACTACGAGGTCGTCGACCTCGGGGTGATGGTCCCCGCCTCGGTCATCCTGGACACCGCCGTCGCCGAGGGAGCCGACGTCGTCGGGCTCTCCGGCCTCATCACCCCGTCGCTGGACGAGATGGTCACCGTCGCCGAGGAGATGCGCCGCCGAGGGCTGAAGCTGCCCCTGCTGGTCGGCGGCGCCACGACCTCACGTCAGCACACCGCGGTCCGCATCGCTCCCGCCTACGACAACCCCACGGTCCACGTGCTCGACGCCTCCCGCGTCGTCGGCGTCGTCTCCGACCTGCTGGACGCCGACCGCGCCGAGGCACTGGACGCGAGCAACCGCGCCGACCAGGAACGCCTACGCGAGCAGTACGCGAACAAGCAGCGCACCCCGCTGCTGAGCGTCGAGCGGGCCCGCGCCAACCCCGAGAAGGTCTCCTTCGAGGACCTGCCCGTCCCCGACTTCACCGGCATCCGCGTCGTGGAGCCGGACCTGGCCGTGCTGCGGGAGATGATCGACTGGCAGTTCCTCTTCCTCGCCTGGGAGCTGAAGGGCAAGTATCCGGCGATCCTCGACCAGCCGGTGGCCCGCGAGCTCTTCGACGACGCCAACACCATGCTCGACCAGATCATCGCCGAGGGGAGCTTCCAGGCCAAGGGTGCCTACGGCTACTGGCCCGCCCACTCCGAGGGCGACGACATCGTGCTCGAACACGGCCTTCGCCTGCCGATGCTGCGCCAGCAGACGGCCAAGCCCGAAGGCCGGCCCAACCGGTGCCTGGCCGACTACATCGCCCCGGCCGGAGACCACCTCGGCGGGTTCGCCGTGGCGATCCACGGCGCCGAGGAGCTCGCGGCCCGCTACGAGGCCCAGAACGACGACTACCGATCGATCATGGTGAAGGCCCTCGCCGACCGCCTCGCCGAGGCGTTCGCCGAGCACATCCACCTGCAGGCACGGCGTGGCTGGTTCGAGCCGGACGCCGACCCCCTCATCGAGGACCTGCACGCCGAACGCTTCCGCGGCATCCGCCCCGCGCTCGGCTACCCGGCGAGCCCGGACCACAGCGAGAAGCGGGAGCTGTTCGACCTGCTGGACGCCGACCGCCTCGGCATGGGCCTGACCGAGTCCTTCGCGATGACCCCGGCCGCGAGCGTGAGCGGGCTCATCTTCGCCCATGAGTCGTCGCGGTACTTCACCGTGGGGCGGCTTGGCAAGGATCAGGTCGAGGACTACGCCGTGCGGCGTGGCCTGGAGCTCGCGGAGGTCGAGCGCTGGCTGCGGCCCAACCTCGCCTACGACCCGGAGTGATCTGATCCTGTTGGCCGGTGCCGTAGGTCGTTGACGGCCCCGGCCGACGGGATTCACCTCTGAAGCCACCGCGTAAGCCATGACGTCCTGCCCTGCTAGACGTGCCATGAAGGCTTCCAAGGGCTGATCTCATAACCAACGGATTGGCCCGGCGCCTCCACCTGAGTAGAGGGATGCTCACCGGGACGGTTCCTGGTTGGAGCGGAATCCAGTGCGCGGACAACGGACTTCGGTGGGGATCAAGGCGCCCCGGCGACTGCTGAAGCACGTGGGTATCGGGCGAGGGGAGGGGATTTCTGGGTGGCCTTCCAGGTGTCTCGCTCGCCGTCGAGAGCGTCTGGGGCGTCGTGGTCATCTGCCTTCCTGGGTTGGAGTTGCGGCCACGATGAACCGAAAGACCTGACCTTCGCAGTGGTCAGGTCTCGGAGAGTTGGAACCAGACCACCCGGCCGGTCGGGGTCTCGTACCAGCCCCAGGAGGTGGACAGTTCCTGGACCAGCCAGAGGCCGCGTCCGCCGCCGTTGTCGGGGGCGACGTCCAGGCAGATTCGGGGCGTCTGTCCTGTTGATCCGGCGTCGATGACGTCGATGTGGAGCGTTCCATCGTGGTTGGCGACGGCGACGGAAACCCGGCCGTAGGGGTGGCGGCCGGAGTCGGAATGGCGTACCGCGTTGGTGAAGAGTTCGCTGACCAGCAGCAGTGCGTCGTCGGTCTGCTTGTGGCAGATGCGGTCCAGCAGGTCACGGACGTAGCGGCGGGCCAGTGGGACGGACTCCACCTCGGCAGGGAGGTCGGCCCGGCCCAGCGGCTCCGGCGCCTTCATCGCGCAACCTCCAAGAGCCGCTCCGCCGCCATCCGCATCCTGCTCCGGCCCTGCCGGTCGTGGTCCGTCCGGGTGGAAGTTCGATCCCAGGTGAACACCGAGGTGCGGCCCCGCTGCGCGGTGACGACCCTCGACCGCCCTGGCGACATGAAGATCTCCACACTCGGCCGACGGCCGGGCGAGAGCCGGACCACGGAGTCGAACCCGAGATCGTTCAACTCCCAGGCCAACTCCAGCAACTCACCACCCCACCCTTGAAGATCACGAATCTTCATCTTCCTGTCATCCCTCCGTCGGTCCTGAAGCTGCTCGGCGTTGGACGTGATGGGCCTGCGGCTTACGCGGAACGGGCTACAAAGCCTGCGACTGCGACGTACCATCACTCTCGGTGAGCGAGCACGTGCTAAATCTGCACCTGCAAATCTGAACCTGCAAGCACTTTCGCACAACCAGTTAAAGATTCATTACGATGTGTGATCGCACAGGTGTCTTGGAGGGAGACCCATGGCCAGCTTCTCGCCGACCGTCCGCCATCGACGACTGCTGCAGGAGTTGCGACAACTCCGCACCGCGGTCGGCCTCAAGCAGGAGGAAGTGGCTGATCATCTGAACTGGTCGACATCGAGGATGACCAAAGTGGAAGGCGGGACGCTGCGGATCTCCGTCAACGACGTCCGGGCCATGTTGCAGCTCTACGGACTCCGTGAGGGCGCCGAGTACGACGCGCTCGTCCAGCTGGCGAAACAGGCGAAGGAGCGAGGGTGGTGGCATGCCTACAGCGATGTGATCCCGCAGTGGTTCCAGGTCTACGTAGGGCTGGAAGCGGAGGCGTCGTCACTTCGTAACTACGAACCCGAACTCGTTCACGGGCTCCTCCAGACCGAAGATTACGCTCGCGCGATCTACCGGGCGGCACGGGTGACCGACGCACCCGACGAGATAGAGCGGCACGTCAGCCTGCGCATGGCCCGACAGGACGTCATCACCCGATCCGAGCAGCCCATGAACTTCTGGGCGATCGTGAACGAGGCCGCTCTGCGTCGCCGCGTCGGTGGTGCCCGTGTCATGAAAGAGCAGCTCCAGCACCTCGCGGACATTTCGGCTCAGCCGAATGTGACCGTCCAGGTCTTGCCCTACGTCATCGGCGCTCATGCGGCGATGCTCGGATCGTTCGCCATCCTGTCCTTCTCCGAGGGGCCGAGTGAAGTCACCTACCTGGAGTACATAACCGGCAGTCTCTATCTGGAGAAGACCGAAGAGATTCAGGCATATACCCTGGCATATGACCACCTGCGTGCTTCAGCTCTCGATCCTCGGGATTCAATCGATATGATCGCGAAGCTCGCAAAAGAAGATCTATAAGCACTGAAAGGGGCAAAGTGTCCCACGAAGAAATAGCTCGGGCGGTCTGGCGAAAGAGCAGCCTTAGTGGTGGAAACGGCGGTAGTTGCGTCGAAGTGGCCTCTTTGGGCGGAGGACGTGTAGGTGTTCGTGACAGCAAGGACCGGAGCGGGCCGGCGCTGATTTTCGCCTCCACTGAGTGGCGAACCTTCATCAGCGGCATCAAGGACGGCTCCCTTGCGGATCCGGCCGCTTGACGGTCTATCCGAGGCATCGGCCACGGTCGCGGCTTGGACTGTCGAAGTGCTGTCTGTCGGCCGCACCACTGTGAAGAGTGCCGTTCCTGAGAGGGAGCGGCAACATGCCTGTGGCAGGCTTCGGGGCGTGCGTTATCGACCGACAGGCTCGGGTGAGCGTCGGTGTCCTCAGGATGACATCCGTGCTCCGCTGGAAGTTTCTGAAACGGCGGAGGCGAAGCGGCATAGTGCCTGACCTGCCAGGCGAGATTTGCGATGATGTCTCGGGCAGGGCTCGGATCACGGAGTGGGGGAGGGGTGGGGTGATGGCGTTCGACCCGAAGCTGGCGGCGGCGCTGTCGGGGGCCACGCTCCGTCAGCTCGCCCACTGGCGCAAGGCCGGAGTCAACCGTGGCGCGGTGCTGATCCCGGAGATTTCCGGCACCCGGCCCGTTCTCTATTCCTTCCGCGATGTGGTGGCGTTACGGACCTGCGTCAAGCTGCGCAATGACGCCTCGCTGCAGAAGATCAGGCGGGCGCTCGACACCCTCCGCGGCGACTTGCAGGAGCACGATCACCTTTCGTCGTACGCGCTGGTCGCCGACGGCAGCAGCATCTATCTGGCCGAGTCCGACCAGGCGGTCGACCTGGTACGCAGGAAAGCCAACGTGGTCATCCACGAGATGGTCGATGTCCTGCAGCCGTTCTACCGCGACGGCAGATATATCCCGGCACTGCTGCGGCCCCGCGCGCATGTGACGGTGAATCCGGCGGTTCGCGGCGGAGTACCGGTGATCGAGGGCACTCGCGTCCCCTATGACGAGGTCGCCGCTCTCCTTAGAGACGGGCTCCCCCCGGAGCGGATCTCCGAGTACTACCCGAGCGTCACCCCTACGGCGGCTCTGGACGCCGCCGACTTCGCCGACTACGTCAATAGCTACGATCCCCCCAAGGAATCACGTGAGGCTGCTGCTGGATGAGAACGTGTCCCGGCCGCTCCACCAGGCCATCAACGCCTTCGTTCTGGGGCATGAGATCGTCCATCTGCTGGATCTCGACCGCTGGTCCGGGACTCGGGACGAAAACCTCTACCCCCGAGCGGTGGCCGAGGGATTTCACGTCATCCTGACCAACGACGCCCGGCAGATGCAGCGCCCCCGAGAGGTCGAGGCGATCGCTACCTCCGGGCTGCACCGGATTGAATACCCGCACAAGCATCCCGGCATGATCGGAATCGGCCTGGCGATCGCTACTGTCGCCGCCGGACTGCCTGCTGCCCTGAATCTCCTCACCGAGGCGGACGGGCAGCGCTTGGTGACCTTACGCGGCATCGACCCGGCCCCGGCCAGTCGCCTGCGCGTTGTCGATCCCGCTGCCACTCCACCCAAGTATTGGCCGAAGCCGTCCCAGGAGTAACGCTTTGACCGAATGGACAGGTCTGAAGCGCTCCGGGACACACCAGAGCCTCCATCAGACCCGGAGCGCTTCACCGTCGCGGGGGGCTGGGTCTTCTCCATGCGCTCCGGTCAGTGGCCGGTGGCGATCCTCTCTCGGCTGACAGGTCTGGGGGTTCGGCGCGTCATCCCGCGGCAACGTCTGGCCTCCGAGGAACTGGCGGCCGAGTTGACCCGAGCATGTTGGGTGCGCGTCCTCGCCGGACGCGGAAACGAACTAACACGCGACGGGTTCGCGACCGTCTGGGAATCCGCAGGTAGACGGCTGGAATCCGTGCAAGTGCTCCTGCCCGACGCCGATCTCGGTTCCGACTCGTGGCTTTCCAGACGGGAGGAGGAGATGCGCCGGGTGGATCTGGGCTTCTCCTCCGGCCTGCTCGCCGAACAAGTACGAGTCAATGCCGCTTACGTGCGCGAGGTCGCCCGGCATCGAGAAAACGTCTCGCTACGGTTCTACGATTTGCCCAACGTGCACCGCGTGATCATCACTGACAACGTCGCCTACCTGACCATCTATCAACAGGCAGAACACGGTCGTAACTCGCCATGTATCGTCGCGCGGCGTCCCGGACTGATGTACGACTATGCCCTGCTCCTTTTTGGTGCAGCCTGGGAGCACGGCCGTCCGGCGGAGTAACCCGGCAACGTGCTCGTCCTCCGGCCGGATCGGCACCGGCGATCACCTCCGTAAGGGTAGATAACGTCAGAGTGGTCGACAGGGGAGCGGCAATGCCGCTCCTGGTGCAGGATGGGAAATCATGCCTACGCATTGCTACCGGATGCTGGGCTCGGTTCACGATGCGGAGGATGTCCGCGGTGGGAGCGCCGCCCCTGCGGGGACGGCAGCCAGGGCAGGCGCGTCCCGCCGCCGCTGCCCGCCAGGGTGTGGATCAATAGGTCACTCACGACTCTTCAGGCCAATACCTCACCACAAACCACAAAAGTAAACTGATGTCTCATTGGGTTTGACAGGCACCGCGGACCACGCAAGGGAAAAAGCGCCCTTCCTGAACGGCAAACCATGAGCCATGATGTCAATGGCGCGCTCGAACAGCCGGGCCAGTAAAGGGAACCAGTAAAGGGGATTCGTCACATGAACCCGCTCGATGACGCCCAACTCGCCTTCGAATGCGAGCTATTTGATCTCGATAGAGTTTCACTGACGGTACTGCGAGGAATGCCCCTTGCCGCACTCGGACCGGCCCTGCCACATGTCGCTGAGGAAGCCGAGGACCCAACCAGAAGCAAGACCTCCTGCTCGAACGCAACCGGAGTTGGCTGACCCTCGGCTCGCCGCAGTCGATCACGCAGGAAGGCTTGCCATGCAGGCAGAAGATCCTTTTGATGACCTGGACTTCCGAACGCACAAGGTTCCTCGGCGCGACTTCGATCAACTGACGCACGGGCAGGCGACGCCTCGCGCGGTCCGCGGGATCCGGCAGGCCGAACACAGCCGGCGCCTGCTCCTGCTGCGTGCGGTTGACGAGAAAGTCAAGAAGCGGCCGGACCTCATGGGTCCCCTGCCGCATCCGGACCGCGCCTGGGAGCTACCCGACCGGGTGGAGCAGGTTTCCCGCCGCACCCTCGATCTGGTGCTCGCCCATCCGTACACCGGAGCGTGGGCCGGCTACACGACCCGGCTGCTGCAGGCCCCACCGCCCCTTTGACGGACCGCGACGATGGGGAGGACCGTCGGATCTGCCGGGCGACCACGGGACTGTCTGCCAAAACGCGGAATTTTCCACCTCGTGTCCATCAAGTCGAAAAGGCTTCATACTATGCATTTCAGGATCCTTGGTTCGCTCGATGTTTCACTTGATCGAATTGCTCTACAATTTCCGCACGGCCGCCAGCGAACCATATTAGCGATGCTGCTCATGCAGGTAGGAAATCTCGTATCGCTCAACCGGATCACTGAGGGGATATGGGGAGAGGATCCACCCGTCACCGCCAAGGGCCAGATCCAGACCTGCATATCTGCCTTGCGGCGTCAGCTGCGGAAATTCGGTGACGATCATGTGATCGTCACCAGCCTGGTAGGCTATACCATCCATATTCCCGCCGAGTCGCTCGACTCTGCTGTATTCCGCCGGATGATCAACTCCGGCCGGGAGCTGGCTGCTGCCGGGAAGATTAGGGATGCAGCAGCCGAGCTTCGTGCCGCGCTCGCGCTTTGGCGCGGCACGGCGGTCGCCTCAGACGTCGAGAGCGGGGTGGTCAGAACGATGGCGATTCGGCTTGAAGAGGAGCGAATCAGGGCCACCGAAGAGTGTATCGAGCTTGAGCTCAAACTCGATCGGCATCACGAACTCGTAGCCGAGCTGAGTGAGCTCGTCAGATCTTACCCACTGCGCGAGCCGCTGAGAGCGTTGCACATGCTCGCTCTGTACAGGTCAGCCCGGCAAGCAGACGCCCTTGAATCATTCCAGGAAATCCGGACCATCCTCGGAGAGGAACTTGGCCTGGAGCCATCCGACCAGCTTGATAGGATACACAAGTCCATCCTGAAACGGGAAAATTCGCTTACAATCGCGCCCTGGAATGGTCTCGGATCGGAATCTACAGGCAAGGTTGGCGCCATTATCCCCCGACAGCTTCCCAAGGCCGTTACGTTCTCGGCCGGTGAGACTGCTGCGTCCCTGGGGCGGGTGACCCAGTAAGGGCGCCCCAGTGCGGAGATGACAAACGCGACCCCTGATGATCGTCGGTCGTCTGAGCCAGTCGATCAAGAACAGGGGCCGCGTTCGCGTGCCATCATCCCCGATCGATGTGCTCTCCCGCCACCTGGAGCACGTCGCCCTCACCGACCCAGCCGCTGACCTGCATACGCCGGCCGAGGTCCTCGATTCCGTGCCCGACCCACGCAGCCACCGGGGACGCCGCTACAGGCTCGGCCCGCTGCCGGCGTCAGCCCTGCTCGCTGTGCTCAGCGGGGAGATGCCCGCGCCCCTTCCCGTCCCTGCACTTGTCCCTGCCGGCCAACCGATGGGGTCGTCAACGTCAACCGAAACCGCCTCGCATATAACGTAATAGCGCGGCGTCATCGCTGACGGGTGTGCGGACAGCATGGCCATGCACCGTGCGTGAGCTTGTTCCGGCGTACGGACGGAATCGGAAGCCTCGACATACGCCACAAGCGGTTCGCCGGCTACCTGTGAAAAAATCCGCGCCTTGGCCGGTGCGAACGCGTCATCGAGAAGTCTCTGGATTTCAGTCAGCTCAACCCACTGGGCATCGGCCTTCACCCAGTTCGAGTCCCGGCGGACTGGCTCCATCTGAAGGACATCGATTATGCCCTCGTGATCGAGGTTGCCGCCGGCTGCCGCTACCAGGAGGCGCTCAACGGCCTGCAGCAACGATGTCAGGTGTTCCGCCGGCACTCGGCCAACGTCGGAACTCCAGCCACACAGTTCTACCTCGCCTTCCAGCCTGGAAACATCGAATCGGACGGGTGTTCCCAGACGGTACGGCATAGGGTAATGGCGCAGTTGAGTCCGGCTCAGCATGGCGGTCATGTGCTCGGGCGATGGTGCGCGTTCATTCATTGGTATACCGCTTTCGATGACACTACAGTTGTAGATGGCCTCGAAATAGAAATAGACGCCGCGGTCATGCGATATCCGGTTATGGATTTTTTCGAGCTCATAGACATCGTAAACGCTGTGCATGCAACCTTCCAGCATGCCACGCCATGCCTGCCTTACCAATTCATCGAAGCTCGCAGAGCCGACATCGATAGCAGCGATGCCTGTTTGAGCAAGCGTACCGACGTAGTTGTAAAGGTGGCGCTCGAAGCGGTTTGAGGGCATCACGGGAAAGACTATCTCGCGATAGCCGGTACGCACTGAGAGCACGGCGCACAACGCGGCGAGCAGGCAGCTGGACCGGCTGGTTCGCGTGCGTGCGCTCACGCGCTGCACGGCTAGTGCAGCGGCTGGTGATGACATGTAGACGCCCACCGTGTCGCCAGCGTCCGCCTCCGTGAGCTCGGACCCCGCGGAAGGCGTCAGGTAGAGAGGCGAGGGCATTACGGCAAGATTGCTGCTCCAGTATTCCAGCGCTCTACGACGTTTCTGACATTCACGCTCCGAGCGCTCGAGTTCCGCCTGATCCAAAGGCTGATGACGGGGTGGTCCTATGACTCGAGCAGCAGAATCGCTTATCAGTTCAGCCAGCTCATGCTCAAGGATTCGCGCGGCTGCCCTATCCACAGCCATGTGAGATAACTCAAGGAAGCCTGCGTATACCACTTCAGCGCTCATGGCCAGGGCGACTCGCAACTGTTGGCCGGCCAGCCGCTGCCCATCAGGCTGTCTTGGGGCTGTGATCTCCAGGTGCCTGGCGAGCTCGGCTTCAACGTCAACCCGGTTGGCTCGGCCGCCTTCCAGCGAATAGATGTCAACCATCAATGTGCCAACGGAGGAAACACGCTGACATGGCTGCGGCCCGGTGGCGAAGGACGTCCGTAGCACTTCATGGCGGGCGATCAGGATGGCAAGGCTTTCAGTGACATCCTCCACACTCGCCGTTCCACTCAGGCTGATAGCACACGTTACAACAGGATACGGACGACCCTCTACCGAACTGGAATCATCAATCCACTTCAGAATGTTGAGCTGACCTATAGTCAGTGGTCCTTGCCGGGTGGTCTCGGCCGAGAAATGTACGGGTACTGAAGATCGCGGTGTAAGTTTGATGACTGACATACCACTTCTCCACACACGCTCACGGCGTGCAAGAATTGATGGTTCGACCATCGCCTTTGGCTGTTTCTAGCGCAGGCATCTGTAATCGTCAATAAGCTAGAGACACACCTTGACATCATGAACTGACGTACGATTATGTCTTCGCGTATGGCTGATGTGGTCATGCTTCCGAAAGGAGCGGCCAGGTGAGCGTCAACAAGGGGGGCAAACCGATCGGGTTCTTGATGAGGAATCCGAACCTCGGGACGTTGCTGGTCGTCAACCTGGTCTCGTCGCTGGTGGGATCGGGCGTGGGCATCGCCTTGAGCGTCCATATCTACCAGCTCACCCAATCGCCGATCTGGACAGCCGTGCTCGCGGCGGTCCCGACCGTGGCCGGGTTGGCCTTCGGGCACCTGGCCGGGAGTGTCGCGGACCGCTGGGGCAACCCCCTGCGGATCATACGGATCGCGCTCTTCCTGCGGGTGCTGGTACTGGTGGCCGTCTTCGCACTCGCCGACTCGCCGCTTGGCCTCGTCTCCGCGGTGTTCGCCCAGGCGGTCCTGCAGCAGCTCTACATTCCCGCCGAGCAGGTGCTCATTGCCGACTACGTCACCGCCGAGGACCTGGCCGAGGCCAACGGCCTGAATTCGTTCGCCTCCAATGCCACCAGGCTGGTTGGGCCGGCGCTCGGTGGGTTCGTCATGGGATGGGCCGGATTCCGCTGGACGGCCATCGGGGTGACGACGCTGATGCTGCTGTCCGCACTGCTCAGCCTGCTCCTGCGGGGCTCCGGGCGGAAGACGCCGACCGCCGGCGGCACGGTGGAGGAAGGCGAAGAAGGCTGCGGCGACGGGTATCTGGCGATGCTTCGACGCAGCCGTCGCGTCCGGGGCCTGGTACTCCTGCAAGTCCTTGACGCGATCAAGGAGGGGCCGCTGTCTTCCCTGTTTCCAGTGCTGATGCTGGGCGTGATCGGCGCCACGTCCGGGCAGATGGGCCTGGTCAACAGCGCGTTCGCGGTCTCGGCCGTGATCGCGGGCCCGGTGATCGGCACGGTGGTCCGCCGACTGGGGTACCGGCTTCCTGTCCTGCTCGGCGCCGCGATCTCCAATGGCGCGATCCTGGTGCTGGCGATCTGGCCGTCGCTGCCGCTGGCGCTGATCGCCTTCGTCGTGTCCGGGCTGCCCTTCACCATCTCCTGGGTGGGCGGGCAGACCTGGCTGCTGCTCAGCACGCCGCGCTCGCTGCGCGGCCGGATCGTGGGTACGACCGGCGCCATCTACGCCGGGGTGTCGCTCGTCACCATGCTCGCAAGCGGCGTGCTGGCGGAATGGTTCGGCCCGCGCTGGGTCATCGGCCTGGGATCCTTCATCGCGCTGGCAGGCCTGATCGCCGTCACCGCACTGCTCGACGAACGCCGGCAGCCGACCAGCACCAGCCAGGCGGCATAGACCGCACCCGCGAAGTGACCAAGACGCCCCCGCCTCTGCCCGAGAGTCAGCCAGGGAGCTGTCAACCGGAAACTGCGAATTTGTTGTCCTGCCGGGCAGGACAACAAACATGCCGCGACGTTCCGCTACCTCGGAAGCCGACCTGCTGTCACGAGGGAAGGCTCTTCTGAGGCTGCCTCGGCGCTGGCATCACCAAAGCGTTGACAGCGGTAGATTTCGGAAGCCAACATTTCGACATGGACATGTCGATGCCTCCAACGGGACTCAAGTCTGCCCTGTTCTCCGACTCGGGAATCAGCGATCAATCACGTATTCAATCGCTCATGGAGGACATATTCCGGCATGTGCAAGGGCGCGCAAATGTATTGGACGACCGGGTTAGCTGCCTGTCCCAGGTCCTGTATCTCATGTATCTGGCGCGTGCCCGGAAGGCCATTTCCATAGCCGAGATAGGTTTTAGCATCGGCTTCTCGAGCATCGCCTTCCTCGAAAGCTCTCCCCAGGCGAAGGTCACATCCTTTGAAATCAACACCGAGACCTACGCCGGCTCGGCAAAGGAGTTCATCGACTCTCGTTACCCGGGTCGCCATCGCCTGATCTACGGAGATTCCACGCAAACGGTTCCGGCCTTCCAGGTAGCCGACCCGATGGATGGTTTCGATCTCGTCTTCTTCGACGGAGGCGACGAGTACTCGTGCGTGAAGGCGGACATCGCGAACGCTCGACGGCTGGCCAAGCCAGGCGCCACGCTCGTGGTCGATGGCATGACTCCCTGGTTCAAGTGGGGAATCGGCCCGACGACCGCATGGGAAGAGGCGGTCCGAGATGAAATCGTCACCCCACTCGAGTACGTGTCCGACGCGCTTGCCGTCAGCCGGCTTCAGGGACCGACCGAGCGCGCGTGGGCAGTTGGACAATACCGGTAAGCGAAGGACCGCCAAGATCGGCGACGGTAGTAATATGTCCGCTTCCGGATGATCGATTTCCGAGTGACGCTGCGCAAATAAATCACTCCATCCCTACCGGGGGTACCTCGGTAGGGATTCTTGCTATGACGGCTCTTCTGAAGTTTCCTCAGCGCCGGCAGCACCGAGGTGTTGACAGCGGAAGCTTTAAAAAGCCAACATTGCCGTATGGACATGTCGATGCCTCCAACGGGACTCAAGTCTGCCCTATTCCCTGACTCGGGAATCAGCGATCGATCACGTATTAACTCGCTCATGGAGGACATATTCCGGCATGCACAAGGGCACGGAAGCGCATTGGGTGAAGGAATTAGCTGCCTGTCCCAGGTCCTGTATCTCATGTATCTGGCGCGTGCCCGGAAGGCCATTTCCATAGCCGAGATAGGTTTCAATATCGGCTTCTCGAGCATCGCCTTCCTCGAAAGCTCTCCCCAGGCGAAGGTCACATCCTTTGAAATCAACACCGAGACCCACGTCAAGTCGGCAAAGGAGTTCATCGACTCTCGTTACCCGGGTCGCCATCGCCTGATCTACGGAGATTCCACGCAAACGGTTCCGGCCTTCCAGGTAGCCGACCCGATGGATGGTTTCGATCTCGTCTTCATCGACGGAGGCCACGAGTACTCGTGTGCGAAGGCGGACATCGCGAACGCTCGACGGCTGGCCAAGCCAGGCGCCACGCTCGTGGTCGATGACATGATTCCCTGGTTCAAGTGGGGAATCGGCCCGACGACCGCATGGGAAGAGGCGGTCCGAGATGAAATCGTCACCCCGCTCGAGTACGTGTCCGACGCGCTTGCCGTCAGCCGAATTCAAGGGCCGGCCGAGCGCGCATGGGTAGTCGGACAATATCGGTGAACAGGGTAGAGGCGGAACACGTCGAGGATTTGCGGCGTCACCGCACAATTTTGCCGGTGACGACGAATCCCAGCGTCCGGGCGTACCAGCCGTATGCGTACCCGGTCTCCATCATCGAGGCGCATGCCCCCAAGAACCGTGACTGGATTCTCTCGAACTTCATACACCTGGCCTATGACGAACACCCGATAGAGTCCCCGTCGCTGTGCTTCTATTCTTATGATTTCGCGGCCAATCCGTATCTGCACACTATCAGGGCAGACCGTGAGTGGATGCGAAGGTGGATCGGGCGCAGCTTCGCCGAGTTCGTTCATGCACAGCTTCTCGACGGCTGGTATATCTACGCGTTTGTCGATGAGTTCTTCATCCCGAGACGACCGACGTACGGGGAGAGTTCTTTTCATCACGACGTTCTTGTCCATGGATCAGACAGTGATGCAGGGATCGCGCATCTACTGGGTTACGACGAGTTGATTCGATTTGAAACCACCCGTGTTTCATGGGCAGAGCTTGACGCCGCTTACGAATCCTGCGCGAACGCGGACCAGCCGTGGACGCGATCATTCATTCTCTTCAAATTCAACGCAATGGCATCCTACCGATTCGACCCGCGGTTTGTGGTTGCCGAGCTCGAGCTTTTTCTCGCTTCTGGGAATCCGGGGCGAGCTACCCAGGGCCTGGTCATGCCGGATGGTCGCCTGTACGGCGTAGCGGCGCTTGAAGCGTACCGGGACGAGCTCCTGGACACGCCGCCCGAAGAAGATGCGGGGCTCGATCTCCATGCCCCCCGGGCGCTGTTCGAGCACAGCAAATTGATGTCCGAGCGGTTGCAGTTGCTGCTCGGGGATGATCTGTGGAAACGTCATATCAGCGAACGATACAGTGCGGTACTTCGATTTTATTCTGCTCTGCCCGTGGCGGTATTCGGTGCAAAGCAGAACAACGACCGTTCGGCACTGCATCGACTGATGGCCGGCTTTCCCGAGATCATCAGGCAACAGACAAGTACGGTGACGGATGCACTGGACTGTCGACACGCCGGCTTTAGGCACGCGGAGCGCAGGGAAGAACCGATGAGCCGTGATCGCGGCGATATGACTAATTCGCGTTACTCGACAAAGGACGCTGACGATGCGGGCGCGCAAGGTTCTTGAACAAGAGTTCCGCGAAGTGACTGGTCGCGAGCTGACGGACATGACGGTAGACGTATTCGGGCTTGGTCTCGACTCGCTGGGAATTCTTTCCCTGCTGGGAGGGCTGCGGGAGGCGGGATACAACGTTTCACTGAACGACCTGATGTCTGCGGCCAGCATGAATGAATTCGTGGCGACGATGGCGAACGCCGAGTGACCGGGGGGAAGCCATCATGATCAGCTCTGCTCCGGACAGACGGGCAGCGCTAGCCACGATCTTGGATGAGCGGATCCGTCGTGGAGCTGCCGAGACAGCCTTGGTGGACAGCACGGGCGATGTCTTGTCTTACGCCGACCTCGGTGCCCTTGCCTGCGCATGCGATGAGTTCTTCGGTCAACGGTACGCGGAACGGGTCGCCATCGTCGGTACGGCGTCGATTGAGGTCAGCGCGTCGATCACGGCGTGTCTCTGGGCGGGGCGGACCTTCATGGTCATCGACGACCAGGAAAGCAACGCCGTGCGGCGGCGGCTCATCGATCAGTTCGCCGCCGACGTGGTCCTCCTGACCGGCCCATCCGCCGAAACCACGCCTGCGAACCTGATGGATGAACCGGTCACCGTTACCGGGCGGGACCTGAGCAAAGCCGCCCGGCAATGGGATGACCAGGCTGTGCTCAAGCACAGCGAACGCATGGCGGTGCGGACACCGCAGGCAGCGGCATACTGTGTTCGGACTTCTGGCACGACAGCGGACCCGAAGCTGATCGAGATGAGTCGTGCGGCGATCGAGTCCTACTGCGCGGAGTTCAACGGCAGATATGGCCTCGCGCCGGGCCACCGCCTGGCGCTGTGGGCGGCCCCCACCTACGACGCCCTCTACTGCCAACTGATCTCGGCCCTGGCCAGTGGCGCGGCGGGCGTTGTCGCGCCGATGTCCATACGCAATGACGGGGACGCGGTGCTTCAGTGGCTGAGGGAGGCGCGCATCACCCATTTTGAGACCACCCCGTCGATTCTGAGGCGGGTGGCGTCCGCTGCGGTGCGGCCCGGGGCGTCGTGGCCGCCGCACCTGACGGAGGTGATGTGCAGCGGCGAGTGGTTCGACCCGCAGGTGGCAAGGCAGGTCTTCGACGCCGCGGAGCGCTGCGGGGCCAAGGTCGGACTGCACAATGAATACGGCCCTTCGGAGTGCATTCTGCTGACCTGGCACCAGATCACCCCGGAGGACGCCGACTCGGGCGACATTCCGGTTGGTAAAGCGATCGCAGGACGGACACTGTCCATCGAGCCGTTGGACGGCCAATCCGGATCCTCAGCGCAACATCCCGGCGAGATCGTGGTGGAGTCCGAGCACCTATGTCGCGGATACGGATCGGAGCAGGCCGGCTCGCTTGCGGCTTTCCCGGCACCCAATGGCGTCCCGGTCTTCCGGACAGGGGATCTCGGCTATCTGGACCACCGTGGTCGTCTGCGGTTGTCGGGACGGCGCGATCGAACCGTGAAACGACGCGGTGTACGGATCAATCTCGACCAGGTGGAGGCGGTGCTCCACGCGCTCCCGGCCGTGGGGCAGGCGGCCGCTCGAGCCGACGAGGCGGACGGGCAGGTGATGATCCACGTCTGGATCGTGCCGTCCGACAGCCGCCTCGATCGTGCCGCGGTCCTGACGCAGATCACCGAGACGGTGGAGGTCCGCCTTCTGCCCGACCGGGTGTTGATCTGTACATACCTGCCGCGCCTGCATTCCGGGAAGGTCGACTACCGGTCGCTCAAGGTAGCCGACTCGGGCGACGAACAGGTGGAGGTGACGGCGGATGAGACGACGCTGAAGGCGGTCGCCGCAGCGTTCGAGCGGGTACTGCCCGATGTGGCCATAACCGGCTCGACCGACTTTTTCGCCAGCGGCGGACACTCCCTCCTGGCGCTCGAGCTGAGCGCTCACCTGGAGCGCGACCTAGGAGTCAGGCTGACGATTCGTGACTACCTGGCCCACCCCACGGTCGCCGGGCTCGCCGACGTGGTGGACCGCAACCGTCGTCAGACTCCGCGATCCGTATCGACCGCTGCCCCAGCAACCCTCGGTGAGGAGCTGACCTCCACTGAACGGCCGATCTGGGTGTGGAGTCAGATGTTTCCTGGCGACGGTGCACTGAACGTCGTCGGGGGATTCACCACGCATGCGGCCATCACCGAGCAGCGCCTCCGGCAAGCGCTGTCGGACCTGCTCAAGGACGTAGCCCAGCTGAGAGTCCGGTACGTCCTGGGCCGCGATCGCCCGCGACGGGTTTTGCACGCAGCAGGCGTTGCGCGGGTCGACGTACTCCAGATCTCCGCATCTGCCGACACCTTCCCCCAACCGGAGGTGGACAGCAGTGCGTACCAGCCGTTTGACGTCGGGGCGGATCAGCTGGTCCGGGCCATATTGGTCCGCTCGCGCACGGAGCCCGCACCGGTGGGCGTCTATCTGATCGCCCACCACCTGGTATGCGACGGAGTGAGCATGGGACTGCTCGTAGCGGAGCTGCAGCACCGCCTTAGCACACCGGAACGCCGGACATCGCTGTCTTCGCTGTGCGTGCTGCCCCCAGCAAGACCGGATGCCCGTCTCGTCCAGTCTGCGGCAGGGCACTGGTCCACGGTCAGGCGTGGGCTGAAGGCTCAGCCTTACGACGAGCGGCTGCGCCCGAACGATGCCGCCGCAGGAGCGTCGGTGGTCGATTGGCGGCTGCCGACGCAGCCGATCAGGGAACTCGCGGACCGCCTGTCAGTGAGCCGGGCGGCTGTCCTCATCACGTTGATCGCCAGGGCGGTCGGCCGGGTGCTGGACCGGGGCCAGGTTGTTGTCGAGACACCGGTCTCAACACGGACTCCGGATGAGGTCCGCTCGATCGGCAATTACGTGGTCGACGTGCCCCTGCTGGTCGATGCTGCCGGTCAGGACACTACCCGCGTCATCGAAGCGGTTAACCGCGACCTGTTGGCGGCTGTCGACTTCGCCGCGCTGGTCCCGGGATTCGGCAGCGTACGGCCGGGACAAGGGTGGGCACCCGTCGGCGACGTCGTCGTCGTCCTGGAGGATCACGTGCCTGCGCCGGCTGTCGAGATCGACGGCGTGGCGAGTTCGGCTACGCAGCTCATCGGCTCGCCCCCGCGCCATGCCCTCGCGTGCTACTTCCGGGCCGACGCACTGGCCGAGGACATCACCTGCGTCGTCACGGGCCGCTCCGACGGTGAAATGGCACGTGCACTGTGTGCTGAGGCCGACGCCACTCTCACCACCATGACAAAACAGTTCTCAATGAGGAGGTTCGGCGATGGCCAACGTCGTGATTCGGCCCGATGAACGCTGGGAACTCGAGCAGCTGATGGCCGGGATCGATCCCGGCAACACAGTGGTCCTGGCGGATGAGGTCACCGAGGCGATCAGACGTTCGTCCAAGTGGGTCGATTCGCTCGCCGCGAGACCCGAGTTGCTGTACGGCGTCAACTCCGGCTTCGGCGCGCTGGCCAACGTCCGCGTCCGGCCCGGTGAAGAAGCGGAACTCCAGCGTCGCCACATCCTTTCCCACGCATGCGGCATCGGGCTCGGTGCTCCCGTTGAAGTCGTCCGGATGATGCTTCTGATCAAGCTGCTGACCTTCCGCGGCGGCTACACCGGCGTGTCCCTGGAGGTCGCGGAAAGCCTGCTGAGGATGCTCAACAACGGCATCCACCCCGTGGTACCCGAGCGCGGCACCGTCGGTGCGAGCGGAGACCTCGCACCCCTGTCCCACCTGGCGCTTCCCCTCCTGGGCCTCGGCCAGATCGTCCTGGACGGCCAGGTGTGCGACACCAGGGACGTCGAGGAGCAGCTGGGCCTCGGCCGGGTAGAGCTCGGTCCCAAGGACGGTCTCGCGCTGACCAACGGGACCCAGTACATCTCGGCCGTCGCGGTGATCGAACTGCGGCGCCTCCTTGAGCTCGCGCGCTCGGCCGACCTGATCGCGGCGATCAGCACCCAGGCATTCAGTTGCGCCGACAGGTTCTTCCACGAGCGATACCACCGCGATTCGGGGAACCGGTGGCGGGCGGTGGTCGCCAAGAACCTCTCCCACTACACCCGCGGCGGAAACCACGCAGCCCTGGACTCCGCTGCACCGTCGATGCAAGACCCCTACTCGTTCCGATGCACTCCTCAGGTCCACGGGGCCGTGCGCGAGCACATCGCATACGCCCAGAACTCGATCCTCAACGAGATCAACACGACCGCCGACAACCCGCTGTTCTTCGTGGATGACGACCTGGTGCTCATGGGCGGCAACCTGCACGGCGAGTCGGTCGCCATGGCCGCGGACATGCTCGGCATCGTCGCCACCGAGCTTGCCGCCATCTCCGAGCGCCGGACCTACCAGCTACTGTCCGGACGCCGCGGTCTCCCGGACTTCCTCACCGAGGATCCCGGCGTCAACTCCGGGCTCATGATCAGCCAGTACTCCGCTGCGGCGCTGGTAAGCGAAGCCAAGACCCTGGCGCACCCCGGCAGCGTCGACTCGATTCCAACCTGCCAACTGCAGGAAGATCACGTGAGCATGGGTGGCACCTCCGTGCTGAAGCTGCGGCAGATCGTGGACAACCTGGAGAACGTGCTGGCCATCGAGTTGATGACCGCATGCCAGGCCGCCGATCTCAAAGCCGGGCTGGTCCTTTCCCCCGCGGTCCGCGGCGCACACGAGCGTTACCGCACACGAGTGCCCCGGCTCAAGGACGACCGCGTCTTGGCCGGCGACATCGAGCAAACCCGCCAATTCCTCCGGCACGACCTGGCCGGCGACCTTGTCGCGGAACAGACCGCCGCAGCCGGTGCTCGAGAAGAGGCGGGTCGATGAGGCCAATGGATTACCCACGGGTCCTGGAAGAGGTTGAAGCCTGCTGGCGTGATATCGCGCCGGAGTCCGCGATGAAGCCGGCCCCGCACGACGACCTCTTCGAAAGCGGCGCCGACTCCTTCACCTTCATCCGGCTGGTGCGATCGGTTGAAGCCGCGTGCGATGTCACGCTGCCGATGCTCGAGGTCTTTGAGGCTCCGCAGCTGGCCACCATAACGCGTTGCGTTATCGCAGCGAGGCGACGCTGAGATGGCGATGGTTCTGCCTGCCACCGCAGCCGAGTTCGGCCTGTGGTATCAGGAGCAGGCGGCCGAACTGCGAGGGCGTTACCTGTGCCTGGCGGCCGCGGAGCCATGCCCCGGGTCGCAGGTGAGCCTTCGCGACGCGGCCGGCGCCATGACCGCTGCCCTGGCCTGCCATCCCGAGGCGCTGGCACGGTTCGCGGTCGACGAGCAAGGCATACTTCACAAGTTTCTCGAGTCGCCTGCGGCTTCGCTGCCCGCGGAGGTCCTTGTGTTCCCGGCGGAATGGCGGCGCACGGACGTCGTCTCCCACCTGGCAGGGCTGCCGACCCCCCTCGCGACCGGGCCGCTGATCCACCTGGCCGCACAGGCCGATTGCAGGGGAAACGCCACGCGGCTGTTCGTTCTGGCCCACCACATCGTCTGGGACGCACATTCCGAGGAGATCTTCTGGACCGAGGTCGACCGCCGGCTTACCGGACCCGGGGCAGGCGACGCGGGACATCACCATCCCGGCTGCGGTCCTTCCGTGCACCGCATTGCCACGCGAGACCATGCCCCGCTCGTGACCGACCTGCAACGGCACCTGGCGATCTCGAATGGCGACCGTGTCTGGGAGCAACTTGCGGCCGCGGCGCGGAGGGCCGGAGTCACCCCGTTCGCCTGGACAGTCGGGCACCTGGCGGCTGCCGCAGCGGCTTGGTCGGAGCCGGCGACGGTCATGGCGTACATCGACGTGGACCTCCGTCCGCTGGCCGGCACGTCCCAGGACACGATGGGATTCCACCTGTCTCAACTGGAAATCGCCACCGTCGACCGCGGCACGTCCGGTCCGGCCGCGGCCGCCGCCGTCCACACGGCTGTGATGCGTCGGCTGGCCGCCGCCATGCGGCAGGAGATCCGCCCGGTCAGCGAAGCCGCCGGCCACGGCGGTCACCCCTGCAAGTTCTATTTCCGTGACATCCGGCATCGGCGTCGTCTGCGTCACCTGCGGCCCGTCGACATCCGCTTGCCGGTGGCACGTAACCAGCTGTCAGTAGGCGTGACGGTCACCGATACCAGCCTTGAAGTGACGGTGACCGCACGACGCGGCACCGCTGACAGCACTGGTATCGCTCGTTTGGCGCAGCTGGCACGCCAGCACCTGATCTCGGCAGCGGCATACGGTGAAAGGGCGGCCCCCGATGCAGCACCTTAGGCTCGACGGCCCACCGGAAGTGTGGTGGCTCGCCAACGCCACGGCGGTTGCGGAGCACCTTCGCCGTAACGGTGCGGTTGTCATCGACGGCGATGGGTTGTGCCAGGACGTAGCGACTTTCCAGCGACTCGCCGCCGCGGCTTGCGGGCCGCTCGCCAAAGACAACCCGGAGCACAACAGCATCGACGATGACCCCACGGGCACGATCAACAGTCCGACCCCCTACTCACGGACCAGGAAGCTGCTGTGGCACAACGAGAACACGTTTGCGCGCATGTGGCCCAGGCGAATCATCTTCGGCTGCCAGGAGATCGGGGACGGTGGGCAGACACCGACTGCGGACATGACGGCCGTCTACGAGCGGCTTAGCAGCTCGGCCAAGGACGTCCTCGCCACCGGCGTCACCTACGTTCGCCGACTGGGGATGGACCTCGGGCTCGACTGGCGCCAGGTCTACCGCACCACTGATCCAACCGTTGTCGAGCGCGCCTGCGAACGGGAGGGCGCCACCTGGAGGTGGGATGAGCGCGGCGGCATCCTTACCACCGAGCAGCGGCGGCCGGCTGTCATCCTCGACCCGGCCACCGGCCGACCCTCGCTGACAGCACAAATCCTGCACTGGCATCCTCGGGCACTGGACGAGGATATTCACGATTCGCTCAGTCTGCTTTACGAGCCTCACGAGTTTCCCAAAGGGTGCCGACGCGGGGACGGCAGGCCGATCCCCGACGCCGTCATCGACGAACTTGTAGAAACCTGCTCCGACCTGGAGGAAGTCGTGCCCTGGAAGGCGGACCGCACGATAGTCGTTGACAATCTGCGCCGCAGCCACGCTCGTAACCCCTATACGGGCGTGCGTCGTTTGCTGGTCGCCGTCGGCGACCTCGTCGACTGCGCAGAATTGGCAAGGCCGTGACCACGCGCGCGCACAGCCTTGTCGGCGAACTGACCGGTTCCACCGCCGCCGCGGTCATCGAGCAGGGCGCGGTCACCACCCATGCGCAGCTACTCTCGCACGCACGCGAGGTCGCCATCCATTTGCGCCGACGCGGGGCCGGACCCGGGGCGATCGTGCCTATCCAGGCGGCCCCGAGCACGACCGCCCTCGTTCAGATCGTGGCCATCCTGATGACCGGAGCCGCCTTTGCTCCGATCGATCTCCGCGTGCCGCCACGCACTGCCGCCAGGATCGCCCGTCTGTGCGGTGCCGCCTTCATCCTCGGGGACGCCGGCGGGACGACCGACGGCGTCGTCTGGTTCAGCCCTGGAGACGTGGCCAACGATCCAGGCGCCAACCGCCTCATACCAACCGTCCCGCAGGACACCGTGTACGTGATCTTCACCTCAGGCACCAGCGGCGATCCGAAGGGAGTCGTCGTACCCGAGCCTGCCGTGCGGGCCTACCTCGACTGGTCGATGCGCGAGTACGACTGCACCCGAGGATGGGGGGCACCGCTGTTTACCTCGCTGGGCTTCGACCTGACGATCACCAGCCTCCTCGGACCGCTCCTGAACGGCAGACGGGTACAGGTTCTCGATCCCTTGCGTTGGCCGCTTCAGGTCGCCACCGACCCCGGCATCCTCCAGGGCTCCAGTTTCGTCAAGATGACGCCAAGCCAGGTCAACATGCTGTGTGAGCTGCTGGAGGCGCGTGGAGCCCGGTGCTCGATGCCACTCCTGGTTGTCGGAGGTGAGGCCCTCTACGGGCAAAGTATTGCCCGCTGGCGGCACAGCCTCCCCGACACGCTGGTGGTCAACGAGTACGGCCCTTCCGAGGCGACTGTGGGCTGCTGCCGCTACACCGTGCCGGCCGGCTTCACCGGTCACGAGATTCCGATCGGGACCGCCCCGCCAGGTGTGGAGTTGAGTATCGAGGGACAGCCGCCCCAGGCCGGAGACGAGCTTGAGGAGGGTGAGCTGGTAATCGCCGGGGTGCAGGTGGCGACTGGTTACCTCACCGCCTCGAACTCGGACGACGCCGCGGATGGCCGCGGGCAGTTGCGACCTTTCCCCGGTTCCGCAGGCAAGCGCAGCTACCACAGCGGAGATCGCGTGCGGCGCGACCACGACGGAACCTACACCTACGTCGGCCGGCTGGGACGGGAGGCGAAGGTCGCCGGCTTTCGGATCAACCTGGCCGCTCTTGAGTCTTGCCTCAATGCCTTTCCAGGGGTGGTGAGCGCCGCCGTCCAGGCGGACGAGGTGCACGGCCTCCACTCGGCCGTGGTGACTCGGGACGGCGGGACGACCCAAAGCGATCTTCTCGCGCACCTGCGCCAGACATTTCCGTCCTATGCGCTGCCGCGTTTCATTCGGATCAACACACAGATCAACGTCACAGAACGTGGAAAGTCGAGCGCGTCATGGGAGTGACAGGAAAGATGCCGGACACCCCGATCACGCCAACCGACCTGAACGGTGACCTGACCGCCAGGCTGAACGACGAGCAGTCCCGGTATATCAACGAGCGGCTGATGTCAGCGGGCCGTGTCCTGTTCCGAGGATTTCCCCTCGAAAGCACAGCCGACTTCGCGAAGGCGGTTCAGGCACTGGGCGGCGATCCGTTGCCATATACGGAGCGCTCCACACCGCGAAAGCAACTCGAGTCCGGAATCTACACGTCGACCGAGTACACCCGGGAGGAGGAAATATTCTTCCACAATGAAAACTCTTACCAGGCGACCTGGCCGGGCAGGCTCTTCTTCTTCTGCCAGCGGCCGCCCACTTCAGGCGGGGCAACGCCACTAGCCGACGTGCGTCAGGTCACCGCCTCGCTTGACGTCGACCTCGTCGAGGAGTTCCGCAGGCGCGGCTGGCGGCACATCCGAAATTACCATCCACAGATCGGCCTGCCGTGGAGCGAGGTATTTGGAACCACAAGCCGCGAAGCCGTGGATCTCTACTGCGGAAACAACGGCATACAAACGCACTGGAACAGCGACGGGACTCTCCGCACCGTAGCCGATCGAGTGGCTCTTCATCGCCATCCAGAAAACGGCGATGAACTATGGTTCAACCACATAGCCTTCTTCCACTGGACAACTCTTCCCGAGCGTGTCATCGGAGTCCTTGAGGAGCTTTTCGGAAGGTCCGGCCTTCCCAATAACACCGTCTATGGTGACGGGGCGGAAATTCCAGCGGAGGTATGCGCACACATCCGCGAGAAATATCGTGAGGCAGCGACACGGTTCGACTACCGGCAAGGCGACCTGCTGATGATCGACAACATGCTGACGGCCCACGGACGCGAACCGTACGAAGGGGAGCGACGGATCGCGGTGGCGATGACCTGACCTGACCTGACCTGACCAGGCCAGGCCCGGCCGGGCTGGAGCCGCCGACGAAACACCTGCCCAAGGTTCATCGAGATCGAAGAAACCGATGCGAACCGGCAGTGTCGACAAGAGAGGATCAGCAATCGTGCGGTATGTCCTGGGAATTAGCGGGCTGGGCCAGAGCCAGCCATACATGCGGCGGTCGTTTCCGGGGTTGGGTGAGCGCGTATATCGGCTCGCCCAGGGGGCGGACTCGGCGGCGGCTCTCGTCACCGAGGATGGCATCGTGGCCGCCGCGGCCGAGGAGCGTTTCGTGCGGCGCAAGGGCACCGGAGAATTCCCGCAGGCCGCGATCGAGTATGTGCTCGGAGCGGCCGGCATCACTCCGCGTGACGTGAGCGCGGTCGCGCACAACTTTGACTTCGGCCGGTACCAGACATACTTCGAATCCGAAGGGGCGATCGAAGAATACAAGCATGTGTACGCGCCAGAGGTCATACACCGCGATCTATTCGCAGCATTTCCAAGGGAACTCTGGAGCGATGACCTGAAGGTCATCCCGATATTGCACCACCAGGCCCACGCCGCTAGCGCGTTGCACTGTTCCGGCTTCGGCTCTGCCGATGTCCTGGTCGCCGACGGGATTGGGGAGTTCGAGAGCACGTCGCTTTACAAAGGCGGATCGCAGGGACTGCGGTTGCGCGGCCAGGTGCGCGGACTGCACTCCGTGGGACTCGTCTACGGGCTGGTTACCATGCATTTGGGATTTTGGATGAACTTCGACGAGTACAAGGTCATGGGGCTGGCACCTTACGGGGACCCGCAGCGACTTCGTCCGGCGTTCGACACCCTTATCGTCCGTCAAAACGACGGCCGTTACACCACGCCTCTAACATACTTGAACGAAACAGCACAGGAACGCGCTACTTACCAGAGGTCATTGGAACATCTCGCCTCGGTTCTCGGCCCGCCCCGGGAACCGGGTGCGAACCTTGAGCAGCGTCACCTCGACATCGCCGCGGCGCTGCAGGCCGTGACCGAGGAGACCGTCGTCGGCTTCCTGGCGGCGCACCGGGATGAGCAGTCCAGCGAGAATCTATGCCTGGCCGGCGGCGTGGCCCTGAACTGCGTCGTCAACCAGGCCATCCGCAAGAGCGGGATGTACCGGCGACAGTTCGCCCAGCCAGCGGCCGGCGACGACGGAACGGCGCTGGGTGCGGCGCTGGTGGTGATGGAGGAGGAGGGCGCCGAGGTGCCCAGGAAGCGGGTTCGCCCGCGCATCGGGCTGCCCTACCTCGGTCCGGCATTCACCTCCGAGCGCATCCAGGCCACGCTGGAGCGCACCGACCTGCGATGGCGGCGATGCGAACTCAACGACCTCGTCGCTGAGGTTGCTGGGCTTCTGAGTGACGGAAAGGTCGTCGCGCTCTTCCAGGGCCGGATGGAATACGGCCCGCGAGCGCTGGGGAACCGTAGCATTCTCGCCGATCCACGAACCGTCGAGATGAGGGACCGGATCAACTCAATGGTCAAGCAACGGGAGGAATTCCGGCCGCTCGCGCCGGCGGTCTTGCACGAGTACGCAGAGCAGTGCTTCGAGATCGACGATCCTGACGAGTATCTGTGGATGATCGAAACCGTCGATGTTCGTGAGGCTTGGCGTCCGAGACTTGGGGCGGTGACGCACGTCGACGGCACTGCCCGGATCCAGGTGGTGCGACGCGAGGACAACGAGCTCTACTGGCGGTTGATCGATGCCTTCCGGGCAATCACCGGCATTCCGGTCCTGCTCAACACCTCGTTCAACTCGCGCGGGGAGCCGATCGTCTGCTCACCCGAGGACGCGGTGGCGACGTTCTCTCGGATAGACATCGACGCGATGGTCATGGGAGACCATCTGGTGTCGCGATAGAAGGGCCAGCGGATCCGTGGATCCCCGTAGCCAAGGAAGGCTCTCGGACCTCAGGAGGCAGCCGTGAGAACCATCGATGAAACTCAAGAGCTGATCGGGAGCATCTGGGTTGAGCTTCTCGGCCTTGATGCACCGCCTGACCGCTCGGCGCGCTTCTTCGCCGTTGGCGGCGACTCAATCTTGTGTGTGCGCTTTGTCGCCATCGCGCGCACACGGGGTGTCGAACTCACCATTCGCGACGTACTAGAAGATGACGAGCTCGAGTCCCTCGCGGCCCGAGCACGTCCAACGGGGGAGCGATCGTGACAGGTCGGGGCCGCGACACCATCTCCGAGTCTGTCCGCGCGACGCTCTACGCGGCAGCCGGAGCCAGCGAGGTGGAGGCATTCGAGGTCCCAGACGACCGATGGGCGCAGATACCCGCGCTGGGTCTGGTCTCGCCGGATGATCGCCGACGGCTGCCGGCCAGTGCCGTGGATGCCTTCCCGATGAGCGAGCAACAGGCCGTGATGGCCACCCGGATGCTCATGGCCGCTGCCCTCCGAGACCGCGGCGCCATCGGTGTCCCGGCCTATCACAACGTCGCGACCTCGCGTCTGACCGTACCTCGCGTGGAGCCCGCAGCCTTCGAGGCGGCAGGGCTTGGCTTGGTGCGGGAGCACGAAATGTTCCGCTCGCTGCTGGACTTGGATCGCTACTCGCGCCCGATGCAAATCGTACTGAGCCATGTCGACCGGCCATTGGTGAAAGTTTGCGACTTGCGGGGGCTCCACGAGGGTGAACAGCAACAACGGTTGGCCGAGTTCGCTGACGCCGAGAACACGCGGACCATCGATCTGAAGGATCCGCCCCTCGTGACGATCACGGTCCACCTCCTGAGCGAGACGGCGATCACCTTGACCCTTACCGAGCCGCATGCGATTGCTGACGGGTGGAGCACCCATCTGAACCTAGTGGAATTCCTGGAGCGCTACGTCGCGGAACTTACCGGGCAGCCCCCCGAGCAGCCGACGTCATCTGCCTCGAACGCCTCGCCCCGCTTCAGACTCCGCGAGCATAGCGCGCAGCAGCTCTTCCAGTCGCTCACGCTCGCCGACTCACAGTGGTGGAGCCGGTACCTGGACGGACTGGAAACGCAGTCGAGTGCCGAGACCACTCGCGACTGCCACACCTGGCAGGACTCGGTGGAGATCGCAGGCCAGGAGAATCGGATGCTGAGCCGACTTGCGGCGAGTTCCTCCTCCGGGTTGAAGTCCGTGCTTCTCGCGATCCACCTTGAGGCGCAGGCGCGATTGGTCGGCGGGCGGAGCATCCTGACCGGCGTCCCTGTCAATACCCGGCTCGCGGTACCGAACGGCGTGGATGCGCGGGGGATGTTCCTCAACGTCGCCCCGCTGCGAATCGACGTCGCAGCACCTGGTAAGGAGGCCGTTGCCCGGGCGCATCGGGAGCTGATGAAGGTCACCATGCGCGGCCGGACTCCGCTGGCCCAATTGGCCCGCACCGTTGGCAGGGCAGTAGTGCCAGCTTCTCTGTTTGGTTTCAACAGCTTCCACAGCATCGCCGGCGCCGCGCTACGGCTCGGCCTAGACACGCTGGAGGCGGTCGAAGACTGGTCCCACACGGACTTCCCGTTCGAGGCCAGCTTCAATCGAAGCGAAGAGATAGGCGAGCAAATCCGCATTCTGCTCTACTCCGAGGGCTCCTCGCATACGCGCGCCGATGCGACTGCGGCGTACCGCGACGCCGTTCAGCGGTTCGCCCAGCTTGATTGGTGAGGGGGAGCAGGGCGGCCTCACTTGTTATTCACCAGGCCCGAGCTGCCGGCAGGCACCGTGTCGCTGTCCGCCGCCAAGTGTCAGCCGATGGCTCGCGTCACCGGGTTCGGGTCCCGCGAAGCGAATGCCAGAGCCGCGCGAGCGGCCTGCTCAAGCATCAGCTGCGCCCACGTTCCAACGGAGAGCTGAGACTTGCTGGCCGCCTCCGTGATCATGGCAAGCTGATCGTCGGTGACATCCAGGTGCAGTTTCAAGGCCATGGCGCTGTCGCCGATACCGGCACCTTCATGCCTGGCATGATCGTGACCCCTGGCGTGATCATCAGCGGTTGCCCCAGCCGCGATACCTCGGTCAGCCAGGTCCTCGCCGCGCGCGGCGAGGCTGGCGCGCACCTCGCGCCGCAGGTCGTTCCTCGACCAACCAAACAACTCTGCCTTCCGAAGCCAATAGTCCTGCTCCGGTTCGGGGAGACTGGCGACTGCGGCGTGATGCTCGAAGCTCAATCCCGCTCTTCGCCTTGCGTGCGCGAACTTCCTGGCGACCCACGCATAATTGCGAAGCGTCTTGTAATCAAGCGAGGTTTGCTCGATAGCATTGCGGTAACGCCCGGTGAAGCGAGTTTCACCGTAAATCAGCCAGTCGCCTAGGCACCATGCCGAGTTGCTCACGGCCTCGGCCAACCCCTGGCCAATTCCAAGCCAATTATCAAATGGTATCCCACTGTCAAGGCGCAGTCCTGTTGAGGGCAGAACGGCGACACCGGCTGTGATATGACCTGCGGGCAGGGGCAGGAACTGCGAAGGCACTCCTGGCTTAGCTTTCATTACCCATCCTCCCTGAATACGGTGCAGTTAGCGGGAGTCGCCAGCAGCGTGATCCTATAAACATGGCCACGGTTGGCCATGAAGAAGTACACCCCAATCGCCGAATTATAGGGCGCGTGCCGGCGCGCAGAAGTAGTCAACAAGATCGAATTCAAGCCTGTACGCTCCAGGTGGCAGTGAAAGTTCCTACAAGCTCAAGACCTGCCCACTTTCGTCTGCTTGCCCGGTCCATCGCTGCAAAAATTCACCATCTACCTCTCGACTGAGGCTAACCGTAAGTCCGGCGGCTGGCCTTTCCTGGATGCCGTTAATGACCCGGACAGAGACGCTCACGACGAGATTCAACCCTCCTTGTAATCATGAATCGAGAGCCGACCCTTCCGGCCACCTGGCTTACACATCCGACCATGGATGGCGCCGGTCCTTCTTCACTCTCACGGCGCTCTTATCGGACTCCTCTCGCGTCCACGCGATATTCGCGTGCCATCATCCCCGATAGACGTGACCCAGGTCGCCTGGCCGCTGGTCACAGCGCAGCACTGCAGGCACTGCCACCGCGAGCCGATTTTCTTCGAGTGCCGCGCATCAGGTCGGCGAGATGGTTCAAGAGGGCGTTCGACAGCGGCAGGCGGGCGGTGTGCCGGTGTCTTCGTCGCCGATGTGAGCGGCGCGGCTGAGCACGGGACGACTGCTTCAGCTTTCGTTCGCGGCCGAGTACGGTGGCTGCCGGGCCTGGTTCCGGAACTGTGCGGGCGATGAGCCGACCACGCGGCGGAACGCGGTGCTGAACGCGCTCTCGGACAGGTAGCCCGTGGCCCGTGAGAGCTCGGAGATCGACAGGGTGTCGCGGGCGAGGGCGTCGCGCGCGAGGCTCATGCGCCATTGGATCAGGTACTCCAACGGCGGGATCCCGACGTGGTTCTTGAAGGCCTGGGCGAACGCGGAACGCGACATGTGGCTGATCTCGGCGAGTTCCTTGAGGCTCCAGGAGTGGGCCACGTCCGCGTGTACGGCACGCAGAGCGGCACCGATGCCGTCCTCGTTCAGGGCACCCAGCCAGCCGGTTGGCCGGTCTGTCTGACCGGCGTGAGCACGCAGCATGTGTACGAGCAGGATCTGTGCGAGGTGGTTCTGCACCAGCGGGCCGCCGGCGGCGGCGATCCCGATCTCGGTGGCGAGGAGATCGATCAGCTGCGCGAGCCGCCTGCCGTGAGGATCGGCCCTGCGGACGATCACGAGCGGCGGCAGAAGATCGGTCAGCAGGGCCGCGTTCCCGTCGTCGAACGCGATGTGCCCGACGCAGAGGTAGAAGTCCTCCTCGGACTCCGGGCCGATCCGCACGAACCCGTCTTCGGCACCCGCCAACACCGGCTCCGCGGGGCGCGGGCTCGCGTCGAGCGTGCCGGCCAGCACGTAGGGCGGCGGGTTGCCCAGCATGAAGGTGTCACCCTCCCGCAGGAGCACCGGCTCGTGCCCTTCGAGGATCAACCAGCACGTGCCGCGTACGAGGCCGCCGATCCGCACGTGCAGGAACGTGTCGAAGCGCAAGGCCCACTCTCCCGCGGCCCGGAGACTGGGCCCGATCACCGTGTGGGGCCGGAGCAGGCCGATCGCGTCGGCCACTGGATCCCCAAATCCGAGCACCGGCGACACCTCCTGGACGATACGTAAAGAATGCCGGATTTTGCATTATGGATGGTATCCCCGATCTCTCGCAGTATCGATGTCGAACGGATCGGCATCGAGAGAGTGATGGAGATACCCGCATGGGACAGCTGGAAGGCAAGACGTCGGTGGTCACCGGGGGCAGCACCGGTATCGGTCTGGCCACCGCCGTACGGCTGGCGGACGAGGGCGCGTACGTGTTCGTCACCGGCCGGCGCGAGCCCGAACTGGAGGCCGCCGTCAAGACCATCGGAGCGGATCGGGCCGCCGCGGTCGTCGGCGACATCTCGAAGCCGGAGGACCTGGACCGGCTCTACGAGGCGGTCCGGGCGCGAGGCGGGGGTTTGGACGTGCTCGTGGCGAACGCGGCGATCGGTGCGTTCGTGACGCTGGAGCAGACCACCGAGGAGCACTTCGACCAGACCTTCGCGGTCAACGTCCGAGGCACGCTGTTCACCGTGCAGAAGGCGTTGCCGCTGCTCAACGACGGAGCCTCGATCGTCCTGGTCGGTTCGACGGCCGGCGACCGTGGAGTGGAGGCGTTCGGCGCGTACGCGGCGTCGAAGGCGGCCGTCAGGTCCTTCGCGCGGACGTGGTCCAACGAGCTCAAGGGCCGTGGCATCCGGGTCAACGTGGTCTCGCCGGCATGGATCGAGACTCCCGGGGGCACCGCCATTTTCGGTGACGAGGAGACCGCCCGGGCCGTCAAGGAGAATGTCGCCGCGACCGTGGCCAAGGGCCGCATGGGTCAGCCCGAGGAGGCCGCCGCGGTCGTGGCCTTCCTGGCCTCGGAGCAGAGCAGCTACGTCGTCGGCGCGAACATCCACGTCGACGGTGGCGCGAACCAGATCTGAGCAGGCACCACGCGGTGGGTGGCATCTGAAGCGTTCGTTTTCCACCTGCCCGACCGCGAACGACGCTCGGCCAGGCGTCCCCGGCCGAGCGTCTCGCCATGCTTCTCACCGCCGACTCCGGAATGCGCCGGCTGCGGCGGGGCTACGCCGTGCCTACGAGGTCTGGCGCGTGAGCTGGGTCAAGGCCCCGCGCCAGTGCACGCCCAGGCTGTAGAGCACGCGTGAGTCGGGGGCGAGGAGCGGGCCGGCGTGGTTCATCACGCCTGTCGGCCCGATCTCCCTGCACATGGCGGGCAGACCTTCTCCGACGCATCCCGCGTATGTGAGGTCGCCGTTGGAGGAGCGGCGCAGGTGAGTGGCCGCGCCCCACGTGAACGACGGGCCCTGGGTGCTGCCGTAGACGCTCGCGCCGTCGGCGGAGACGGCCACGTCCACGTACGCTCCCTGGGGGCCGGTGGGCCTGCACCCGGCGGCGAAGCCGATGCATCCCTGGTAGGCGAGGTCCCCGTTGCCCGTAAGGCGGCGCAGATGGCTGACGCCGCCCGGGCCGGAGACGTACAGGCTGTCGCCGGCCGGGGTGATGGCGCCCCTGGTGATGCCGAGCAGGCCGTCGGTGGTGGGGACGTTGCAGCCGCTCGTCCCCGCCTCGGAGAGGCAGCCCGTCTCTGCCAGCGAGCCGGTGGCCAGGTCCCGGCGGAAGTGCGTCACCGAGCCGGGATTCCTGGCCACGATGTAGAGGCTGCGCCCGTCGGCGCTCAGCACCGCGTCGCCCGCGGAGGTCATCACGCCGGTGCGGCCGATCGTGGTGCAGCCGGGCATCGCCTCGCCGATGCAGCCGTGGAAGGCCAGGCGGCCGGTTCCGTTGTCGTGGCGCAGGTGGTAGACCGCGCCCTTGCCGGATCCCGCCGCGTACAGGTACAGGTCGCGGCCGTCGGCGGTCGCGGTCAGCGCGTGGTCGGCCGTGGACCAGGGGGCGAGTCCGGGCAGGGCGGCGACGCCACCGCAGTCGTGGTCCCAGGCGCAGAAGTCGGTGTCGAGGTCGCCGTTGGTCAACGTCCGGAACCCGACCACCGCCGCGGGGGTGGAGGCGTACACGTGGGAGCCGGCGGCCACCACGGAGCCGGCGGCGTACAGGCGGTCGGGCAGCACCACGCCGCCCACCCTCGTCGGCCGGCAGCCCGTGACACCGCCCATGCATTCGGTGAAGGTCAGGGTGTCATCTGCGGCCCGGCGGAAGGAGGAGATCGCCGGTTTGGCCGTGCCCGACCCCCCGTCGCCGCCGGCCACGACGTAGACGGTGTCGCCGGTGGGCCGCATCGTCGCCGCGGACGCCCAGTCGAGGGGGTTGACCGGGCCGATGTGTACGGCTCCGGGCACGTTGTAGGAGATCGTCCGGACGAAGCCGATATCGCCCACCGCCGCCTGCGCGCCGGTGGGAAACGCCAGAACCAGTGTGAGTGCCACGGCGATGCCCGCGGCCCACCGTGATGTACGGCCGATTGCCAGCACGTTGTGCTCCTTTCGTCGGATCGACGATCGGCGACGCGCAGGCCGTCTGGGAACGCGTTCGGAGTTATCCGGACAAGGCCGTACAGCGGCCATCGAGATCCTGAGGACGCTTGAGGCGGGTGCTGATCCAATGCGCCGTCGACGGGGGGCGTTCATCTGCCGGTGGAGGCGACCGACCGGTGGAGGCGCTGTTCACCGGCGTGTTCCGAGCAGGCTGCCCGAGCACGGCGGCGTGTGCGGGGGATGTCGGGGGCGACCGCCGTCTCAATCCGTTCCACGGTGGGTGACGGCAGCCTAACGATTCCGATCACACCGTGCCCGCACACTTCGTATCGCTTCATGTGATCTTGCGGTCACGGAATGATGAGATTATGTCGGGACGCGTTCTGAAATGGGCGGGCATCATCGTGTTCATCGGCACGGTGAGTGCGATGGGCTTCTATCTGTTCACCCGGGACATGCTGGAAGAGGCCGACCAGTCGGCGAGTGTGATCGGTGTGTTCATCGCGCTGAGCAGTCTTGCCCTGACGCTCTACGGGATGCTCACCGACCGCTTTGCCCGCTCACCCTCGACGCCGGCCAGCCCCGAAGAGACCATCGCTGCGGCCAAGAAGGCGCTGACCGGCCTGGTCTTCCAGCAGTGGCGTACCGAGGCGGCCATCCGGTCCTTGGATGATCCCGAACCGATCCGGATCTCCTGGCACCTGGTCACCGACGCCGGGGTGATGGACCATCCCCGGCTGGTCGGTGAGAACCTGTTGATGTTCAGCGGATCCAGCGACCAGATCCCCAAGCTGGTTCATGCTTTTCAAGGGTTGCGGCGTCGGCGGTTGGTCATCACCGGGGGACCCGGCAGTGGCAAGACCACCCTGGCCATCCAGCTACTGCTGCACCTGGTGGCCCCGGGGCGTGACGCGGCCGACCCGGTGCCGGTGCTGGTGCCGGTCAACGGCTGGGACATCGACCTCCACCCGCGGCTGCACGACTGGCTTGCCATGCGCCTGCCTTTGGACTATCCGGCGCTGACCGCCCCGCAGTTCGGGACAGGCGCCGCCAAGGCTCTGCTCGATCGCGGCCACATCCTGCCCATCCTGGACGGCTTGGACGAAATTCCTCCGCAAGCCCGCATCGCGGTGATCTCGGCGTTGAATCGGTGGCTGGCCTCCGGCGATCAGTTCATTCTCACCAGCCGCACCACCGAATACGACCAAGCGGTCAGGCAGGCCGGGGATGTACTGACCGCCACCGCGGTCATCGCCCCGGCCGCCATCACTCCTGACGCCGCCGAAACCTACCTGCGCACCACCCTGCCACCGACGCCTCGCCATGACTGGGCCCCAATCTGGGTCGCGCTGCGTGACGGTTCCTGCCCAGGCCTGAGTCGGCTGGCAGAAACCGCGCTGGGACTGTGGCTGATTCGCACCGTCTACATCACCACTGCCGCCGACCCCGTCCCGCTGACCGGTCCCTTGGCCCAGCAGGACGCGACGCTGCGGGCTCATCTGCTGGACCGTCTCGTCGTCGCTGTCATCAACGACCGTCTCCCCAGCCGTAACCCCGCCGACCATTTCCGGCCCCGCATCGCCTGGAAACCCGACTGCGCTCGCGAGCACCTGACTTACCTGGCCCGCGTGCTACAAGACCATGACACCTACGACTTGGCCTGGTGGCACCTCGCCCAAAACACCATCCCTCACAGCGAACGCCGCCGCGTCATCTGGCGAGTCGGACTTCTGAGCGGTATCGCGGTCGGGCTCGTGGTCGGAGTCGCGGGCGGGATCGTGGAGGGTGTCGCGGTCGGACTCGGGTTCGGTATCGCGGCCGGGTTCGCGGGTGGTACATGGTTCAGTGAGACCCCCGGATATGCCAACCTGTATCTGCCAGGAAGAACAGCCGACCTCATCAAACACGTGCGAAACGTGCTCGCGGGCGGGATCGGGGGCGTGCTCACGGTCGTCTTCGCGGTCGTCTTCGCGGTCGTGCTCGTGGTCGTGCTCGCGGACGGGCTCACGGTCGGGCTTACGGTCGGGCTCATGGTTGCGCTCACGGCCGTGTTCGCGGCCGTGTTCGCGGCCGGAGCGGTGGAGTGGGCGGAACAGCCCGCGTCCTCCACGGTCGCAACCACACCGCTGACGAGCTGGAAAGCCGACAGAACCCTGACACTGCTACGAACCATAACGTTCGGGCTCCCGTTCGGGCTCGCGGGTGGGCTCGCAGGCGGGCTCGCGGACGGGCTCACAGTCGGAATCGCGATCGGGATCGCTGTCGGGATCGCGTTCGGGATCGCGAAGGGAAACCACCATGCCTGGCTGGCCTACACCATCGCTGTCTGGCGACTGGCCAAGAAAAAGCATCTACCCCGCAAGCTGATGGCGTTTCTCGACGACGCCCACCGCCTCGGGCTGCTCCGCACCGTCGGCCCGATCTACCAGTTCCGCCACGCCGAACTCCAAGACCACCTCGCCGCCCTGCCCTCACCGATGGCGCGGCCACAGCGCTGAGATTCACCGGGAATGCCACCTGAATTCGAACACCCCCACCCCGGATCGTTCAGATCAACCTGACACCTCCCAGATCAGCGGCTTCGCCAGTGGTGGCCGCACCACCACCGGACAGGGGCGTTCAGATCGCGCTGGATCGCCTCGCCGTCCCTGACGAGCGCATCGCCGTCCAGATCGAGGCGCGCGACCGGTTGGCGGCGACGCTGCGTCGGGTGGCCGGGGGGAAGATCCGCCCGGTTGCCTGACCTGCGTTCCACGGTCACGGCGACTCGTCGATGACGGCGGTGGCCTTTTTCGCGTCTGTTCGCGCCTGCGATCGGGGGAGGAGCCGCCAGGGGCACGGTCCGATGTGACAGGGAATGCGGTCGGATCGGCATCGGCGCAGTTCAGGGGTGTGATGGCGTGACGGCGTCGAATCCCGGCCTTCTCGTTCGACGCGTCAGCGAGGCCGGGTGAGACCGGCGGAACGAGTACGGCGACGGATTCCCGTCGCGGCAGAGAGGAAACCGTCATGACCGCCTTGCACCCCGGACCCACCGCCACCCGTTCCGCCACCCCGGCGACGCGTGTGCTGCTCACCTGCGCCGTCGCCGCCGCGCCTCTCTTCGCGGCCGTGTCGCTGGCGCAGGTGTTCACCCGCGAGGGCTTCGATCTGACGCGTCATCCTCTGAGCATGCTGAGCACCGGTCACCTGGGCTGGCTGCAGATCACCAATTTCCTGGTCAGCGGGGTTCTGACGGTGGCCGGCGCGATCGGCCTGGGCCGCGCGCTGCGGGGTACGCCCGGTGGCACCTGGGCGCCCCGGCTGGTCCTGGTCGCGGGGATCGCGATGGCCGCGGCCGGGGTGTTCGTCATGGATCCGGGCGACGGCTTCCCCGCGGGCACTCCGCTGGGTCAGACGGGCACGTTGAGCGCGAGCGGCCTCATGCACATGGTCGCCGGGTCCATCGCGTTCACCGCGTACATCGTGGCCTGCTTCGTGCTGGGCCGCCACTTCTCCCGGGCGGGCCGCCCCGGCTTCGCCGCCGCCTCGCGGCTCAGCGGTCTGGTCTTCGCCCTCGGCAACGGGTGGGCGATGACGGGCGGAACGGCCGGATCGCTGACCCTGGCGATCGGCGCGCTCACCGGGATGGCGTGGATCGCGGTGGTGGCGGCGGATCGGTGGCTCGCGCTCAGGTAGTGGGATCCGTACGACCCGGTCTTCTCGCGTCGCGAGGGGGCCGGGCTCTTCGCGTTCCGAGGACTGGGGACGCGCCGCACCTCGCCCTTTTCATTTTGTACCAGATTCGCGCGCCTCATGAGACATCAAAAAGTACTTCATACTGCCCGTTGCGAACCGACCCGACGAACGATGGGGGCAACGGAATTGGGTTACGTACGGGGTTTCGAGGAGATCGACTCGACGGATATCGCGGACGTCGGAGGAAAGGGGGCGCACCTGGGCGAGCTCTCGCGAATCAACGGCATTCGCGTGCCGGACGGCTTCTGCGTCACGACGGAGGCCTTCCAGCGGGTCGTCGCCGAGGCACCGTCGATCAACGCTCAGCTTGATCTGCTGTCGCGCGTGAAACCGGACGACCACGCGGCGATCCGCACCCTGAGCGCCGAGATCCGCCGCGTCGTCGAAGGCGTGACGATTCCCGCCGATCTCGTGGCGGCGATCGGTGAGTCGCTCGCCCGGCTCGGGGAGCAGGAATCCTGCGCGGTGCGTTCCAGCGCGACGGCCGAGGACCTGCCGACCGCGTCCTTCGCCGGCCAGCAGGACTCGTACCTGAACATCGTGGGCCTGCCGGAGATCCTTGCGCACATCCGAATGTGCTGGGCCTCGCTGTTCACCGAGCGGGCGGTGACCTACCGGCGCCGTAACGGCTTCGACGACCGCAGGGTGCGGATGGCCGTGGTCGTACAGCGGATGGTGTTCCCCGACGCGGCAGGGATCCTCTTCACCGCCGATCCCGTGACCTCGAACCGGAAGATCGCCACCGTGGAGGCCGGCTGGGGGCTCGGCGAGGCGCTGGTCTCCGGCCTGGTCGCCGGGGACGTCTACGCGGTGCGCGACGACCGGATCGTCACCACGGCGGTCGCGACCAAGTCGCGGTTCGTCCAGGCGTCGCAGGCAGGCGGCACCCAGGAGGCACCCGTCGAGCCGGGGCGTCAGACGCAGCCGGCCCTGACGGACGCACAGGTCGTGCGTCTGGTGCGGCTGGGCCGGCGCATCGAAGCGCACTTCGGCAGGCCACAGGACATCGAGTGGTGCCTGGTCGGCGACGACTTCCACATCGTCCAGAGCCGGGCGATCACCACCCTGTTCCCCGTCCCGGAGACCGACGACCAGGACAACCACCTCTACGTCTCCGTCGGCCACCAGCAGATGATGACCGACGCGATGAAGCCGCTGGGACTCTCCGTGTGGCAGATGACGACCCCGAGGCCGATGCCCGAGGCGGGCGGACGGTTGTTCGTCGACGTGGCCCCTGCCCTGGCGACGCCCGCGGGACGCGCGAGCATCCTCGGGACCCTGGGGAAATCCGACCCGCTGATCCGGGACGCGCTGCAGACCGTCCTCGACCGCGGCGACTTCATCCGCTCGGTTCCCGACGAGGACTCCGTCGCCGCACCGGCCGGTGCCCCACCCGCTCCGATCGAGACCGATCCGGCCGTCGTCACCGAGCTGATCCGACACAGTCAGGAGTCCGTCGCCACCCTGCGGAGCGAGATCCAGCTCTTGTCGGGGACGGCGCTGCTCGACTTCATCCAGGCCGACATCGCGGAGCTGCAGCGCATCCTGTTCGATCCGCGGAGCCTTCAGGTGATCATGGCGGGGATGGAGGCGGCCTGGTGGCTCAACGACCACCTCGAGGCGTGGCTGGGGGAGAAGAACGCGGCCGACGCGCTCACGCAGTCCGTCCCGCACAACGTCACCTCCGAGATGGGGCTGGCGCTCCTCGACGTGGCGGACACGATCAGACCGTACGCCGACGTCGTGACGTTCCTGCAGCGCGTCGTGGACGAAGGCCGGGAGGGCGACGGCTTCCTGAACGAGCTGGCCGGGCTCGCCGGCGGGCAGGAGGCACGTGACGCCATCCGGGGCTACCTCGACGACTACGGCATGCGCTGCACGGGCGAGATCGACATCACCAGGACGCGCTGGAGCGAGCAACCCGCCACGCTCGTGCCCACCATCCTCGGCAACATCAGGAACTTCGAGCCGGGCGCCGGCAAACGACACTTCGAACAGGGACTCCTGCAGTCACGAGCGAAAGAGCAGGAACTTCTGACGCGACTGCGCGCCCTGCCCCTCGGGGAGCGGAAGGCCGAGGAGACCAAGCGGATGATCGACCGCGTCCGCACCTTCGCCGGATATCGGGAGTATCCCAAGTACGGCAAGGTCAGCCGCTACTTCGTCTACAAGCAGGCGTTGCTGAGGGAGGCCGACCGCCTCGTCCGCTCCGGCGTCCTGCGCGAGAAAGAAGACATCTTCTTCCTTCGTTTTCCTGAGTTGCGGGAAGTCGTGCGCACCAACGACGCGGACGCCGAGCTCATTCTCGAAAGGCGGGAGGCGTTCCGGTCGTACGAGGCGCTCACGCCGCCCCGGGTCCTCACCTCGGACGGCGAGGTCATCACCGGCCGGTATCGGCGTGAGGACGCCCCGTCCGGCGCGCTGGCCGGTCTCCCGGTCTCGGCCGGGACCGTCGAAGGCCGTGCCCGGGTCGTCACGGACATGGCGCGGGCCGACCTGGAGGCGGGCGACATCCTGGTCACCGCCTACACCGACCCTGGCTGGACCCCCCTGTTCGTCACCGTCGCCGGACTGGTGACGGAGGTGGGCGGCCTGATGACGCACGGGGCGGTGATCGCGCGGGAGTACGGCCTGCCGGCCGTCGTGGGGGTGGAGCAGGCCACCCGGCTGATCCGGGACGGGCAGCGGATCCGCGTGCACGGAACCGACGGGTACGTCCAGATCCTCGACTGAGCCGACGCGGCGTCCCGGCACCCTTGAATCTTTCAAGGGTGCCGGACGCGACTCGCGATCGGCGGACCGAAACATCAGACATACGCCTTCAGTGTCGGCGTCCATGGAAATTTCATCAACGTCGCTGGTTGCACGTTCTCCCGCGCGGTCGTTTCCCTGCAAGACGACGAATCGACCGGCGATGGATTCGGACTTCGAGATCACCTCGCCGTAATGGTTGCGGCTCTGTTGAAATCGCTCGACCGTTGACCGTGCCGGGTGAGGATGCTGAATTCGCGGTGGCCGATGTCAGAAGTATTAAGGAGGAACGGAGATGCTCGCCGCGAAACTGCTTCGTCGAGGGCTGGCGCTCGGATCCGCGCTCATCGTCACCTGCGCGTTGGGTGTCGTGAGCGTGGCGCAACCCGCCGCCGCGACCAGCGCCGTACTGTACGGCAGGGTGGAGTGCACCAATTCCAACCACTATGGAAATGTCAGCAACTGGTATCCCTTGAACGTGAGGCTCTCCACCGGATCGTCCCAGATAGTCCCCGGCCTGGTCACCGTTCCAGGCACGTACGCGTTCCAGTTCACCCAGGCGCTGCCCGCCGGGGCCACAGGCATGGGGGTCAGGGCCCTGTGCAGCAGCGGCCACTCCCCGTATGGCGACTTCGACGGAACGTCCGAGTACACCAGCATTCCCGCCGGGACAACCAGCATCACCGCGAGTTGGAGGTGCTCCACGGCACCGGTCAACCCTGGCCCGTGGATGACCAACTGCTCCCTGCGGTCGGTGTCGTTCAGCTAGATCTCATTCGGTTCCGGCGAGTCCGCGCGTCTGCGCTCAGGCCGGAGCCGGGCGAGGTGAGTGAGGACTCCCAGGCCGGTGAGCGAGCTTCCCGGAGCGGGCATCCGGGATCATCGGCATCACGTGCGGCTCCCTCCGAGGGGCCGCCGGGGGTCTTGGCGGCCGGTTGCCGGTTTGTTCGACGGTTTCTTTGACGGTGTCCGACTGCTCGCGCTCGATCCCAGGCGCGCGTCACGTCGA
The DNA here is from genome assembly GCF_040649155.1 of Streptosporangium sp. NPDC049046. Lineage (NCBI taxonomy): Bacteria > Bacillati > Actinomycetota > Actinomycetes > Streptosporangiales > Streptosporangiaceae > Streptosporangium > Streptosporangium sp. NPDC049046. Next base: position 2,665 of record NZ_JBEZEZ010000020.1, on the reverse strand, counting down.
GGTGCGTGAGGCGTGGCTTGACGGCCTGGGCGCCAAGATGATGCGGAAGACACAAAATTGCAATCGACCCCAAATTTTCAGTAGGCTCCAAATATGTCTGAGGGCCTGCGCGAACGCAAGAAGCGACAGACCCGGCAACGTGTCTCCGATGTGGCCCTCGGCCTGTTCGTCGCGCGTGGCTTCGACAACGTCACGATCGCCGAGATCGCTGCGGCTGCCGAGGTGTCGGTCAACACCGTCTACAACTACTTCCACACCAAGGAGGACCTCGTCCTGCCCCCGGAGGAGGCATCCCCGCAGCGACTGGCCGACATGGTGCGCGGGCGTGAGCCCGGCCAGTCGGCGGCCGACGCGGTCCTGGCGCGGCTGCGGCAGGAGGTGAGCGGGCATGAGCGCAAGGTCGGGCTGAGCGAGGGATTCGGCCGCGTGCTGGAGATGATGCGAGCCGCGCCCACGCTGACCGCCCGGCTTGAGCGGCTTGCCCACCAGATGACCGCCGAGCTGGCCGATCGGTTGGTCCAGGAGACCGGTGCCGAGTCCGGCGACCCGGTGCCGCAGGCTGTCGCCTGGCAGCTTGGGAGCCTGCACAGCATGGTCCTGTCGGAGATCGGCAGGCGGACCACGGCCGGCGAGCGGCCGGACGTCATCGCCACGGACGTGCTGAAGCTGATCGACGCCGCGGAGGGCCTCATGGGGGAGCGCCTGCTCGGCTATGCCGTACGAGAGGGATGAGCAGTTGTTCAGAGTGACGATCAGAGGGAAGTTCACCGGGCTCGACGACGCGGGGCGGGTGGCCGTCCTGGCCGCGGGCGACCTCGCCTACACCGAGGCCGGGACGTTCACCCACGATCAAAGCATGACGGCCTTCACCTTCCGCTGCCAGGTGCCGGCAGGTCCGGACGACGGCCAGGACGAGGCGGCGCTCGGCGCGATGGCCGCGCTGGAGGCGCACGGGCATTCGCACGAGATCCTGCAGCTCGCGGTGACCGACATGCGCGAGATCAAGATTCGCCCCAAGGGGCGTCGGATGTGACCGCCGAGCCGGCCTCGGCATGGATCACGTCCCGGTACGAAACCAACAGCGCTGCCGCTTGACGGTGACATCGCCGGCTACGTTGACGGCCGCGCCCTCGGGCCGGGGCCTTCGGGCAAGTCATGACGGTGTCCACGCTCAGCGGGCTTGTCGCTCGTCGCGATTGCCGATCGCTTTCGGCGGACGGGGTGAGAGCGCCGCCTCCGGGCGGACGTCGGGAACGGATACCGGGGCCGCCTCCGGGAAAAGTCGTGGGAAATGAACCTTTCATCCGTTTTGTAGCGTATGGCCAGTTCCCGGGCGGTCGCCGTCCGGGGAGTGTGCGCCACGGTTGCTCCGGGGCCGGGGGGTGGGCGACGGTGGTGACCCTCTGGCGTGAGGACTCCGCCCTCACTCGGCGCGCCAGGACTCGTCATCCCGGCATTCGAAATCCCGGCCTTCAAAAGGAGACCTTCACACGATGAGGCCACGTACGCTCCGACTTCTGCGCGACCAAGTGCACGTGTCCGACGGCGTCACCGTCCACCGAGTCCCGGTCTGGCGGATGGTCGTCGCGGCCGCCGTCGCGCTCGCGACCGCGCTCATGTTCACCACCGTGCTGGCGGGCCCCGCCTCGGCGCACGGCTCGATCAGCGACCCGCCTTCGCGCAACTACGGCTGCTGGGAGCGCTGGGGAGGTGACTTCCAGAACCCGGCCATGGCCCAGCAGGACCCGATGTGCTGGCAGGCATGGCAGGACAACCCCAACGCGATGTGGAACTGGAACGGGCTGTTCCGCGAGAACGTCGGCGGCAACCACCAGGGCGCGATCCCCGACGGACAGCTGTGCAGCGGCGGCCGGACCGAGAACGGCCGTTACCGGACCATGGACACGGTGGGCGCGTGGAAGACCGTGGACCGTCCCTCCTCGTTCACGATGAACCTGCTGGACCAGGCCTCGCACGGCGCGGACTACATCCGCGTCTACGTCACCAAACAGGGCTTCAACCCCAAGACCCAGGCGCTGAAGTGGAGTGACCTGGAACTCGTCAACGAGCTGGGCAGGAGGCCGACGGGCACCACCACGGCCATCCCGGTGAACGCGCCGGGCCGTACCGGTCACCACATCGTCTACACCGTCTGGCAGGCGAGCCACCTCGACCAGTCGTACTACTTCTGCAGTGACGTCAACTTCACCGGCGGCACGAACCCCAACCCGACCCCGACTCCCACTCCCACGCCCACGCCGACCCCCACTCCCACTCCCACCCCGACTCCGACTCCGGGTACGGGCGGCTGCTCGGCCACCTACCGCGTCACCTCCCAGTGGTCCGGTGGCTTCCAGGCCGACGTGAGCGTGACCGCCGGCTCCAGGGCGATCACCGGCTGGACGGTGAACTGGACCTTCGCCAACGGCGAGAGGATCAGCTCGTCCTGGAGCGCGACCGTGACCGCGAACGGATCCGCGGTCACCGCCCGCAACGCCGCCTACAACGGCTCGCTGGGCGCCGGCGCCTCCACCACCTTCGGATTCATCGGCTCCGGCTCCGGTAACGCCCCAACCCTCACCTGCACGGCGACCTGACCCTCTCCCGCCGAGCGGGCACACGTCGGCGCCCCCCCCCAACGCCGCGCGCCGACGCAGCCCCGTAA